>NZ_CP120983.1:3713599-4023066 GCF_030719215.1 Streptomyces sp. Alt3 | reverse complement strand
CTCGCGGGGGCCCACTGATGCCTCCTCGCCGGCAACCGCACCCAACGGACACGACTTCAGTCCCCTACCGCTCGATCGCCTGCTGGATCGGGACGCACCACTCCTGCATCGAGCCGTCCCCGCCTGCGACGACGGACGACGTACCGGTGATCTACGAGGAGTGCATCTGCCCGTGCCACTCGACCCCCGACCCGTCCGTGCCCGTGGGGGCGGTGGTATGAGGACCCCAGCCCCCGGCGGCGCGCTGGTCTCCACCGTCGAGGTCACTGCGGCCACCGTGCAGCGCGGCGACATCATCCAACTGGGCGGTCAGGCCTGCCGAGTGAGCGACCTCTTCCAGCTCCCTCAAGGGGCCAAGCAACTGGTCTTCGAGTCGGGCGAACTGCTGGCCATACACGCCCGTACCTGGCTCATCGCCCTGCGACTGCTGAGAAGGCGGTGACTGGCTCCGTGCCCCGACGCCATCACGACATCGCCGACGACCTACGCCACCAGATCACGACGGGCGGCGTCAAGCCTGGCGAACGCCTCCCGTCCGAAGCCGGCCTGGCCGCCCGGTACAGGGTCAGCACGGTGACCTTGCGACGTGCTCTCGCCGTGCTCCAGGGCGAAGGACTCGTCGAAAAAATCCACGGCAAGGGCAACTACGTCCGTCACCCCCGCCGCAAGATCATGTACGTCGGAGGCTGGGGCACGCTGGACCCCTGGACCGCCGCTGGGCCCACGATGCGCATTACGGTTCGCAGCACCACGGTTCCGGCCTCCGTGCAGCTGACGACGTTGCTGAAAGTGCCGACGGGCAGCCCTCTCGCCGAGTTCACCTGCCTCAGCCTCGAACAAGGGGCGCCGCACGGCCTGGCCCGCATCTACATCCCGCGCGACCTGGCCCCGGCCGGAGTCCTCGACGACGACTCCGTGTGCCGGGAGGCAGTAACGCGATTCGCCGTCCTTGGCCCGTCGCCGGCCACCATCCGAGAGACGGTCTCCGCCCGCTCTCCCACCCCAGACGAAGCGTCGGCCCTCCGCATCGGAAACAACATGGCGGTTCTCGCGATCACGCGCATCGCCACCGACGCCAACGGCCGCGTCGTAGAAGCCGCGCTCCTGGCCTTTCCGGGAGACCGAGTCGACGCTGTCTTCACCGCCCACCACGTGCTCAACGAGAGGCCAACCCAAGGATGACAACACCGAACGAGCTTCGGCTCCTCCCATGGTCTGGCCCGGGGGACAAGCCCTGCTACCTGAGCACCGACGACCCGGACGGCTACATGTCCCGCCTCGCGGACGGCATCGAAGCGATCCAACTCGGCACGGCAAGGGAACTGTTGGAAGAGGCCTCAGAAGTTCTCGGAAACCAGGACACGTCCCTTGACGAGATGCGGTGCCTGGCCAAAGAGCTGACCGGGGCACTGCGGGACATCTTCCGCGTCGCAACGAGCCGCGGCCACCTCCGGGCAACGAGCGATCCGCATGAGTCCGCCTATTGATCTACAGTCCCGCAGACCAACACACCAGAGAGGCCCATGGCTCTGACCAGATCAGATGCCATGGGCTTCTGGCTTTGCTGGCCGACTTTCGTCGACCTTGAACGGCCCCTGAGGACTGCTTCGTCCCGAAGTAACTCGGGTGGGCGCGGCGTCTTGGGCGTGCGGTGTGGCCCTCACCTGGACCAATGGTTCGTAGGCCTTCGCCGGCGTTGTCACGCAGTTAGACACCCGCCCTCTCGGTTACGAGCAACGCCGTTCATACGCACCCTCATTTGAGGGTGCCGAGTTCAAGGGGGGTGGGATAGCTGCGGCATCCGGAGAGACGATTTTCGGCCGCGTGCATGATCGAGACGCAACGGCTGAAGTTGCACTACGCCCAGTCCACCTGGGCTTACGCCATGTAGCGGATGCCTGTGGTCTGCCACACCGTGCTGCGGCGGCCGGAATGATACATCAGGTGTATGACAGTCGGAGGAGTCGGCGCTAGTCTGGTAGATCGCAGGCTTGAGCCGCGACACCTGGGGGAGTCCAATGCTGCACGGGCAGATGCTCTGCTATGGCGCTGTCGGCGGAGCGTTGGTGTCAATGGTGACCCTCTACAAGCACCTGCAGATGCGGAACCAATGGCCCTGGAAAGTCAAGAACGGGCCGACAACGCCGATGTATTTCACTGGTGAGGCCATACGGATCTTATTAGGCGCTGGCGTTGCATGGGGGCTTGCCGCAACGGATCAACTAGGCGTCTTTGGGGCAATAGTGGTTGGCGCGGGGGCGCCTGCCATTCTAGACAAATGGCAGCGAGCGGCGCCCGGGCTCGCGATGACTCAGCACGCGACCATGACGGAGCCATCTCAGCAATCAGAAGAGATGCAGCCTGGCGTAACGAGAATGGCCGTCGGTCGTTCAACTGCTGAGGAAGGTGGCGTGTAAGTATGAGAACTCGCTTCTTAGATGCCCTGACCCACAGCGGTCCGGGGTACGAATTAGGTCAGGATGACGTCTGGTCCGAACCGCGTGCGGGCGTAAGTCGATTACTCGACGCGGTAACTCACAGCGGCTCCGGCTACTCGCTGCCATCCGTGGCAGAAATGTCTGAAATCGCCGAACTAAAGCGGCGTAAGATGAAGAATCTGGATGGTGCCCTGTTAGAAGGGTTCGAGCAATTCTTCTACGCTAAAGGGCACCTGGAGGCTGCGGCGCGGGCAGACGATCCCGAGGATAAGAAGCAGCAACTTGAAGCAGCCGTGGCATGTCTGCGCATGTACCTGCACCATGCAGATGGGCCACTGGAGCTGGCGTTGGATGCAGCGCGAGAGGCCCTTGGTCCGCTCGACCTGCGATCGAGGCTAATGCTTCACCGGCTGGATCGCGTCCTGAGCAGGTTGAAGAGCGCTGTCCAAGGCCTCCTCGTTGCGTTACAGGGGTCACGGAAACCGCGAGAACGCATAACGCGCCAATCGCAAGCAGCCGTGAAGCAGGCAACTCGGTCTATGGAGGTTCTCTGTCACGCTGTAGCTCGATAGGTGAAGAACGGTGTACACGTAGACTGCAGTCGTAGGGGTGGCCCCAAGCGGGGGCTGCCCCTACGAGCTTTTTTAGGTTTCCTTTGGGGGCAGATTCCATGTCGAGGTCGGTGGAGCGGCTTTGGGCTGGAGCTGCTTTGGGGCGAGTGATCATGGCCCCTTAAGCTTCCGGCGCGTCGGGCAGTCCGTGGACCTGCCCGTCAAAGCACGACGTTGGGGCCATGATCTTAGAGGCTCGCCCCAAAGTGGCTGCCTAAAGCCGTGGAGCCGACCGCCCCAGCCACAGAGGGTGTCTCCTACTTCATGCCCGCAGCCGCCGAGCGCGCCGCCGGGCGCGGCCAGCCGGGGCGGAGACAGGAGGCAGGCCGCGCCGCAGAGGCGGCGCGCGCCCGCGCCGTGCGCGGGCCTTGATGAAGTAGAGAAAGTCTTATCCCGCTGTGATGAGCTGCTTGCCGTCGTGGCTCCGCACGTGAGGGCCGTTGCCGTCCAGGGCGTCCAGGAGGCGGACCGCGTAGACCTCGGCCATGCGCTCGCTGACCTCGTCGGGTGTGAGCCAGGAGACGGCGGTCGACTCGCTTGAAGTGCGCTCGGTGCCGCCGGAGGGCTTGCAGCGGAAGACCAGGGCGACGATGCCTCGGGTCGTGTTCTTGTAGACGCCGGTGAGCTGGTCCACCTCGACGTGGATGCCTGTCTCTTCCCAGACCTCGCGGGCAACGCCGGCTTCCGGTGTCTCGTTGAGTTCGAGGATGCCGCCGGGGAGCTCCCAGGTGCCGTTGTCGGCTCGGCGGATCCCCAGGAGGCGGCCGTCCTCGCGCACCACTACTCCGGCGACGGACACGGAGTGCAGGGGAGTGGGCGTCGCTTCCTGTGGTTGACTCATGTAGAGGAGCATAGGAGGCAGGGAAGGACTATGGGAACTGCGGCGGGAGGGGCCGGTTCCGGTCCTCGGTATGTGCAGATCGCTGATGACCTCGTGCAGCAGATCCGCGCGGGGGTTCTCAAGGCCGGCGACATGGTGCCGAGCGAATCCGAGCTGGTGGACCGCTACGGCGTCTCCGGCGGGACGATCCGTAAGGCCATGGTCGAGGTACGGGCGAGTGGGCTCGTCGAGACCAGGCACGGCAAGGGCTCGATCGTGAAGAACCGGCCCCCCGTACGGCACCGCTCGTCCGATCGCTTCCGGCGCTCGCTCCGGCAGGGTGGCCAGGCCGCCTACCTCGCGGAGTCCGCACAGTCCGGCGCCACCGCCAAAGTCAGCGTCCTCTACATCGGTCCTATGGACGCGCCCGAGGATGCCGCCGAGCGCCTGGGCGTTCCCGCCGGTACACAGGTGTTGGCCCGCCGGCGCCTCTACTTCCGTAACGGCACCCCGGTTGAGACCGCCTCGTCGTACCTGCCCTGGGACGTGGTGAAAGAGATCCCGGAGCTGTTCTCCGAGAACCCTGGTGGCGGCGGCATCTATGCCCGACTCGAAGACCACGGGCATGAGTTCGCGGAGTTCGTCGAGACGCTGCAAGCGCGCCCGGCCTCGAAGTCGGAGGCGTCGGAACTGGCGCTCAGCCCTGGCGCGCCCGTGGTTCACCTGATCCGGGAGGCCCGTACGACCGCGGGTCGGGTGGTCGAGGTGTGCGACACGCTCATGGCCGCTGACCAGTTCGTTTTCGAGTATCGGATTCCTGCCGACGACTGACGGCCGCTCAACTTCCCGCAACCCGTCGTGAGTTCTTCTTCGCGGCGGGTTGACTCATGTACAGGAGTCATGCACTCTTCTTCATGTCACTCATATACATGAGTGGCGGAGTTCAGCATCTATAGAGGAGTGATCTGCTGTGCGTCAGATTCCCGTCAACACCTCCAGCGCTGTCGTGATGGTCGCCAAGACTCCGCAGGTCAAGGTCCGTGACCGCCGCACCGGTGAGATCGCCACCGACATGGAGACCGGTGCCCAGCTCATGACGGTGGACGTGATGTTCGCGGCGAACGAGGAGGTGGAGATCCTGTCCGTCACCGTTCCGCAGCCCGGGATCAGCGGTGAGCTGTCCATGGGCACGCCGGTCGCGCTCACCGGCCTGGTCGCTCGTCCGTGGGAGAACGACTTCAACGGTCAGCGGCGGCACGGCATCGCGTTCCGCGCGGTCGCGGTCACCTCGCTCGCCGACGTCGCCGCCGCAGGGTCGAAGGCGGCCTGATCATGACCGCTTTCACGGTCGCTCTGGTGCTGGTCGTCGCCGCTGCGGGTCTCCTGCGGTGGCGGCGGCCCGCCTGGTACTGGTTGGCCTTCGGGGTCACCCTGGCCGCGCTGCGGGTCTTGGTCCGATACCGCTCGGTCATGGACGCGTGCGGGTTGACCGTTCCGCCGCCGCGGTGGCGGCTATCTCTGGCTCGGGCCACCAACCGGCCGATACCTGAGCCCCGCCCACCGCGTATCCGGCGACTGCGGCCGACTCGCACCGGCCTGGTCCTCCGACTCAAGCTCCGACCCGGCCAGGACGTCTTCGACATCGCCACGGCCTCGGACCGACTTCGGCACTCGTTCTCGATGTTCGGCGTGACCTCACGCGAGGTGCGGTCCGGTGTCGTCGAGGTGCGGATGACCGGATACGACGTGCTCAAGCGGGTGCAGATGCCTGCTGAGACGGAGACCCGGGCGATGCGGGTACCGGTCGGCCTTCGGGAGGACGGGTCGGTGCACTACCGCGACTACCGCGCGATACCTCACGCCCTCACCCTCGGCGCCACGGAGTCCGGCAAGTCGGTCTACCAACGCAACCTGGTCGCCGGCCTTGCTCCTCTGGACGTTGCTCTCGTCGGCCTCGACTGCAAGCAAGGGGTCGAACTCTTCCCGCTGGCGCGCCGGTTCTCAGCGCTGGCCGACAGTCCGGACACCGCTGCCGAACTCCTCGATGCACTCGTGGCGCGGATGGCGGACGTCTACTGCCTCATCCGTACCCAGCAGCGCATCACCGTCGATGTGCCGGACGCGGAGATCGCCGCCGACATCTGGGACCTGCCTGATGAGCTCCGCCCGACCCCGGTCGTCGTCCTGGTCGACGAGGTGGCCGAACTCGCCCTGTACGCAACGAAGGAGGAGGAGAGGCGGCGGGACCGCATCATCACCGCCTTGGTCCGTCTCGCGCAGCTCGGCCGCGCCGCCGGTATCTACCTCGAAATCTGTGGACAGCGCTTCGGCTCCGAACTCGGCAAGGGCATCACCATGCTCCGCGCCCAACTCACCGGCCGCACCGCCCACCGTCTCAACGACGAGACCTCCGCCAACATGGCCTTCGGCGACATCGCCCCGGACGCGGTCCTCGCCGCCATCCAGATTCCCGCCGAACTGCGAGGCCTCGCCATCGCGGGAGACGCGTCCGGCGGTTGGCATCGCATCCGCGCTCCGCACACCTCGCTCCGCCAGGCCGTGAACCTCTGCAACCGGTACGCCGACAGGACCCCGGACCTGCCCGAGCTGGCCCCTTTCCGGCCCACCACCGGCACCTCCACCGAGCTTGTGCCATCGGCGAAGGCCTCTCCGGCCACCGCCTGATCTCTCCCCCACCCGGTAGGCGTGACCGTCTTCGCGCCGAGTCCCTACCACTGCCATGCCCAGAGAAGGGAGAACCGCCATGTGCCCTGACTGCGAGGACTTCGCCCGGACCGTGCTTCTGCTCGGCCAACTCGCCCTGTACGCCGACATGGCCGGCGCCGACCTCGACTTCGTGGACGCCGTCAGCCCGTCCCTCGCCGTGTCGCTGCCGGAGCCGCCGCCGGGCACGTTCCCGGACGACTCCGACCCCGCTGAGGACTCCTGATGGGCGCCCGGCACGGTCTCCGGATCGACGCGGTGTTGATCCAGGCGGTTATCGCCGGAGCTCTGTCCTTCGCCCACGTGCATGACCTCGCCGCCGCGGCCGGACAGGACGGCTGGAAGGCATGGGCCTACCCGGTCAGCGTCGACTTGCTCCTTGTCGCCGCCTGGCGTCGGCTGCGCAGCGAGGGTCCGTCTCGGTTGGCCTGGTGCTGGTTCCTGATCGCCCTGTTCGCGTCGCTCGGCGCCAACGTCGCCACCGCCGGGTTCCTCGACCTGGCCGACCCACCGGCCCCGCTCCGGCTCGGCATCGCCGGATGGCCCGCACTCGCCTTCCTCGGCGGCACTCTCCTCGCCCACTCGTCGGGGAAGCCGGAGTCAGCTCCGCCAGCCGCCGTCACGGAGACGAAGGACGTCGAGCCGGCGCGTGTCCCTGACGCCGCCCCGATCCCATCCCCGGCCTATGAACTCCCTGCGGCAACGGCCCTGTCCTCGCCACCGACCCCGTCCCCGGATACGCCCGTTCCCGCCGTGCTGATCGACCACGCCCGCAAGGTCGCCGACGAGTACCGCACCCGCACCGGATCACCGATCGACACCGACACCCTCCGCTCCCGCCTCGGCGTTCCGCCCCATCTCGCCGACGCCATCGCCGCCCGCCTCAGCTGACTGCAAAGGAGAACTGAGATGACCCACGATCCCGCCGACCTGACCGTGGCCGACTACCTCGACGGAGCGCGTGAGATGGCCGCAGCCGGACGTCCCTTCCTCGCTCACCTGCTCGCCGAGGAAGCCGCACGGCGCGTCGACGACCCGGCCACCGCCCGCAGCATCCGCGCCCAGTACACCGACCCGACGACCGACAGGGGCTGACCGGCATGCCCGCCCGCGACAGCTTCCACTCCGTGATGCGTATCGGCCCCGTGCAGATCGGCACCCACCGCGACCGCACCGGCCGCACCGCCCACGCCGCCGTCTGCACTGCCGACCGCTGCGGCTGGTCCGCCGACTACTCCAGCCGGACCGCCGCCCAACTCGCCGCCCGTACCCACCGCTGCACCGCCCGTTAGGAGACAGCGTCCATGGACATCCCCCTCTGGATCGCCCTGCTGGTCGTCGGCTACCTCGGCATCAAGCTCTTCCGTCCGCCGGTGTGGCTGATCTGCGTGCTCCTCCTCGGCGGCTACCTCCTCGCCGACAGCCTCTTCGCCTCTGTCATCGACACCGCCGTCAAGTAACCCGCGCCCGGGAGAGGAGAACCACCCATGTTCCAGCCCAAGATCCCGACCATGCCGCAGCCCTCGGGCCTGGTCACCCCGCCCGCCGTAGTCCAGCCGACCACCATCACGCCGGGCACGCCTGCCCCGGCACCCGCCGCCGCCCCTGAGTCGTCCCGTCCGGTCGTACAGCTGACCCCCGGCACTGCGGTCGCGCTCGTCGGTGCCGGTACCGCCGTAGTCCTGGTCGTCGGCACCGTCCTGGTCTCGCTGCTCCTGGCGGTCGCCGTCACCAGCGCATCGGTCGCCGTATGCGCGGTCGTCCTGCGCTCCCAGATCGCGTCCGACGCCAAACGCCGCTGACCGGCCCCCGGGCGGCCTCGATACCGCCAAGCATCCGCCGCCCGGGAGCCGTGCCCACCGATCGATCTCGCAACCGGAAGGAACCCCCAGCATGGCCCACCGGCCCTCACCCTCGAAACAGAAGCGGTCCATGCCCGCCCCACAGCTCGACCCGACCGTCCTCGGGGACGTTCTCCGGGTGGCCTCGGCCTCCGACTACACCCGCTGGGAGGACCAGATCCGCCGCACCGGCGGCTGTGCCGACCCTGTCCATCTGAGCGGCTGGGTAACCCACAAGGACAAGGCCACCGGCGCGACCCTGCACCGCTACTCGACCGCGTACGAGCCGGGCGGGCGCCTCCGCATCGCTTGCGGCAACCGCCGCGCCTCTCGCTGCCCCTCTTGCGCCTGGACCTACGCGGGCGACACCTACCACCTGATCCGCGCCGGCCTCGCCGGAGACGACCGCCGCGACATCACCGCCGCCGTCCGCGACCACCCGCGCGTCTTCACCACCCTCACCGCACCCTCGTTCGGCCCTGTCCACAACCGCCCCGACCGGGGCACCTGCCGTTGCGGCACGGCGCACGCCTCGGACTCCGGGGACCTGGGCTCCGCCCTTGACCCGGAGACCTACGACTACGCGGGCGCCGTGCTCTTCAACAACCACGCCGGGGAGCTCTGGCAGCGCTTCACCACCCGACTTCGCCGCGAACTCGCCATCCACGCGGGCATCCCACGCCGTGAGCTGGGCGACCATCTCCGCGTCTCCTTCGGCAAGGTCGCTGAATTCCAGAAGCGCGGAGCCCTCCACTTCCATGCCGTCGTACGTCTCGACGGCCCGGACGGACCTTGTACTCCGCCGCCCCCCTGGGCCACGGTCGACCTCCTCACCGACGCGATACGCGCCGCAGCCGCGCACTCGTACACGTCGGTCTCCGTCCCGGCTGCCGGTGAACAGCCGGCCCGGACCTTTCGATGGGGCCGACAGCTCGACGTCCGCCCGGTCAAGGCCTTCGGCGACGGTTCAGATGTCACCGAACAGGCCGTCGCCTCGTACGTGGCCAAGTACGCCACCAAAGCCGCCGAGAACACCGGCACCCTGGACCGCCGCATCGGTGAGCTCGCCGAACTCGACCGCCACCGCGTTCCCGATCACACCCGTCGGCTCATCACCGCATGCCGTGAGCTCGACAGCCTCTATCCAGATCGGCGCCTCTGGGCCTGGGCGCACATGCTCGGCTTTCGCGGCCACTTCTCGTCCAAGTCCCGCACCTACTCGACCACCCTCGGCGCCCTCCGCCAGGAACGCGCCGACTACCGCGCTTCACAGGAAGCGACCGTCCTTGGCCTGGCCGACCGTGAACCGGACACCGTCCTCGTCCTGACGGACTGGCAGTACGTCGGCCACGGGCACACCCCCGGCGAAGGAGCTCTCGCCGCCACCATCGCCCGTGACCTCCAGACCAACCGCGAGACCGCCCGCGACGTACTGAAGGAGCGCAATTCCAACGAGGGGGAGTGGTGACCGTGGCGGACCGACTGCTCACCGTGAATCAGGTCGCCGAACGCCTCGGCACCGGTCTCCGCTTTCCTCGCCGGCTCATCGAGGAACGCCGCATCACGTTCGTCAAGGTCGGCCGACACGTCCGCATCCCCGAGAGCGCCGTGGAGGAGTACGTCAGTGCCCATACGGTGGCGCCGATCGTCCTGCGGCCCGCCTCGGCGTACTCGTACCGGAGGGCCGCCTGATGGCCGCCAAGCGTAAGTCCCGACGCGCCTTCGGCCGGATCCGGAAGTTGCCGTCCGGCCGGTTCCAGGCTCGGTATCCGGGGCCTGACGGTGTGCTGCGTGCCGCTGATCAGACGTTCGCGACAACGACGGACGCCGATCGCTGGCTGGCACGGAAGCGAATCGAGATGGAGGAGGGCCGCTGGCTCGACCCCGCCGAGGGACGGACCACCGTCCACGATTGGTCGGCACGATGGCTCACCGCGGTCTCCCCGCAGCTCAAGCACAAGACACAGGCGTCGTACCGATCCTTGATCAACTCGCTGATTGTTCCGGCGCTCGGTGACCGTGAGCTTTCCAGCCTCCGGCCGATCACCATCGTCGAATGGGTCGGTGCGATGAAGACCCGTGGTCTCAGCGCCTCGCGGATCAGGCAGGCCTACCGGGTGCTCTCGCAGATCATGCGGGCGGCCGTCGACAACGAGATGATCGGACAGACGCCGTGCAGGGGCGTGAAGCTGCCTCGCATGCCTCAGACCGAGCCGCACATCCTCACCCCGCTGGAAGCCTCACGGATTGTGAGGAGCGCGACGAAGCCGCATGACCTGCTGATCTCCTTGCTCGCCTACACGGGTCTGCGGGTCGGGGAGGCGTTCGCGCTGCGGCGAGCGGACATCGATGTGTCGGGCGGCCTGGTCCTCGTCGATGAGAACCTGGCGGAAGCGAACGGCACCCTCGTCTTCGACACCCCGAAGTCCCATCAGAAGAGGGTCCTGCGGATCGGGCCGTCGCTCGCGGCGCGGATCGGCCGGCACCTGGAGACGCTGCCCAATGGGGAGGACACTCTCCTGTTTGTCACGCCTGGCGGCAAGCCTCTGCGTTACAACCAGTGGCGCAAGGCGTACTTCGATCCCGCCGTGGCGGCTGCCGGGCTCACTGACGTCACGCCGCACGATCTCCGCGCCTCGCACGGGACGTGGGTCGCCGATCGGTACGGCGTGATGACCGCCGCGCACCGGCTCGGCCACTCGAACGCAAGCGTTACGACTCGGCACTATGCCCGGCCCGTCATCGGCCGTGACGAACAAGTCGCCGAAGCGGCGGACTCCTGGCTCAGTGGCCACGAAGACGATGACGACGGCTCCACTGCGGTGCCTGCTCGTACATGATCTGGCGTCAACCTCCTGCGCCTGGATGGCCCTCAAACCGAAATCGGTTTGGGGGCATTCGTCTTGTGGGCGGCCGACTGCGACTACCGACTTGGTTGCACGCAAGGGATGCTGGGGCCATGACCAGGGGGAGTAAACGCGCCATTGCTGGCTACTGCACGCTCACACTGATGGCCGCGGCAGCCACAGCCTGGGCTCTGATGAGCGGGCTCGCGCGGTTGGATCTGGTGGGGGACGCGGTCCAGGTCCGCATCGTGGAGTGCCACAGCAAGGGCGGAGGACGTGGCGGCAGTTACTCCGTGTGCAGCGGACCGGAGGTGGGTAACGAGGCGCACACGCTCAAGATCAGGTACGACGGTCGCGAAGGAGAGGTCGTCAAAGCTGTCCGGACACCGTGGGGTAGTTACACGCCGGTGGATCGCAGCTTCGTTTCCTGGGGCATCAACGTACTGACGCCAGTGCTTCCCATCCTGGGGGGAGCCGTAACTGGGGCATTGACTCTCAGAGAGGTGCGCCGAGTGCGACGAGACAGCCGGTCGAACGCTGGGGCACGTAGCGGGCACGACGCCGAGGGAGACGGCCGGACCTCGGAGTCCACAAGCCTCTGACCTGGGACGGAGAGCAGAGGACGCCAGACAGCCAAAAGGTCTTGAAAACCGTCGTGGCAGCGATGTCACCGTGGGTTCAAATCCCACACCCACCGCAGAGAGACGGCCCCTGACCAGGCGAATCGGTCGGGGGCCGTTCCGGTACGTGTGACTGCTATGCACTACGCGTCGTGGTGCACGCAGAGCTCACCGGACGACGACCGCTTTCGATATCGTCAGATCCGACCGCGCTGCCTCGTGAAGTACGTTGAGCGCCTCCACCAGAGGAATCGGGCGGATCTCGGCCATTCCGTTCGAGGGGACGCGGGCCGTCCTCAGCAGCTTCCAGGTCTGCTGGTTGACGGTGTGAGCGGCGGTGGCGGCCCTCTCGTTGCTCAGCAGGACGAAGGTCTCGAAGAGGATCGATCTTCTGTTCTCGCTCTCCTCCATCTCCTGCAACGCGTCGGACGCGTCAGTTCCGGCATCGTGGGCCCGTCCGGCTTCCAGGGCAGCCCTCTGGATCTCCTTGATGCACGTCACGTACTGGATGTACGTGTCGAGCTTGCGCTCGTCCCATCGCGTGGCCATCTCCCTCCGGAATTTGGCCCGTTCGGCGACTACCGTCGCGAAGTAGGACGTCAGGGCGCCTATGAGGACGCCGACCAGGGTGAAGATCTGGGTGGCCATGACAACAACGTACCGACGCGGGGGACTGCGGCGCCTTCCGGATTTCCCGCGGCCGGGCTCAGGGCAGGGCCGGGCCGTCGGTGCGGGGGTGCCGGAGTGCGCCCAGGATCGTGGGCATGTGCTTGTTGCGGGTGACGACGAGCACCTCCTCGCCGTTGTCCTCGCACTCCAGGACCAGGGCGCGGCCCCCGTAGTCGGGGCGGTCGGCGGGGTCCGTCGTGTAGGGCGGACGGACGCGTACCGGGGTCAGGGTGTCGGGTACTTCCCTGCGGTAGGCGGAGCCGGTGGGGTCGGGTGTGGAGGCCAGGTAGCCGGGGCCGACCACGAGGAAGCCACCTCCGCTGTCCGCGTACGGCGTGCTGCCCAGGACGCGGCCGCCTATGACCTCCTCCTCGATGGGTACGGCGGGCGTCAGGCCGATCGTGTCGTCGCCGTGCTGACGCCGCTTCAGCACGACGGCTGCGGTCAGACAGGCGATCAGCACCACGACGGTTCCCGACGCGACGAGCCGGAACGCCGCCTGGATGCTGCCGGTGAACCAGGGCGCGACGGCCCCGAGCAGGGTGAGAAGGAGCGCGCCCGTGGTCGTCACGGCCGCCTGCCAGGGGTACGCCCTGAGCGTGGGCGGCGAGCGGCGGGACATCCAGTACCAGCCCCAGAGGAAAGCCGTCCCGTAGAACGCGAGGCCGAGGCCCAGCGAGCAGAGGAGCCGGTAGTCGCCTCTCGGATCCGCGTTGGTGGACAGACGGGTCGAGGAGAAGTCGACGTACCGGATCTGACTCCGCCAGTACGTCACCTCGACCTTCGTTCCCGGCTCTGCGAGTGGGGCTTCCCGGGGGCTGCCGTGGAGACGGGTGCGGCTGGAGGTCCCGTCCGACTCGGTGAGGTACAGCCAGTACGTCGGTGTCTTGCGGCCCTGCACCTCGTCGGCCCGGTCGATGTGCGCCGCGGCGGTGCGCAGACAGTCCGCGCCCCGGGTGCCCTGGGCGCCGGGCGGGCAGGCGACCGCTGCCCTGAAGTCCCTTTCGTCGGCCAGCGCGCCGGGCGTGCCGACCAGCAGCAGCCACGCGGCCACCAGCAGGCACACGGCGCCGAACACCGCGGCGCCACGCGTTGCCGGACGGTTCTTCCTGGGACGGCGGGACGGGGCGGCTCCGGTTGGCGTCACCGGCGCATTGTGCGGCGACGGGTGAGGGCGAGGACAGGGGGGATCCGTGCATGGCCGGCGTGCTCCTCGTTGCCAGGAACCGGCAACGAGGAGCGCCCACTTCAGGGATTCGGGCGCCGGGTGGTCAGGCGTGCGGCCGAGGCGATCGTGGCGCGGGCCTCCGGTTCGGTGAGCCCGGTGGCGACCGCCGCCTCGGTGAGGGCGTCGGCGAGGTCGTCGCCGAAGCCGTGTTCGTACGCGCGGCAGGCCGCCCAGAACAGGCGGGTGTTGCGCTGGCCCTCGTGCGCGGCGCGTACGAACTGGACCAGGCCCTGCCCCTGCCGGGCCTGCCGTCCGGAGGGTGCCGGGCCGGCGGTGGAGCGGCGGGGGCGCGGCGCCGTTGTGAGCAGGCGCAGGAGGCCCCGGGGGCAGGGGGCCGGCGCGAGGTGTGCCGTGCCCGGGGCGAGCCGGTACCGGCCGTGGGTGGTGACCGAGCCGGGGCCGACGAGGTAGCCGCCCGCCCCGCGTACGTCGATACCGGGGGCGAGCCGGCCCGCGGAGTTGGGCACTGAGGCCCCCGGCGGGCCCGTCAGCCAGAGGTGCCGCCCGCCGCTGGGAGTGAGCACGGTGACGGTGGGCGGGATGGTGAACAGGTGCTGGAGGGCCAGCTGTCGCAGTGCGGCCACGGAGTCGTTGCCGTGCGTGGTGTCGATGTCGAGGTCGATGCCGATCAGGCGGTGCGGCTGCCGTCCACAGGCGATGCCGTACCCGGTGGCCCTGGGTGCCGCGGCGAAGAGCGCGCGGACGGCGGCCGGGTCGGTGGTGGCGTCGTGGACCCCGTGGCCGGGGAGTCCGCAGGCGCCCCGGCAGAGGACAGGAGGGTGCTCGTCCCGGTGTGGTGAGCGCAGTGCGGGGAGCTTGGTGGCGGACAGCGGGAAGACGGGGAGCCCGCGCTCGGCGGCGGAGAGCGCATGGGCCAGGGCCAGGGTGGCAGCCTGCCGGTCGGTGGTGGCCATGGGATCATTTTCGTACACACGTTCGAAGAAGGGAAGAGGGGTGGGTCCGACCGCGGCGGAACAGTCACTCTCGCGGGAGGTTTACCGGCCGGCCCTCATGCGTGCGGGGGAATCATGTGGCGCGGGCGGTTCGCGTCGGACGCGGTGGGCAGTTCTGCACCCGCGACGTCGTGACCAGTACCGGGGTGGTCGGCCAACTGCTTCGGAATCAGCTGTATCAAGCCGCATTTTCGGTACCTGGAGGAATTGACATGGCAAGCATCCGTACCGCTCGCGCTCGCGCTCTCGCCGCCGTCGCCGCTCTGCCTCTGGCGGCCGCCCTGTTCGGGGGTGTCGCCGCAGCCGACAACGGCGCGTTCGCGAGCGACGGATCGAACGCGGGGGTGGCGACCATCGGGTCCGGCGGCGTCGGCGGGGACAACTCCGGCAATTCATCCACATCGCAGCAGCAGGCCGTCGGCGCCGGTGCTTCCAACCACAGCAACACCGTCCAGGTGAACCAGTCGCCCTTCGCCTACATCGATCAGTCCACCTACAACGTGTATGTGATCTTCACGCCGCTCTGGGTGAACTGATCGGGGGCCCGTGCGGCGGCGTAGCCGCCGCTGCCGCACGGGCTGCCCGCACGGGCGGAGGGAGCGCCGGCCCCGGGGTGAGGACCCTGAGGAGGGTGGACCGCCCCTCCACCTTCAGGAGGTGGGGCCCGCCCGACCCCTACAACCTGAGGCGGACGTGGCTTCGGGACCTGGGACCGATCCCCTCGTCCGCGCCCGCTCCTAGCGTGGAGATATGACCACGCCAGTCTGCACCGGCGCCTCCAGGGCGGCCGCTGCCTCCGCCGGACACCGCCGCTACCCGTCGTTCTCGTCGTACGTGAGCGCCAGAGGCCCCGTGCTGCTGCGCACCGCGCGTTCCCTCACCGCGAACCCGAGCGACGCCGAGGACCTGCTGCAGACCGCCCTGACCAAGACGTACGTCGCCTGGGAGCGGATCGAGGACCACCGGGCGCTGGACGGGTACGTCAGACGCGCTCTGGTGAACACCCGGACCTCGCAGTGGCGCAAGCGCAAGGTCGACGAGTTCGCCTGCGAGGAACTGCCCGAGAAGGAAGCCGCGCCCGCCCCCGACCCGGCCGAGCAGCAGTCCCTGCACGACGCGATGTGGCGCGCCGTGCTCAAGCTCCCGGACCGGCAGCGGGCCATGGTCGTCCTGAGGTACTACGAGGACCTCAGCGAGGCGCAGACGGCCGAGGTGCTGGGCGTGTCCGTCGGTACGGTCAAGAGCGCCGTGTCCCGGGCACTCGGCAAGCTCCGCGACGATCCGGAGCTCAGCCCGGTCCGGTGAGCGGGGCCGTTCGTGACCCTTCCCGCATCCGGACGCGACGTCTTCCACGCGGCCCGTTTCGGGCCCCTTTCTGTCGGTCGGCACCGGACGACATCGATTCGTACTCCCGGAAGTAGTGACATACCGCTTGGTATGTGAGCAGAATCAGCGCACTCTTACCGCCGCGTAGCGCCCACCGGGAGGACGCCGTGCTGAGCACCATGCAGGACGTACCGCTGACTGTGACCCGCATCCTGACCCATGGGATGACCATCCACGGGAAGTCGCAGGTGACGACCTGGACCGGCGAGCCGGAGCCGCACCGGCGCAGTTTCGCCGACATCGGCGCCCGCGCCTCACAACTCGCGCACGCCCTGCGGGACGAGCTGGGCGTCGACGGCGACCAGCGAGTCGCGACCCTCATGTGGAACAACGCCGAGCACGTCGAGGCGTATCTGGCGATCCCCTCGATGGGCGCCGTGCTGCACACCCTCAACCTGCGGCTTCCCGCCGAGCAGCTGGTCTGGATCGTCAACCACGCCGACGACAAGGTCGTCCTTGCCAACGGTTCGCTGCTGCCGCTGCTCGCACCGCTGCTCCCCCACCTGCCCTCCGTCGAACACGTGGTCGTGTCCGGTCCCGGCGACCGCTCCGTACTCGACGGCCTCGCGCCCACGGTGCACGAGTACGAGGAGCTGATCGCCGGCCGCCCAACCTCCTACGCCTGGCCCGAGCTGGACGAACGCCGGGCGGCGGCCATGTGCTACACCTCCGGGACCACGGGCGACCCCAAGGGTGTGGTCTACTCCCACCGTTCCATCTACCTGCACTCCATGCAGGTCAACATGGCCGAGTCGATGGGGCTGACGGACAAGGACACGACGCTGGTCGTCGTGCCCCAGTTCCATGTGAACGCGTGGGGGCTGCCGCACGCCACGTTCATGACCGGCGTCAACATGCTGATGCCCGACCGTTTCCTGCAGCCGGCCCCGCTCGCCGAGATGATCGAGCGGGAGCGGCCGACGCACGCCGCGGCCGTCCCCACCATCTGGCAGGGACTGCTCGCCGAGGTCACCGCCAAGCCGCGTGATCTCTCCTCCATGGCCAGCGTCACCATCGGCGGCGCCGCCTGTCCGCCTTCCCTGATGGAGGCGTACGACAAGCTCGGCGTGCGCCTCTGCCACGCCTGGGGCATGACGGAGACGTCGCCGCTCGGCACCATGTCCAACCCGCCCGCAGGACTCACCGACGAGCAGGAGTGGCCCTACCGCATCACCCAGGGCCGGTTCCCGGCCGGTGTGGAGGCGCGTCTGGTCGGCCCCGGGGGCGAACACCTGCCGTGGGACGGCGAGTCCGCGGGCGAGCTGGAGGTGCGGGGCGCCTGGATCGCCGGCGCGTACTACGGCGGTGCGGACGGCGAGGACCTGCGGCCCGAGGACAAGTTCAGCGAGGACGGCTGGCTCAAGACCGGCGACGTCGGCGTGATCAGCACGGACGGGTACCTCACACTCACCGACCGGGCCAAGGACGTCATCAAGTCCGGTGGCGAGTGGATCTCCAGCGTCGACCTGGAGAACGCGCTCATGGCCCACCCGGACGTGGCCGAGGCCGCGGTCGTCGCGGTGCCCGACGAGAAGTGGGGCGAGCGCCCCCTCGCGACGGTCGTCCTCAAGGAGGGCGCCACCGCCGACTACGCGGCGCTCAGGACCTTCCTCGCCCAGTCCGTCGCCAAGTGGCAGCTGCCCGAGCGCTGGACGGTCATCCCGGCGGTGCCGAAGACGAGCGTCGGCAAGTTCGACAAGAAGGTGATCCGCAGGCAGTACGCCGACGGAGAGCTGGACATCACCCAGCTCTGAGCCGGCGGCCCGGCGCCACGACGCACGACGAGGGCGGTACGGATCTTCCCGTACCGCCCTCGTCGTGCGCGCCGTGCCGCAGGAGGCCGTGTGCGCCGCGCCGCAGGAGCTGCTGCGGGCCGGTCGGCAGCCGTGACCCGTGCCGTCCCTGCCGTGTGCGTCCGAGGACGCCCGGCGTCAGTTCGTCCCTATCTTCGCCAGCAGGTCCACGATCCGTGCCTGTACCTCGTCGCTCGTGGAGCGCTCGGCGAGGAAGAGCACCGTCTCACCGGAGGCGAGCCTCGGCAGGTCCCCCTCCTCCATGCCGGCGGAGGTGTAGACGACCAGCGGCGTGTGGTTCAGGGCGCCGTTCGCGCGGAGCCAGTCGATGATCCCGGCACGCCGGCGGCGTACCTGCATCAGGTCCATCACCACCAGGTTCGGCCGCATCCGGGTGGCGAGATCGACCGCCTCGCTGTCGCCCGACGCCCGGGCGACCTGCATGCCGCGGCGCTCCAGCGTCTCCGTGAGCGCCAGCGCGATCTCCTCGTGCTCCTCGATGACCAAAACCCTCGGCGGGTGCTGGTCGCTGTCGCGCGGGGCGAGCGCCTTGAGCAGCACGGCCGGGTCGGCGCCGTACGCCGCTTCCCTGGTCGCCTGCCCCAGACCGGCAGTCACCAGCACCGGGACCTCCGCCGCCACGGCCGCCTGACGCAGCGACTGCAGTGCGGTACGGGTGATCGGACCGGTCAGCGGGTCGACGAACAGGGCAGCCGGGAACGCCGCGATCTGGGCGTCGACCTCCTCCCGGGAGTGCACGATCACCGGGCGGTAGCCGCGGTCGCTGAGTGCCTGCTGCGTGGAGACGTCCGGGGCGGGCCAGACGAGCAGCCGGCGCGGGTTGTCCAGCGGCTCCGGGGGCAGTTCGTCGTCGACGGGCTGCGGCTGCGGGCGGTTCGCCACCTCGACGGCGCCACCGGGGCCGTCGAGCGGCTCCGGTCCCTCGGCACCCTCGTCGGGGGCCCCTATCGCGTACGAGCGCCCCTCGGAGGCGGGCGCGGACATGAGGCGTCCGGTGCCGGCACCCTGCACGGTGCCTCCCTGCGCGACGACGGGCTGCGGCGGCACAGGCGCCGGCGCGGGCTGCGGTGGTACGGGGGCCATGGCGGGCGGGGCCTGCGGTTCGGCCTCGGGCGGAGCGGCGAGCTTACGGCGCCGTCCGGCACCGCCGAGCGTCTGGTTCTGCTGATGCGCGAGGTGCTGGGCGAAGGGCACGCCCTGCCCCAGCGTCCGGACGCTGAACGCACGGCCCTGGGTCGAATCCGCGGACGCGGGCATCGGTTCCTCGGCAGGCAGCGGCTGGCGTCGCGCGTCCTGAACGGGTGCGGGTGCGTCGCTGTCGGCCGGATGCGGCTCAGGGGCGGACGAGGGTTCCGGCGCGGGCACGGGGCCCGCGGGAGCGGCGATGCTGCCCGTGGTGTGCGCGGTGCTGCCGGCAACCGCCCGGGACCCGTCACCGGCCGGGTCCACGGCGTTCACGTGAGCCGGTGCGGCCGGTCCCGGCGCGACGTCCTGCGACCAGTCGGGCTGCGGGGGGACGGCGGGCAGCGGCTGCCCGGGAACGGGATGACCCGGCCGGGACTGCTGCTCCGGCGCCTCCACGGGCCGCGCCCTCCGGCGGCCGGACGGCGAGGGGTGCGGCTGGGGCGGGGTGTGGTCCGCGTCCGGTGCGGTCCGCACGGCGTCATGGCGCTCGGGCATCGGGCTGTCGGCGGCCGGGACCTGCTGGGCGTCCGAGGGGGTCGGCAGGGGTGCCGACGGTGCGGGTACCGGCTGCGGGACGGGCGAGGCGGGGGCGACGACGGACGGCGGTGCCACGACGGGAGAGCCAGGAGCCGGCGGCGGAATCCGGTCCGCCGCCGCGGGCGGCAGCGCGAACGCGGTACGAGGTCCCGAGGGCTCCGCGGCAGCGGCGCGTTCCTGCGCGGCGGCGAGAGCCCGGCGGGCCCGGCGCCCCCCGGGCTGCTGTCCCTGCGGCTCCGGCTGAGGCTGACCCGGCCGAGGCTGCTCCTGCCCCGGGGCCTCGCGCGAGGCGAGGGCGGGCAGCGCGGGCTGGGCGCCGCCCTGGCGTCCGGACCGGCCGGAGGGGCTCTGCGGCACGCCCTGGGGCGGCACCGTCGGCCCGAGCTGCGGCCGGCCGCCACCGCCCTGCGCGCCTTCGGCCGCCGTGACCACGGACCCCTCGGAAGGGGAGGAGGAAGCGGCGGGGAGAGCCAGCGCCTGCCGGGGCTGCTCGGCGGGGGACTCCGCACCCGTCTCGGCAGGGCTGGGCCGGCCGCGCCTGCGACCGGAACCCTCGCTCGGCCGATGCGCGGTCAGGTCCTGTTCCTGCTGCTCCTGCGGGTCCGCGGATCCACGGCGAGCCCTCCGCCGGCCGGTCGGCTCCGCGGCCGCCGTGTCACCGGACTCCGGAGCCGCCGCTCCTTCGTCGACGGGGCCGTCCAGGAACGCGTCCGTCGACGCCCTGCGCGCACGACGCCGGCCGCCCTGCGTGGGGGGCTGGGGGGCGGGCTCGGGTACTGCGGTCTCCTCGGGCGCCGGGAGCGGCTCGGGCGCGATGGTCCCGGCACCGGTTCCGAGCGGCACCTCCAGGACGTATGCGCTGCCGCTCATCCCCGGCATCTCGTGGGTCTGGAGCACACCGCCGTGCGCGCGGACGATCCCGCGCACGATCGGCACGTGCACCGGGTCGCCCCCGGCGAACGGCCCGCGCACCTCGATGCGCACGACCTCACCGCGCTGTGCCGCGGCCACCACGACCGTGGAGTCGACATAGCCGCCGCCCGGCACCTGCCGGGCCTTGCCGGTCGAGTCGACACCGGCCACGTCGGCGACGAGGTGAGCGAGGGCCGTGATCAGCCGGCCCGCGTCGACCTCGGCCTCGATCGCTGGCGCGTGGACCGCGAACTGGGCGCGTCCGGGGCCGATCAGCTCGACCGCTCCGTCGATGCCCGCGGTCACCACGGCGTCGAGCAGCACCGGCTGCTTGACGAGCTCCTCGCTGCCGGTGTCCAGCCGTTGGTAGCTCAACACGTTGTCGACGAGCGTCGTCATGCGCGCATAGCCGGCGGCGAGGTGGTGCAGGATCTGGTTGGCCTCGGGCCAGAGCTGGCCGGCCGGGTCCGCGGCGAGGGCCGAGAGTTCGCCCCGCAACTCCTCCAGCGGCCCGCGCAGGGACTCGCCCAGCACGGCCGTCAGCTGGGTGTGCCGGTCGCCGAGGCCCGCGAGCCGCTCCGCCTGCTCCTCCAGCTCGGCGGCGTACCGCTCGGTCCGGTCGGCGATCTCGGCGGCGTGCTGCTCGGTGAGCGCCTCGACCTGGGCGCGGTGCTTCTCGGTGAGTTCGGCGATCTCGGCCTCGTGCCGTTCGGTCAGACCGGTGACCTCGGCCGTGTGCCGTTCGGTCAGACCGGAGACCTCGTCGGTGTGCTGCTGGGTCTGCTCCTCGTAGGGCCTGCGGTCGGTGAACGTCATGACGGCGCCGACCAGCTGGTCCCCGTCCCGCACCGGGGCGGTCGTCAGGTCCACCGGTACCTGGGCACCGCTCTTGGACCAGAGGACCTGGCCGCGCACCCGGTGCTTGCGGCCGGACCTGAGGGTGTCGGCGAGCGGCGACTCCTCGTACGGGAACGGGCCGCCCTCCGCGCGCGAGTGGAGGATCAGCGGGTGGAGTTCCTGGCCGCCGAGGTCACTGGCCCGGAAGCCGAGGATCTGGGCGGCGGCGGGGTTGACAAGGACGACCCGGCCGTCCGTGTCCGTACCGACGACGCCTTCGGAGGCGGCCCGCAGGATCATTTCCGTCTGGCGCTGCGAACGGGCCAGCTCAGCCTCGGTGTCGACGGTCCCGGAGAGATCCCGGACGACGAGCATGAGCAGCTCGTCACCGGTGTAGCTGGAGTGGATGTCGTTGTAGCCGGCCTGGCCGCTGTCCAGGGAGGCGCTGGTGACCTCGACGGGGTACTCGGTGCCGTCGGTCCGGCGCGCGGTCATACGCGTGGGCTTGGTCCTGCCCTGCTCGTCCGCGGACTCCGGCCTCCGCATCGACCCCGGGATCAGCCTGGAGTCGAACTCCGGAAGCAGATCGAGCAGTCCGCGCCCCACGAGCGCGGTGCCCGGGGTCTCGAACATCTCGAGGGCGATGGTGTTGGCGTTGACGACCGTGCCGTTGCAGTTGACGAGCAGGAGCCCGTCCGGGAGGGCATCGAGTATGGCTGCGAGGCGAGCAGCGCCTCGGGATGGCCTGCTGCTCACGAGACGCTTCCTCCCTGAATACCGCACCTTGCCGACAGCGGGCCCCATCCTGCCCCTCGGGCCTCAGGCTGTCACTGGAGGAGTCTAAAGGCAGGAGCGCACGACGGGCGGCGGATGAGGGGGAGCTCTCACCAAGGTTCTGTGCACACGGTGTATGCCGGTGGCCTGTGTGGTGACCGCGAGCGCCCCTTCTGACGTGCTCCGATGCGTCCGGAGGGGCGTACGGGAGACAACCTGAACCTCCCCTGGAACGCGCGCCGGAGGCCCTCAGGGGTGGTCTGCGCGCGCCCCGGCGCGCGCCGTCCGCCCCGGCCGAAGTCCCGGCGCACGCCCCGCCGAACCGGCTACCGGGCGGAGGGCAGCACCGGCACGAGGTTGTTCCAGCGCGCGATCTCGCAGCCGTTGGCCCGGCTGAAGCGCGCGTCGACGCTCTCGCCCTGCCACGTGCCCTGCACCCGGGCGGCGGCGGGCCCGCCGGCCTGCTGGGTGCACATGGCGTTGCGGTCCGTCGCCACGAACGGGTTGTCCCCCGCATCCGCGGCCTCGTCCAGCAGATCGCAGGCGCGCTGGGCGGCGGGGTGGCTGCCGCCCGCCGGGCCGCACTCCAGCTCGAAGACGCCGTCGGCCGACGGATTGCCGGACTCCGAGACCGTCACGGTGAGCCGGGTCTCCGTGTCCTGCTCCGTCGGCCAGTCCCCCTGGAGCAAGGGGAGAGGAGGCAGCGGGACAAGAGGGGAGGCGGTGGCGGCGGGCACGGCGGCGGACAGCGCGGCCAGGGACGCGACAGCGGTGAGGGCGATACGGCGCAGCATTCGGGGCTCCTGATGTTCTGGCGCGCCCAGGAGCGCGCCGGCCTGCTCGACGGGGCCGCCGGGTGGTGGCGCGCGCCGGGCACGTGGGGGTGACGGACGGAGGGCGGAGCCCTCGTAGTTACTAACGCTCCTTACGCCCGCACGTTGCGCAACTCATGGGGGGCCGACCGGAAGAGGCACACCTGGACACCCGGCCGGGTCCGCCGGGTGCGGGGTGACCCCGACGGGACACGCCGGTGAACCCTGACCGGACGGGACGGGCCTCCGCCTGCCACGCACCCGGCGGACCGGTCGGACACCCGCCGCAGGGCGCTTTGCCTCGCCGCCCGCCTGCCTAGTACCGTGGGCGGCGATTGGTGACAGCGCGCTCGTCTGTGTCATCATCTGCACGCACCACCCACGCTCGCGTGGGGTGTGCTGGAGGCGTCGCCTAGTCCGGTCTATGGCGCCGCACTGCTAATGCGGTTTGGGTTTTAAAGCCCATCGAGGGTTCAAATCCCTCCGCCTCCGCAGAACCCGAAGCCCCGTGCCCCAGGCACGGGGCTTCGGTCGTTCCCGGGTGTGGAAACTTGCCGCCAAAAGAACGTTTCCGCAGGTCAGAACGGGTTTGGCTAATGGATTTCGCGTCACGGCGCAGGTCATGTAATGTTGTTCTCGCAACGCCGACCGGGGAGAAAAAAAACCGGGGAGCGGGACCGAGGCCCAGGCCGAGGACAAGCACTCGTAGCTTAACGGATAGAGCATCTGACTACGGATCAGAAGGTTGCAGGTTCGAATCCTGCCGAGTGCACAGCAGGACAGAGGCCCTCAGGAGAAATCCTGAGGGCCTCTGTCGTGTTTCTGGACCGGTTGTGCCCGACGGGCCCCGGGGCGCGGACGAGTTGGGGAATGCCTGCGCGTCGGGGCCTGGGCCAGGCCCCGACGCGGCAGTGGACCGGTCCGGAGGTCAGACCGATTCGTGGACGGCAGGGGAGGCCGCGGCCTGTGCGAGGCGGCGGCCTCTGGTCGGCATTCCCAGCAGCGGGTTGGCGACGCCCCAGGCCGCGCCCTTGCAGACCAGTTCCTTGTAGAGGGCGGCGAACCGGCCGATCAGCGCTGCCCGGACGGAGCGGTCGTCGGCGGTGACGTACTGGATCAGGCCGTCCCTGCGGCCGAGTGAGATGCACTGGTTGAAGTAGCGGAGCGGCATGTCGGGGAGCTTCCCGCCGGTCAGGCGTGCCGCGATGGAGTCGGCGGCCTGCCATGCGGTGGGTGTGCCCGAGGCGCAGGACATGCGTAGCGGCTTGTCGCCGGGGCCCATGGCCAGGGCCGCGTCGCCGATGGCGTACACGTCGGGGTGCGAGACCGAGCGCATGGTCCCGTCCACCACGATCCGGCCGGTGCCGTCGACCTCCAGGGTGGTGGCCTTCGCGATCGGGTGGACCGCGAAGCCGGTGGTCCACACGGTGACCGCGGCCGGGACGGGCCTGCCGTCGGCGGTGGTGACGTGGTCGGCCTCCACGCCGGTGACGGCGGTGTTCTCGTGCACGGTGATGCCGAGCCTGGCGCAGACCCTCCGCACGTGGCCGCGGCCCTTGGGCGAGAGCCAGTCGCCGAGCGCACCGCGGGCGGCGAGGGCGACGTCGAGGTCGGGGCGGGCCTCGGCGATCTCGGTCGCGGCCTCCAGCCCGGTGAGGCCGCCGCCCACGACGACCACGGGCGCTCCGGCGCCCAGGCCGGCGAGGCGCTCGCGCAGCCGCATGGCTCCGGGGCGGCCGGTGATGTCGTGGGCGTGCTCGGCGGTGCCGGGAACGCCCTGGGTGTTCCAACCGCTGCCGAGGGCGTACACGAGGCTGTCGTACGCCAGCTCCCGCGCACCGTTCGCGTCGGTGACGGTGACGGCTCTGCGGTCGACGTCGACGGCGGTGACCTTCGCGAGCTTCAGTTCTACGCCGGTGCCCGCGAACATCTCGCTGAAGGGCCGGGGCCGGAGGTCCTGGCCTGCCGCCAGCTGGTGAAGCCGGACTCTTTCGATGAAGTCGGGCTCGGTGTTGACGAGGGTGATGGTGACGTCCTCGCGGTGCAGCCGCCGGGCGAGGCGGCCGGCGGCGACGGCTCCGGTGTATCCGGCTCCGAGAACGATGATGCGGTGCTTCATGTCCCTGCTCCTGTCTCACGCGGGTTCGCCCCTTGAACCGGGCAGCCCGCCGTTTCCTGACAGGGCCGCCGTGTGAAGCACCTCACATGGCGGCCGTCTCGCGGGCCGTCTCGCGGAGCGGCCTCGCTCGGCGGTCAGAAGATGACGTGCAGGGGCTCCCCGTGGTCGGAGGCGGCCCATCGCCGGGTCGCGCGCTCGAGCTTGTCCGGGTTGACCTGGCTGCGGAGGCCGGCGATGCCGTCGGATCCGATCTCCACGCACACGACACCGATGACCCGGCCGTCGAGGACCGCCACGAGTGCGGGGGCGTTGTTGGCGGTCGTGGCGTAGACCCCGGGGGAACCGCCCGCAAGGGCGCGCTTGGCCGGACCGGGCTTGAACAGGCCCCGCATGAACTTCGCGACGGCGAGGGCGCCCTCGACGGTCTTGGCGCGTGCCGGGATCTTCCCTCCGCCGTCGCCGATCGCGACGGCGTCGGCGGTGAGCAGCTGGACGAGCGGTTCGGTCCGGCCGCTGGTGGCAGCCGCGAGGAATTCGTCGACGATGCGCCGCGCGGCGGTCTCGTCGACCTCGGTGCGTGTCCTGCCTTCCGCGACGTGCTTCTTGGCGCGGTGGAAGATCTGCTGACTGGCGGCCTCGCTGATGTCCAGGATCTCCGCGATCCTCCGGTGCGGGTAGCCGAAGGCCTCGCGCAGCACGTACACCACCCGCTCGTTGGGGGCCAGGCGTTCCATGAGGGCGAGGACCGCGTACGAGACGGACTCGCGCTGTTCGGCGGTGTCCGCGGGGCCGAGCATCGGGTCCCCGGCGAGCAGCGGCTCGGGGAGCCACTGGCCCACATACGTCTCGCGCCGTGCGCGGGCCGAGGTGAGCTGATTCAGGCACAGGTTGGTGAGGACCTTCGTGAGCCAGGCCTCGGGGACCTCGATGCGGCCGGTGTCCGTCGCCTGCCAGCGCAGGAACGTGTCCTGCACCGCGTCCTCCGCATCGCTCGCGGAGCCGAGAAGGCGATAGGCGATGGCTTCCAGGCGGGGCATCGACGCCTTGAACCGGTCCATGTCGTTCATGGTCAGAGCCATGGCCCGGATCCTAGCCCTCGCGGCCCGCGGCCGGACGGGGGTCGCGAGGGCGGTGTCGGGCGGTGTCGGGCGGTGTCGGGCGGTGCCGGGCGCGGGCCCCCCGTGTGGCCCCTCCCCCGTCCCCCGTCCGGCAGTCGGTGTTCACGGTCCCGGGTGTCAGCGTGCGTACGAGCCGAGGCCGATCAGGCAGTACACGTACTCGTTCAGGGTCGCCCCGTTCAGGGTGTAGCGGTACGAGAACGCGTACTGCGTGGCGGAGTTGGCGTCGCACCTGCTCATGTCCGACGTGAAGGGGATCGTTTGGATCACCTGGTAGTGGGCGTCGGAGGCCGAGCAGGAGACCTCGTCGACGCCGCTGACCTCCTGGGCGGTCGTGGAGTCCGGCAGGGTCCCGTTGAGGCAGGTGCCGGACTCGTACGGGTCGGGGGCCTCCTCCCCGGTGTCGTACGGGTCCTCCGCGAACGGGTCCTCGGTGGAGGCGTCCTCGGGCTCTCCGGTCTCTTCGGGCTCTCCGGTCTCTTCGGGTTCCTCGGTCGTCCCTGAGGTGCCGGGATCCTCGGTGTACGGGTCCTCGGTGTAGGTGTCCTCCGTCTCCTCGGCGTACGGGTCCTCGCCGGAGGGGTCGTACGTCGACGAGCCGGCCGGGGCGCCCGCGGAGGAGTCCTGGTCCTCCGCCCCGAGCACGCCCAGCAGCACCACGAACCCGATCACTGCGGCGATGCCGAGGAGCGCCACCCACGGGAAGCTGTTCGACGGACCGCCCGCGGTGACCCGGATGCGCAGCAGCACCTCCTGTCCGCCGACCCGGGCCCGGACGAGGTCGCCGTCCTCGGAGGGCGGGATCCGGATACGTGTGGCGCCGGTCGGCAGGGGGACGGTGACGATGTCGCCTTCGGCAGCCTGCCGTGACGAGAGCGAGAGCGGAATCTCGGTGGAGGACACGGGGTCAGTGTGGACCGGCACGAGACGGATTGGAGGCTTTTTCTAGAAACTCACTCTAGAAACTAGATCTAGAAAAACGTGGTGGTGCGGATCCGGCCGGGGTGCCCGGTTCGTTAGGGTCTTCCCGGGCCTCACCGCAGGGGTGCGGCCGTTGCCGCGCGAGCCGGGAGGGGCGGGGCATGAGTAACTGGCGGTGCACCGGGCTGCGCTGGCCCGACGGCGAGCCCGTCCTCGGCTGGGCGCGCGGCGACGGGCGGGGACAGCGGCGGACGAGTGTCCTGGCCTACGGGAAGGAACTCGGGTTCCGGGCCGAGGGTGAGCGCCACTGTGTGGGGGCGCGCGGCAATGTCTGCCCGGTCCGGTCCGTGGTGCCCGTACGGAGCACGGGTGCGCGGTGCCCGGAGTGTGCGCGGCTGGACCGGGCGCACTCGGTGGCCGCAGACACCATCGCCGACGACCCGCGGACCTACCGCGTCTATCTGGCCTGGTTCGGGCCGGGCATGGTCAAGGTCGGGATCACGGGGGAGGCGCGGGGGGCCGCGCGGCTGCGGGAGCAGGGGGCCGTGGTGTTCAGCTGGCTGGGGCGTGGGCCGCTGATGGCGGCCCGGCGTACGGAGGAGTTGCTGCGCTCGGCGCTCGGGGTGCCCGACCGGATCCCGTACGCGCGTAAGCGTGCGGTGCGGGGCGAGTTGCCGGGGGCGCCGGAACGGGCCGCCGAGATCGAAGGGCTGTACCGGCTGGCCGAGGCGCTGGAGGGCGCGGGGTGGCCGGAGGCTCTGGAGCGGCTCCCGTTCGAGGTGGTCGACCACGCAGGGGTGTTCGGGCTCGGCGCCGCGGGGGCCGCCGCGCGGGTGGTGACCGGGCTGACGGACGGCGGAGTGGTGGCCGGGCGGCTGGTGGCTGCGGCCGGGCCCGACCTGCATCTGGAGACGGTGGACGAGGGGATCGTCGTGCTGGACACGCGGCTCGTCACCGGATGGGACCTGGTCGGCGCCGACGCGCGCGCCGGGCTGAGCGTGCCGGCCGTGGCTCTCGGGGGCGGTGCGGTGCAGGACGGGCTGTTCTGAGATCGTCGCCGGGGACCGGAATCTACGCGCAGGTGCACGAGGCAGGGGTGGGGCGGATGAGCAGCGACGACCGTGACCGTGACGACGTCGTCCGGTTCTGGCAGAGGCTCGGGCTGCCCGGAATCATCGACGTCCACACGCACTTCATGCCGGAGCGGGTGCTCAGCAAGGTGTGGGCGTACTTCGACTCGGCCGGCCCGCTGACCGGGCTGGAGTGGCCGATCACCTACCGGCGGGACGAGGACGAGCGTCTTGAGCTGCTCCGCTCGTTCGGTGTGCTCCGGTTCACCTCGATGCTCTACCCGCACAAGGCCGGTATGGCCGCCTGGCTCAACGGATGGGCGGCCGGGTTCGCGGCCCGGGTGCCGGACTGCCTGCACACCGCGACGTTCTTCCCCGAGGACGGCGCGGAGGCCTATGTGCGCGAGGCGGTGGAGGCCGGGGCCCGTGTCTTCAAGTCGCACCTCCAGGTGGGGGGTTACGACCCCAACGATCCGCTGCTGGATTCCGTGTGGGGGCTGCTGGCGGAGGCCGGGATCCCGGTGGTGACGCACTGCGGGTCCGGTCCGGCCCCCGGCGCGCACACCGGTCCGGAGCCGATCGGCCGGCTGCTGGCCCGCCACCCCCGGCTGAAGCTGGTGGTGGCGCACATGGGGATGCCGGAGTACGGGGACTTCCTCACGCTGGCGGAGGCTTACCCCGGCGTGCGGCTCGACACGACCATGGCGTTCACGGACTTCACCGAGGGCTTCACGCCGTTCCCCGCGGACGAGATCAAGCGCCTCGCGGATCTGGGGGACCGGATCCTGCTCGGTACCGACTTCCCGAACATCCCGTACCCGTACGTCCATCAGCTGCACGCCCTGGAGCGACTGGGCCTGGGGGACGCATGGCTGCGGGCGGTGTGTCACGGGAACGCGAGCGAGCTCTTCGGCTGACACCTGTCCGGGTGGTCCTGCGGCCAGGGCTTGACCTCAAGTCCGGTCGAGGTATCAGGGTGATCCGCATGGACACCGAAGCCGCGGACACCACAGCCGTTGACATCACAGACACCGCAGCCATCGGCAGCGGAGACACCGCAGACACCGAAACCACGGACATCGCAGCTCTCGAACAGGTCGTCGCCGCTGTCGAGCGCACTCAGCGCGTCCAGGACGTCGACGGGTTCCTCGCGCTCTTCCACCCCGAAGCCCTCTGGACGACCGGCCACGGCAAGGTCCTGATCGGCCTCGACGCGATCGCCGAGTTCACCCGCGCGGTGCTGCCCGCCGCCGACCGGGAGGGTGAGGTCACCTACAGGGCAGTGCACACGCAGTTCCTGCGGCCCGACGTGGCGGCCGTCAAGGTCCGGCAGGTCTACCACTCGCCGGAGGGTGAGACGGAGGGCGCTCCGCTCTACGTCATGACGAAGCAGCGTGACGGGAGGTGGCTGCTGCACGTGTGCCAGAACACCGAAGTGCGGGTTGCATAGAAGAGCGGGACGACCGATGACTTTCCGCACGTCACAGGGTCCGGAAGGGCAGGGCGTACGTCTCCCCGCCCGAGAGAGAAGTGGTGCGCGATGAGGTTGGTGCTGCAGGAGTTCCTGTCGCTGGACGGTGTCTCCCAGGGGCCCGGCTCCCCGGACGAGGACACCAGCGACGACTTCGTCCGGGGCGGCTGGTTCGTGCCGCACCTGGACGAGGCGTTCGACCGGATGGCCACCACCTGGCTGAGCGGGGCCGACGCGTTCCTGTTCGGCCGTCGTACGTACGAGAACTTCGCCCGGGACTGGCCGCGGATGACCGATCATCCGAACGCCCGCATCCTGAACGGCTCGCCGAAGTACGTCGCGTCCCGGAGCCTGACCCGTGCGGAGTGGGAGCCGGCCACCATCCTGTCCGGTGACGTCCCCGCCCAGGTCTCCGAGCTGAAGCGGAGGCCCGGCCGTGAGCTCCAGATCCACGGCAGCGCCCGGCTGGGCCGGTCCCTGCTGGCCGCGGGGCTGATCGACGAGCTGCGGCTGGCGATCGCCCCGGTGGTGGTGGGCGGCGGACGGCGGCTGTTCCCGGACGGCGGCGCCCCGGCCGGGCTGCGCCTGCTGCACAGCGAGACGACTCCGAGCGGTATCGCGGTGCACGTCTACGAGCCGACGGGACGGCCTGACTACGGGACGTACGGGGCCGACGCGTAGCCGCCCGACCGGGCTGCCCTGATCCGGTCGCCGGGTGTGGATCCCACCCGGCGGCGGAGCCCCCAGGGGAAATCCGCCCGGGAGCGGAGGGCCCGCGGAGGGCCCGCCACGTGTTTCTCAGGAAATTCACAGGTAGCCGAAAGCTCTCTCTCACGGCCGTCTCACAGGCTTGAGCCATGACGACGACCTCGCCCCAGGGGCGTACAGAACTGCTCAGGTCCGACCGCACCCCCGTACGCGTGCTGGTCGTGGACGACGAGGCTCCGCTGGCCGAGCTGCTCTCCATGGCCCTGCGTTACGAGGGGTGGGAGGTGCGCAGCGCGGGTGACGGCGCGGGTGCCGTCCGTACGGCGCGCGACTTCCGGCCCGACGCGGTGATCCTCGACGTGATGCTCCCCGACATGGACGGGCTCGCCGTGCTCGGTCGGCTGCGGCGCGAACTCTCCGATGTACCCGTGCTGTTCCTGACCGCGCGCGACTCGGTGGAGGACCGGATCGCCGGGCTCACGGCGGGCGGCGACGACTACGTCACCAAGCCGTTCAGCCTGGAGGAGGTCGTGGCACGGCTGCGCGGACTGATCCGCCGGTCCGGCACGGCTTCGGTGCGCAGCGAGTCGACGCTCGTCGTCGGTGACCTGATCCTGGACGAGGACAGCCACGAGGTGAGCCGGGGTGACGACTCGATCCACCTCACGGCGACCGAGTTCGAGCTGCTGCGCTTCCTGATGCGCAATCCGCGCCGGGTGCTCAGCAAGGCGCAGATCCTCGACCGGGTCTGGAACTACGACTTCGGCGGCCAGGCCAACGTCGTCGAGCTGTACATCTCCTACCTGCGCAAGAAGATCGACGCGGGGCGCACCCCGATGATCCACACCCGGCGCGGGGCGGGATACCTGATCAAGCCCGGTGACTAGCCGCATGAGCAGGAAGAACACGCGCCGCCCCTGGACGCTGCGGACGCGGCTCGTCGTGTACGCCGTGACGCTCATCGCGGTGGTCGCCGCGGTGATCGGTTCGGTCACCGCGATCGCCTTCCAGAGCTATATGGACGGGAAGCTGGACGGTCAGCTGCGCGACATCGCCATGGCCGTGGCACGTCAGCCGGGCAACGGCAAGGTCACCCCGGGCGGCCCTGAGAGGGACGAGCCGCTGGACTTCATCGGGATGGGCGGTGGCCAGCCGTTCAACACGTTCGGCGCCGTGGTCTCCGACGGTTCCGTCACCGAGTCGAAGGTGGTGAAGAAGGGCGGCCCGGAGGCCCGGGAGAGCACCGAGGCGCTGACCGACTCCCAGCAGAACGCCCTTGACGCCGCCGGGGTGCCCCTGGACGGCGAAGCCCATGACGTCGAGCTCTCCGGGCTCGGCGGATACCGCGTGCAGGCCGTCCCGTCGGGCGACGGTTCGACCGTCCTCGTCGGCATTCCCACGGCCGAGGTGGACAAGGCCGTCACCACCCTGATTCTTGTCGAGGTCTGTGTCACCGGGGCGGGGCTCATCGCCGCCGGGATCGCCGGCGCAGCGATGGTCGGCGTGGCGCTGCGCCCGCTGCGCAGGGTTGCCGCCACCGCGACCCGGGTGTCCGAAATCCCCCTGCACAGCGGCGAGGTGGCCCTCTTCGAACGGGTCCCGGAGGCCGAGGCCGACCCGCGTACCGAGGTCGGCCAGGTCGGCGCCGCTCTCAACCGGATGCTGGGCCATGTCGGTTCGGCCCTGGACGCGCGGCAGAAGAGCGAGACGCGGGTGCGCCAGTTCGTCGCGGACGCCAGCCACGAGCTGCGGACGCCGCTCGCCTCGATCCGCGGATACGCCGAACTGACCCGGCGCGGGCGGGAGATGGCCGGACCCGACACCCGCCATGCCCTGGGGCGCATCGAGTCCGAGGCCGAGCGGATGACCGGCATGGTCGAGGACCTGCTGCTCCTGGCGCGCCTCGACGCGGGGCGGCCGCTCTCGTACGAGAGCACCGATCTCTCGCCACTCGTCATCGACGCGGTGAGCGACGCCCGTGTGGCGGACCGCGCCCCCGGCGGATCGTCCGGCGCCGCCCATCACTGGCGGCTGGAGCTGCCGGAGGTCCCCGCGACGGTGCTCGCCGACCCGACCAGGATCCAGCAGGTGCTGGTCAACCTCCTGGCGAACGCCAGGACGCACACACCGCCCGGGACCACTGTCACGGTCCGCGTGCGGCAGGCGCGCGGGGATCTGCCCTGGGTGACCCTGGAGGTCCAGGACGACGGTCCCGGGATCCCGGCCGAACTGCAGCCCCACGTCTTCGAACGGTTCGCGCGCGGCGACGCCTCGCGTTCCCGGCACGCCGGGTCGACCGGGCTCGGCCTCGCCATCGTGCAGGCCGTCGCGGCCGCGCACGGTGGTCTGGCCGAGGTGCGGTCGGCACCCGGCGACACGGTGTTCGCCGTCCATCTGCCGGCGGACGCGGTGTACGGGCAGGGGACGGAAAGTTCGGACGCGGTGTACGGGCAGGGGACGGACAGCACCGGGGAGGCGTACGGGCAGGGGACGGACGGATCCGGAGAGGTGCACGGGCAGGGGACGGACAGCTCCGCGGCCGGTGACGCTTTCTCGTCGCGGCCCAACGGATTCGCTCACACGCCCGTGACCTGGGGAAACAGTGTCGAATCCGCCCCCGTGGCGCACTCACAGGCCGACCACAGGCTCAGCACACGGATGTGACAGCGCGGTTGGCGAGTGTCGTAGTCATGCGAACCGACACTCCTTGGAGCACCCTGCCGGCCCGGGAACACCTCCCGGCCGCAGCGGTCGGCGCTGCCGGCGCTCCCGCACTCGTTCCTGTCCCCGTGCTCGACGTGGTCATCCCCGTGTACAACGAGGAGAAGGACCTCGAGACGTGTGTGCTGCGCCTGCACGACCACCTGGCGCGGACGTTCCCCTACGGCTTCCGGATCACCGTGGCGGACAACGCGAGCACCGACCGCACGCCCCAGGTGGCGGCACGGCTCGCCGATCTCATCCCCGAGGTGCGGTCGTACCGGCTGGAGGAGAAGGGCCGGGGCCGGGCGCTGCGGACCGTCTGGTCCCACTCGGACTCCCCGGTCCTCGCCTACATGGACGTCGATCTCTCGACCGACCTCAACGCCCTTCTGCCGTTGGTCGCCCCGCTGATCTCGGGCCACTCCGACCTGGCCATCGGCTCCCGCCTGGCCCGTAGTTCGCGGGTGGTGCGGGGCTCGAAGCGCGAGTTCATCTCGCGGGCCTACAACCTGATCCTGCGCTCCTCGCTGGCCGCCCGGTTCAGTGACGCCCAGTGCGGCTTCAAGGCCATACGACGCGAGGTCGCGCAGCGGCTGCTGCCGATGGTCGAGGACACCGGGTGGTTCTTCGACACCGAGATGCTGGTCCTCGCCGAGCGGGCGGGACTGCGCATCCATGAGGTGCCGGTCGACTGGGTCGACGATCCGGACTCCACCGTGCACATCGTGAGGACCGCGACCGACGACCTCAAGGGCGTCTGGCGGGTGGGCAGGGCCCTGGCCACCGGAGCGCTGCCGCTGGACCGGCTGGCGCGGCCCTTCGGGGACGATCCGCGTGACCGGGTCGTGCCCGGGGTGCCGCGCGGGCTCGCCCGGCAACTGGTCGGCTTCTGCGTCGTCGGTGCGCTGTCGACCCTGGTCTACCTCGCCCTGTACTCCCTCTTCCGGCTGGGCGTCGGGCCGCAGTTCGCCAACGCCGCGGCTCTCCTCGTCTCCGCCGTGGCCAACACCGCGGCGAACCGGAGACTCACGTTCGGCGTACGCGGCCGGGGCGGCGCCGTACGCCATCAGGCGCAGGGGCTGGTCGTCTTCGCGATCGGGCTCGCCCTGACCAGCGGTTCGCTCGCCGCCCTGGGCACCGCGTCCGGATCGGCGTCGCACGGCACGGAACTCGCCGTGCTGATCGCGGCCAACCTCGCGGCAACGGTGCTGCGGTTTCTGCTCTTCCGTGCCTGGGTCTTCCCCGACCGGCGCACCGACCACCAGGACGCCCGCAAGGGTGCCGCACACGAACTGAGGAACGTCCGATGACCGCCGTCACGCACGCCGACCAGTACCAGGCCCCGCCCGACACCCCAGGGGCGCCCGCGCACGCCGCGGGCAGGCGTGAGCCGCTGGTGCGCCGTATCCGCCGGGGCAGGCCCGAGGACCCGCGCTGGGCGAGGCCCGCCTTCCTCGCCATGCTGCTGGTCATCGCCCTCGCGTACCTGTGGAACCTGAGCGCTTCCGGATACGCCAACTCGTTCTACTCGGCGGCCGTGCAGGCCGGCAGCCAGAGCTGGAAGGCCTTCTTCTTCGGCTCGCTGGACTCCGCGAACGCGATCACCGTCGACAAGCCCCCGGCCACGCTCTGGCCGATGGCCCTGTCGGTGCGCGTCTTCGGTCTGAGCTCCTGGGCGATCCTGGCGCCCCAGGTGCTGATGGGAGTCGCCACGGCGGGCGTCCTGTACGCGGCCGTGCGCCGGCGCTTCAGCGCGGCCGCCGGGCTGATCACGATGGCCGTCTTCGCGCTGACGCCGGTGGCAGCGCTGATGTTCCGCTTCAACAACCCGGACGCGCTGCTCGCGCTCCTGATGACCGTCACCGTCTACTGCGTGCTGCGCGCGTTCGAGGGCGGCCGGACGAAGTGGCTTGTCTGGGCGGGCGTCGCGGTGGGTCTCGCCTTCCTGTCGAAGACCTTGCAGGCCTTCCTGATCCTTCCGCCCCTGGCCGTGCTGTACGCGGTGTTCGCGCCGGTGTCGGTGCGGAAGCGGTTCGGGCAGCTCGGTCTGGCGGCGCTGGCGATGGTGGTGTCCGCCGGCTGGTGGGTCGCGATCGTCGAGCTGTGGCCCGCCTCCTCACGTCCGTACATCGGCGGCTCGCAGAACAACTCCTTCCTCGAACTCACCTTCGGTTACAACGGACTCGGCCGGATCAACGGCGAGGAGACCGGAAGCGTCGGTGGTGGCGGCGGGGGCGGCCAGGGTGGCGGATGGGGTGAGACCGGCATCGGCCGGATGTTCAACTCGGAGATCGGCAGCCAGATCTCGTGGCTGCTGCCCGCCGCGCTGATCCTGCTGGTCGCGGGGATCTGGCTGACCTGGCGCGCGAAGCGGACCGACACGGCCCGTGCGGCGTTCCTCGCCTGGGGCGGGTCGCTGCTGATGACGGCCTTCGTCTTCAGCTTCATGGCCGGCATCTTCCACCAGTACTACACCGTGGCCCTGGCGCCCTACATCGCGGCGCTGGTCGGAATGGGCGCCTCGGTCCTCTGGGAGGAGCGGGGCAAGTGGTGGGCGGGCGCCGCCCTCGGCGCCACCGTCGCGGCGACGGCCGTCTGGTCGTACGTCCTGCTGGGCCGCACGCCGGACTACTTCCCGTGGCTGCGCTGGGCCGTCCTGGCCGGCGGCCTCGTTGCCGCGGTGGGGCTGCTGCTCGCGGCCCGGCTCGGCCGGGCACTCGCGCTGGGCGTGGTGGGCCTCGGCCTCGCGGCCTCGCTGGCCGGGCCGACGGCTTACACGATCAGCACGCTGAACACCGGGCACCAGGGCTCGATCGTCACCGCGGGCCCGTCCGCCGGTGGCATGGGCGGCGGTCCCGGAGGCGGCATGGGCGGAGGCGGAGCCCCCGGCGGCGGCCGGCCCCCCGGCCAGGGAACCCAGCAGGGCGGCCAGGCCCAGGGCAACGGGCAGGGCAACGCCCAGGGCGGCGGCTTCCCCGGCGGCGGGACGCCCGGCCAGGGCCAGAAGGGCCAAGGCCGGCAGGGTCAGGGCCAGGCGCCCGGTGGCCAGCAGGGCGGCATGCCCGGCGGCGGCACGGGTGAGGGCGGTACGGGCGGCGGAGGCGGCGGTATGGGCGGCCTGCTCAACGGCGCCTCCGTCGACTCCGAGGCCAAGACGCTCCTGAAGCAGAACGCCGACGCCTACACCTGGACCGCCGCGGCCATCGGCTCGCAGAACGCGGCGAGTTACCAGCTCGCCACCGGTGACCCGGTGATGGCGATCGGCGGATTCAACGGCAGCGACCCGTCCCCGACGCTCGCCCAGTTCAAGAAGTACGTCGAGGACGGAAAGATCCACTACTTCGTCTCCGGCGGCATGGGAGGCGGAGGCACGGGCGGTGAGGGCACCTCCTCCCAGATCTCGACATGGGTGGAGGAGAACTTCAAGGAGGTCACCGTGGGAAGCGCGACCTTCTACGACCTCACCCAGCCGACGAGCTGAGACCGGGGCGGCGGACCGGCCGACGGCGGTCCGGCGCTGACAGGACAGCAGAACGGCGACGACAGGGCGGTGGCCCCGGAGCAGACGCTCCGGGGCCACCGCCCTGTCGTGTCCGGGGCGCCGCCCCGTAATCGTTGTACGGCGTACAGGAAATGCCCTACGGTATCCGTGAGCGCTTCCCATACACCGTACAAGAGCACCGGAATCAGGAGCCCGTATGACGGCGACCACCGCCGAGCAGAACGATCTCGCCCCCCGGGGCGGCCACGCGCAGCGCTGGCTGATCCTCGGAGTCATCTGTCTCGCCCAGCTCACCGTGCTGCTCGACAACACCGTCCTGAACGTGGCGATCCCCTCGCTCACCGAGGACCTCCACGCGTCCACCGCCGATGTGCAGTGGATGATCAACGCCTATGCGCTCGTCCAGTCCGGTCTCGTGCTCACCGCGGGCAGTTCCGCCGACCGCTACGGCCGCAAGAAGATGCTGGTCGCGGGGCTCGCGCTGTTCGGCATCGGCTCACTGGCGGCCGGACTCGCGCAGTCCTCCGGCCAGCTGATCGCCGCCCGCGCGGGGATGGGCGTCGGTGGCGCGCTGCTGATGACGACCACCCTCGCGGTCGTGGTGCAGATCTTCGACGACACCGAACGCGTCAAGGCGATCGGCATCTGGTCCACCGTCAGCTCACTGGGTTTCGCCGCCGGCCCGCTGATCGGCGGGGTGATGCTCGACCACTTCTGGTGGGGTGCGATCTTCCTGGTCAACATCCCCGTGGCGGTCGTCGGTCTCGTCGCCGTCATCCGGCTCGTGCCGGAGTCCAGGGACCCCCGGGGTGATCGCCCCGACCTGGTGGGGGCGGTGCTCTCCACCCTGGGCATGACGTCCGTCGTGTACGCGATCATCTCCGGCCCGGAGCACGGCTGGGGCTCCGGGCAGGTGCTGCTGACGGCCTTCGCCGGGATCGCAGTCCTCACCGGATTCGTCCTGTGGGAGCTCCATGTCCCGTACCCCATGCTGGACATGCACTTCTTCCGCAACCAGCGGTTCACCGGGGCGGTCGCGGGCGCGATCCTGGTGGCCTTCGGCATGACCGGGTCACTCTTCCTGCTGACCCAGCACCTGCAGTTCGTCCTCGGGTACGAGCCGCTCGAGGCAGGGCTTCGCACGGCTCCGCTCGCCCTCACCGTCGTCGCGCTCAACCTCACGGGTCTCGGCGCCCGGCTCGTGGTGAGGCTGGGGACGCCCACCGTCATCGCCGTGGGTATGAGTCTGCTGGCCGCCGGACTCGCCGCGATCGCGCTGCTCGGCGGACGGGACTACGGCGGCATGCTGCTGGGCCTGCTCGTCATGGGAGCGGGTGTCGCGCTAGCCATGCCCGCGATGGCCAACGCGATCATGAGTGCCATCCCGCCGGAGAAGGCGGGCGTCGGAGCCGGTGTGAACGGCACGCTCGCCGAGTTCGGCAACGGGCTGGGGGTCGCCGTGCTCGGGGCCGTCCTCAACTCCCGTTTCGCCGCGCTCGTGCCGGGTGCGGTGGGTGCCGCCTCGCTGCCTGCCGCGCTCGCCGCAGCCGACGGACCGGCGGAACGTGAGCGCATCACGGACGCCTTCGCCTCCGGCCTGGAGACCAGCCAACTGGTGGGCGCGCTGGCTGTGCTGGCCGGTGGGCTGCTGGCCGGGGCGCTGCTGAGGAGGGCGGAGCGGACTCAGACGGACTGAGAGGCGCAGGTGACGGGCATAGCATCGGACAGGGGTGCCGGTACGCAGAAGTGCCACCGCAAGACAAGGAGCGTGCGCCATGGGGTCCGCGGCAGACCGTGTGAAGAACCCTTCCCGGGTCAGTGTGTGGCTGGACCGGCGCACACCCTCGCGGACACGCAAGGCGGACCAGCCGGCCGGTCTCGACCGGGACAGGATCACGGCGGCGAGCGTCCGGCTCCTGGACGCCGACGGCCTGGCGAAGTTCTCCATGCGCCGCCTCGCCGCCGATCTCGATGTCACGGCGATGTCCCTGTACTGGTACGTCGACACCAAGGACGACCTGCTCGAACTCGCCCTGGACACGGTCTTCGGCGAGATCCCGGCCACGGCGGAGGACCTCGGCTGGCACGACCGGCTGCGCGAACTGGCCACGAACTACCGGCGGATGCTGGTGCGCCACCCGTGGGTGTCGACGCTGATCGGCAGCTTCCTGAACATCGGGCCGCACTCGATGCTGTTCTCGTACGCGGTCCAGGACGTCATCCGGGCCACCGGACTGCCCCTGGCGAACCGGACCGGAGCGATGTCGGCCGTCTTCCAGTTCGTCTACGGGTTCGGCACCATCGAGGGGCACTTCGTGCAGCGCACGGTGGAGGCGGACCTCAGCCAGGACGAGTACTTCCGGCAGGTGATGGGCACGATCCGCGCGGACCCCGAGATCGCACGGGCCATGGAGCCTTCGGAGAACCTGATGGAGGCGCGCGGCGGGGACACGGTGGAGGAGATGCGCGAGCGGGACTTCGTGTTCGCGCTGGACCTCCTGATCGCGGGCATCGAAGCGATGTGCGACCGCGCCGCCCGCCGGGCGTGACGGCCGAGCAGCACCGGGGGTCGCCCCCGGCGCTCAGTAACCGCGTCGGGTGTCCACGGCCAGTGCGGGCGTACGCCGCTCTGCGACCGCGTCCCAGCACGCCTCGAAGTCGGCGACCACGTCCTCGTCGGCCGTGATACCGGCCGAGTGCGAGGTGATCACCGTGCGCGGCAGCCGCCAGGCGCGGTCCCCGGGGCCGGCGGGTTCCTCCGGCAGTACGTCGAGGACGGTCCGGCCCACCGCCCCGCTGCGCAGTGCGGCCTCCAGCGCGGCCATGTCGACGGTCGCGCCCCGGCCCACGTTGACGAAGGTGGCGCCCCGCATCGCCTTGAATCTGGCGTCGTCGAAGAAGCCCTCCGTCGCGCCGGTCAGAGGGAGGGTGGACACCACCCACCGGGCGTCCGCCAGCGCCGCGGTCTCCTCCTGCGAGCCTGCCGTGACGACCCGGTCGAAGCCCGCGGGCGGGACCACGGGGGTGGTGCGTGACACGCCCACCGTGCGCACCGAGCAGGCCCGCAGCAGGGCCGCGACCGCGGAACCGATGTGCCCGGTGCCGTGGATGACGGCGGTCCGCCCGGCGGCGAGTCCGGACGGCAGCCGGCGCCACTCGGAGCGTGCGTGCTGTGCCACGTGCTCCGGGACCGACTGGCACTCGGCGAGCACCCAGGCCAGCGTGTACTGGGCGATCCGCTCGCCCATCCGGCCCACGGTCCGGGTCAGCAGGGCGCCTTGGGGCCAGGGCCCGGCGGCGAGCAGGGCGTCCGTGCCCGCGTTGACGCTGTGGAACCACAGCAGCTCCGGCGTCCGCAGCGCCTCGGGCAGCGTGTCCCCCACGTACAGGAAGGGCCCGGTGGCGTGGGCGGGCCCGGCCGGTCGCCCGGTGATCCGTTCCAGCTCACGGACCACGGCGGGTCCCACGGACGGGGAGGTCAGCAGCCGGGCACTCGCGAGTGCGTCCGGGCGGGGCGGCTTCACCGGCAGGGTCAGCTGCCGCCGGCCAGGTGAGCGGGGAAGCCGCCGGTGGCGACCGGGCTCCAGCGCTCCGGGGTGATCCGGATGATGGACTTCCCCTGCTTGAGCATCGCCGCCCGGTACTCGTCCCAGTCGGGGTGTTCCCCGGAGATGTTGCGGAAGTACTCGACGAGCGGCTCGACCGAGTCCGGTGAGTCGATCACCTCGGCCGAGCCGTCGATCTGGACCCACGGGCCGTTCCAGTCGTCCGACAGGACGATCACGCTGACCCGCTCGTCCCGCTTCGCGTTCCGGGTCTTGGCCCGTTCGGGGTAGGTCGAGACGACGATGCGTCCGGCGTCGTCGACGCCGCAGGTGAGCGGGGAGCCCTGGGGGCGGCCGTCGGCCCGGGTGGTCAGCAGGATCGCCCGGTGCCTGGGCCGCACGAAGTCCAGGAGCTCCCCGAGCTCCACGGCGGTGTTGGTCGCGATGTTGGGTGCCATGGCGCCAACCCTAGGCCCTCCCGCCGGACCTATCCGGGGACGGAGTCGCCCTGGACCGCCTGGATGTCGAGCTCCACCCGGAGGGTCGTGCCGATCGCGGAGATCCCCGCCTGCAGGACCTGGTTGTAGTTCATGGCGAAGTCGTCGCGGCGCAGCTCGGCAGTGGCGTGGAAGGCCGCGCGTACGCCGCCCCACGGGTCGGGGCCGGTGCCCAGGTAGCTGAGGTCGAGGTCGATGTCCCGTGCGATGCCGTGCATGGTGAGCACGCCGTGGACCGTCCAGCGGTCGGGTCCCGCGGGGGTCAGCGCACGGGACCGGTAGGTGATCTCCGGGAAGACCTCCACGTCCAGGAAGTCCGCCGAGCGCAGGTGCTTGTCCCGCATGCCGTTGCCCGTGTCGATGCTGGTGGAGGAGATGAACGCCTCCACCCGGGAGTGCTGGACGTCCTCGGCGATCTCGATGCGGCCGCCGAACTCGGTGAACCGGCCGTGCACGCTGGAGATCCCCAGGTGCTGGGCGACCGCGGCCACCGAGGAGTGCACCGGGTCCAGCGACCAGGTGCCCGGAGGCGGCAGCTCCACGCCGCCCTGCCGGGCCAGGACGACGGTCCCGGCCTCGACCCGGCCGCTGGCCGTGACGAGTGCGGTGGACGCGGCGGGTGCGTAGCCCACCGCAGTGACGATCACCGTGTACGCGCCGGCCTGGAGGAGATCGTCGGTGCGGACGGCCCCGTTCTCGTCGGCGGCGGCACGGAGCACCTGGGTGCCCGTCATGTCGGTCACCGTCACGACGGCGTGCTGGACCGCCCAGCCGTCCCGCGTGCGTACCTGTGCGCGAAGTCCCATCCCGTGTTCTCTCCTTGCTCAAATCACTCGTGAAGCAGCGACTCAATGAGTCGGGCCCCGGGCGGGATCGGCAGGCCGTCCCCTGCCTGCCGATCCCACCGCGGGGCCCATTTCCGCCGGCGGCCACAGCCTCTCCGCTCGAAGCGCTGTACCGCCAGGGGTCTTTGTGTAACTTCCGGTGCCTACTCGCCCGGGTGGGCGAGCTCGATGTCGTGACCGTCGACCCCGCTGCCGTTCACGGTCAGCGAGCCGGCCACCGGCGGGTAGCCGGTCGCGATCACGGAGTACTCACCGGCGTCCAGGTCGGTGAAGGCGTAGGCGCCGTCCTCCCCGGTCGTCGACGTGGCGACCACGTTGCCGGCCGCGTCGATCAGCGTGACCCGGGCGTCGTTCAGCGGTGCCGGCTTCGAGCTGGCCCTGACGACACCCTGGACCAGCGCACCGGAGCGCAGGGCCACGTCGACCCGGGTGACACCCTGGCCGCCGACCTCCACCGGCAGTGCCAGCGGACGGTAGCCCGCGGCCGTGACGGCGACGGTCACCGAGCCGGGGATCAGCTCACCGAAGGTGAACTCGCCGGCCTCGCCGGAGACACCCGTGGCCAGCACGTCGCCGCGCACGTCGGTCACCAGGACCATGGCGCCCTGGACAGGGGCGTTGCCCTCGTCGGTGCGTACGGTCCCGGAGAGACCGCTCGTACCGGCGAGCAGGATGTCGAAGGCCAGCGGCTCGTCGCCGACGACCACGGTGGACGCCTGCGGCTGGAAGCCGTCGGCGGAGGCGATCAGGACGTAGCTGCCGGAGGCAGGGGCGTCCAGCACGTAGCCGCCGTCGGCCTGGGCCACGGAGCGCCCCAGCTGCCGGCCGCCCAGCGAGATCAGTGTGACGGCCGCACGGGCGACGGGTGCGCCCTCGGCGCCCCGCACCACACCGCGTACGGGCGTGCCCTGAACGGTCGTGGGGCCGGTGGCCGCCGTCTCCTCCGCGGTGTCGACCGAGGTGACCCCGGCCGTTCCGCCTGCGATCAGGGCGGTACCGGCGGTGGCCTCGACGGACTCGGTCGCGGCGGACACCTCGGCCGGGGCGTTGTCGTTGCCGGCCCTCGTCTTCAGGGCGACCTCCTTGATGAAGAGGGTCAGGACGAACGCGACCAGCGCGGCGGGCGCCGCGTACAGGAAGACGTCGGCGACACCGTGGCCGTAGGCGACCTCCATGACCGTGCGGAACGGAGCGGGGAGCTTGTCCAGGTCGGGGATGCCCCCGCCGCCCGTACCGCCGTGGCCGAAGGCCGCGCCCTCGGGGCCGAGGTCGGCGAGGCCGTCCTTGACGTAGTGGGTGACGCGGTTGCCCAGGACGGCGCCCAGCGCCGAGACGCCGATCGCACCACCGAGGGAACGGAAGAACGTCACGACGGAGCTGGCCGCGCCCAGGTCGGCGGGAGCCACCTGGTTCTGCGTGGCGAGCACCAGGTTCTGCATCATCATGCCGATGCCGAGGCCCATGACGAACATGAAGATCGCGATGTGCCAGTACTCGGTGTCGTACCGGATGGTGCCCAGGAACCCGAGACCCGCGGTGAGCAGGAAGCCACCGGAGACGAGCCAGGCCTTCCAGCGGCCCGTCTTGGTGATGATCTGGCCCGACACGGTCGAGGACAGGAACAGTCCGGCGATCATCGGGATGGTCATGACGCCGGACATCGTCGGCGACTTGTCCCGCGCCAGCTGGAAGTACTGGCTGAAGAAGACGGTGCCCGCGAACATCCCGATGCCGACGAACAGCGAGGCCGCGGAGGCCAGCGTGATGGTGCGGTTACGGAAGAGGCGCAGCGGGATGATCGGCTCGCGAGCCTTGGACTCGATCAGCAGGAACAGCGCGGCGAGGACGACGGTGCCGCCGAGCATCGTCCAGGTCTGCCAGGAGATCCAGTCGTACTTGTCGCCCGCGAAGGTCACCCAGAGCAGCAGCAGCGAGACCGCGGCGCTGATGAAGAACGCGCCCGACCAGTCGATCTTGACTCCCTCGCGCTTGACCACGGGGAGCTTCAGGGTCTTCTGGAGCACGATCAGGGCGATGATCGCGAACGGCACACCCACGTAGAAGCACCAGCGCCAGCCCATCCAGCTGGTGTCGGTGATGACACCGCCGAGCAGCGGGCCGCCGACGGTGGCGACGGCGAAGACCGCGCCGAGGTAGCCGCTGTAGCGCCCGCGCTCGCGCGGGGAGATCATCGCGGCCATCACGATCTGGGCGAGGGCGGAGAGTCCGCCGACGCCGATGCCCTGGACCACGCGGCAGATGATGAGCATGCCGCTGCTGGTCGACAGGCCGGCGACTATGGAGCCGCCCACGTAGATCAGCAGGGCGATCTGGACCAGCAGCTTCTTGCTGAACAGGTCCGCGAGCTTGCCCCACAGCGGGGTGGTGGCGGTCATGGCCAGCAGCGAGGCCGTGACGACCCAGGTGTAGGCGCTCTGGCCGCCGCCGAGGTCGGAAATGATCTCGGGCAGGGCGTTGGAGACGACCGTCGACGACAGGATCGCGACGAACATGCCGAGCAGCAGCCCGGTCAGTGCTTCCATGATCTGCCGGTGTGTCATCGGCGCGCCCGACGGGGCTTCGACAGCCCCGTGCTTGGCGTGGCCGCCCCGCACACCGGATGGTGTGGTCGTAGCCATTTAAATCCTCGTCTTTGCTTCTGTTACACAGGTGTACGGGTGTGCGAATGGTCGACGTGCCCGGTGCGGCAGTCGCCGCTGTGCTTTCCGGGGGTGCAGCCTCCGGAGCCGCGGCAGGAGAAGCTGTCGCGCAGCCGGGACAACAACGTGTTGAGCTGTCCGACTTCTTCGTCGGACCAGTCGATGAGGTTGTGGGCGAACATCTCCGTGGTCCGCCGGGTCAGCTCGGCGAGCAGCTCCTCGCCCGCGGGGGTCAGCCGCAGGATGCGGGACCGCTTGTCCGCCGGGTCCTGGAACCGTTCGATCCAGCCGTTCTCCACCGCGTGTGTCACATGACGGCTGGTCACCGACATGTTCACGGCCAGGAGTTCGGCGAGCCGAGTGATCCGCATCTCGCCGTACTTGGCCAGCAGCGTCAGCACGCCGGCGGTGCCACCGGGGCACTCGGCGGGCAGGATGCGGACGAGCCCCCGTTTGACGGCTCCGACGGCGCTGAGCTGCCGGGCCAGTTCTTCGTACTGGCTCCGTGCTGCCACCGACCCTCCAGGACGTCTCGCGAGGTCATCTTGTTGCTTAGGGCAACGATAGAAGCAGTTGGTTGCCGCAGGCAAACGAAATGGGGCTTGCAGAAGTAAAGGAACGCAAAAGGCTGCGTAGGGGCCCGGTCAAGCGCGCAGCACAGAGGGGGGTGGGCCGCGCGAACTGTGTTCCTCGTCACGGCGGGAGTGCCCTGTCGGAGGCCGTGGGGACGGTGCGGAACGCGCTGGGGGCCGGTGAGGGCGGGTGCACGCGGACGAGGGGCATCGGCCGTCGAGGGCCCGGGGGTTGGGCGAAAGGCCTGCGTTCGCTAGGGTCCTGGACCATGGCACACAACCCCCACGCCCCGCAGCCGGGCCCCGAGGGCACTCACGACCCGGCGGGCAGCACGCAGATGTTCCGCGCCTTCGTCGACGAGGGCGAGCCGCAGCGCGGTCCGCAGCAGCCCGCAGCGACCTCGTCCGGCTCGAAGAACGGGGTGATCTTCGCCGTCGTCGCGGTCGTCCTCGTCCTCGGTGCGGTGGCCTGGCTCGCGCTCGGCTGACCGGACCGTCACCGGCCGGCCCCGTCGCCCCTGCCCGGGGCCCGAGGGCCTGCCCGGCGTCCACCCGCACGTGTACGCCGTCCTCCCGCACCGCTCCCGCGCCGCCCCGTCGACGCGGGAGCGTTCGCTTCTCCGGGTGGTGCGGGCCCTCCGGGTTCCCCGGACACGGCGAGGCCGCCGGGGAGGCTGTCGCGCCGCCCCGGCGGCCGGTGGGTCTCGGTGAGCCGTCCGTACGGACCCCGCACGGGGTCAGTCGGCGATGAGCCCCTCCCTGAGCTGGGTGAGCGTCCGGGTCAGCAGCCGGGAGACGTGCATCTGCGAGATGCCGACCTCCTCGCCGATCTGCGACTGCGTCATGTTGGCGAAGAAGCGCAGCATGATGATCTGACGCTCCCGCGGGGCGAGCTTGGCCAGCAGCGGCTTCAGGGACTCGCGGTACTCCACGCCTTCCAGCGCCGCGTCCTCGTATCCCAGGCGGTCGGCCAGCGAGCCCTCGCCGCCGTCGTCCTCGGGGGACGGGGAGTCCAGCGAGGAGGCCGTGTAGGCGTTGCCCACGGCCAGGCCGTCGACCACGTCCTCCTCGGAGACCCCGAGCGCCTTGGCCAGCTCCGGCACCGTCGGCGAACGGTCGAGCTTCTGGGCGAGCTCGTCGCTGGTCTTGGTGAGGGCGAGCCGCAGCTCCTGGAGCCGGCGCGGTACCCGCACGGACCACGAGGTGTCGCGGAAGAAGCGTTTGATCTCCCCCACGACGGTCGGCATCGCGAACGTGGGGAATTCCACGCCCCGTTCGCAGTCGAAGCGGTCGATCGCCTTGATCAGGCCGATCGTCCCGACCTGGACGATGTCCTCCATCGGTTCGTTGCGGCTCCGGAACCGTGCCGCCGCGTACCGCACCAGCGGGAGGTTGAGCTCGATGAGTGTGTCCCGCACATAGGCCCGCTCAGGGCTGTCCGTTCCGTCGGGACCCGAGGCGGGGCCCAGCGCGGCGAGCCGCAGGAACAGGGAGCGGGACAGGGTGCGGGTGTCGATGGCTTCCGGCGAGCTGGTGAGCACGGCAGGTGCCGGCACGCTCTTCGTGAGCGTGAGCACCTTCGAGCTGCCCTGTTCTGTGGACATGCCACCCCCTTGAGGTCGCGGACGGTCGCGGTGGCCACGACCATCGGAGGAACGCAGCCTCCACCTGAATACCGGAGGTGGAGCTGCGGCAAACGCGGTTCCAGCAGAATGTCACATGTCGGCAACACGCTGTAGTGACATGTCGACAAGTCAGCGGCGAAACTGCGCAGGAAACAGGGGGTGTGCGGCTTTTACGCCCCCGGATCCAGCCCTCCGGGGGTCTACCCGTTCTGACTACGCTTCGATCCTGTTTGCTGATCGCAGTCGGGCGAAACTTCTGGCCAGAAGCCTTGACACATGCATCTGGGAGACGCCCAGTTCGGCACTGATCTGTGACTGGGTCAGGTTGTTGTAGTAGCGCAGCAGCAGGATCCGCTGCTCGCGCTCGGGCAGCTGCACGAGCAGGTGCCGCACCAGGTCGCGGTGTTCGACCCCGGCGAGCGCCGGGTCCTCGTAACCGAGCCGGTCCAGCAGCCCGGGCAGCCCGTCACCCTCCTGGGCCGCCTCCAGTGAGGTCGCGTGGTATGAACGGCCGGCCTTGATGCAGGCCAGGACCTCGTCCTCGGAGATCTTCAGGCGTCCGGCGATCTCCGCCGTGGTCGGTGAGCGGCCGTGAGCGGTCGTCAGGTCCTCGGTGGCGCCGGTGACCTGGACCCAGAGCTCGTGCAGCCGCCGTGGCACGTGCACGGTCCTCACGTTGTCCCGGAAGTAGCGCTTGATCTCGCCGACCACCGTGGGCATGGCGAACGTGGGGAACTGGACGCCGCGTTCCGGATCGAAGCGGTCGATGGCGTTGATCAGGCCGATGGTGCCGACCTGGACCACGTCCTCCATCGGCTCGTTGCGGCTCCGGAAGCGGGCCGCCGCGTACCGCACGAGCGGCAGGTTCGCCTCGATCAGCGCGGTGCGCACCCTGTGGTGCTCCGTGGTGCCGGGTTCGAGGCCCTTGAGCCGGCCGAACAGGACCTGGGTCAGTGCCCTGGTGTCGGCGCCCCGGGTCCGGGCGGGCGTGGTGGGGTCGGGGGTCTCGGTCTGGATGTCGTCCGTCTGGACGTTCTGGGGCGGGACTTGAGGCGCTGTACTGGCCGGCACGGTGACGCCACCCCTTTGCGGTCAACTACGGTCAACTCATCCGTCAAAAGCGGTCATAGCATCACAAGACATGTCCACTGTGTGCAAGCACCGCATGGATCCGTGTTGAGGGTGTTGGGGTTTAAACATGCCGAAAAGCCCCTCTCCGTAGGGGGAGGGGCCGGTGGGGCCGGAGATCCGAAAGAGTCAGAAGGGGTAGTCGGCGATCACCCAAGTGGCGAACGCGCGCCACTGGCCGGCCGCTGCCTGGTGGTCGGGGTGCTCGACGTACCGCAGAAGCGCGTCCTCGTCGGCGACCGCCGAGTTGATGGCGAAGTCGTAGGCGATCGGCCGGTCGGTGATGTTCCAGGCGCACTCCCAGAACTCCAGCTCGGGGATCTTCCCGCCGAGCTCCCGGAAGGCATCGGCGCCTGCGACGACCCGCGGGTCGTCCCGCTCGACGCCGTCGTTCAGCTTGAACAGGACCAGGTGGCGGATCATGGTGGTTCTCCTACTTCACGAGCTCGGACATGAAGTCCCCGACGCCCTGAGCGGCGCTCGAAACACCCTCGAACCCTATTTGGACGAGGTCGGCGCTCCGCTCCGGAGAGGTGATGATCGTGTACAGCACGAAGACCACAATCATGTAGAGCGCGATCTTCCTCGCTTGCACCACAGCCCCGCCCCTCCCCTTCGATCACCTGCGCAGTCGGGTGATTCTAGCCGCACGAACGGCCGTATCCGCTGGCCGTTTCCGATCACTGATGTGGCTTTTAGGGTCGAAGGGCCCGTCGATTCGGGCCCTTTGTCGGCAGGTGTGGCTTACGGCAGGAGGGAGTATGGGCAGTGGGCCCGCCGTACCGGCAGGAATGAGCGGGCCCAGGAACGGGACCTCCACGAGGTTCCCACCGCGTGACTCCCCCCTGACCGCGGCGAGGACCTCCGGTCCCCGTTCTCACCGGGGGAAGCGGCTTGTCCCCCCGATGCCGCTTCCCCCGACCTGACGCCCGAAGGGCCCGGCGCACCGCGCCGGGCCCTTCGTGTCGTCCGTCGTCCCGCAGGTCAGTCCTTCCGCAGGCCGACCGTGCCGGGGGCGGCGTCCTGGACGCCGTGGTCCGCACCGTCGCGGGGTGCCGGGACGGTGGTGGCGGTGACCACCGCGGCGTCCTCGGCTGCCAGGCGCTCCATGCCGCTCGTCGTCTTGAGGGGCTTCTCCTTGATGAAGAGCACCGCGATGAGTCCGAGGAAGGCGAACGGGGTGGCGATGAGGAAGAGGTCGCCGGTCGCGACGCCGTAGGCGTGCTCGACGATGTCCTTCAGCGGCTCGGGCAGCTTGGTCATGTCGGGCACGGCGCTGCCGTGTCCGCCGCCGGTCGCCGGGATCCCGTTCTCGGCGAGGCCCTTGGTCATCTCACTGGCCACCCGGTTGGCGAGGATCGCGCCGAGCACGCTGGTGCCGATGGTGCCGCCGAGGCTGCGGAAGAAGGACAGCACCGAGGTCGCGGCGCCCAGCTCGTGCGCCGGGACGTCGTTCTGCGCGGCGAGCACGAGGTTCTGCATCAGCATGCCGACGCCGATGCCCATGAAGGCCATGTAGACGCTGAGCAGGCCGAAGTGCGTGTCCGCGTCGATGGTCGAGAGCAGGCCGAGGCCGGCCGTCATGACGACGCCGCCCGCGATGAGGTAGATCTTCCACTTGCCGGTGGCGGAGATGATCTGCCCGGCGACGGTCGAGGAGACCAGCAGGCCGCCGATCAGCGGGAGGCTCATGAGGCCCGCGGCGGTCGGGGACTTGCCCAGGGAGATCTGGAAGTACTGGGAGAGGAACACGGTCCCGGCGAACATCGCGATACCGACGAAGAAGCTCGCCAGGGTCGTGAGCGACACCGTGCGGTTGCGGAAGATGCCCAGCGGGATGACCGGCTCCGCGGCCCTGGACTCCACGAAGACCGCAGCCGCCAGGAGCACCACTCCGGTGGTCACCAGCGCGGCCGTCTGCCAGGACGCCCAGTCGAAGCTGTTGCCCGCGAGCGACGTCCAGATCAGCAGCGCGCAGACACCGGCCACGATCAGGAAGGCGCCCAGCCAGTCGATCCTGACCTGACGGCGTACGGTCGGCAGCTTCAGGGTGCGCTGGAGCAGCACGATCCCGGCCAGGGCGAACGGCACACCGATGAAGAAGCACCAGCGCCAGCCCAGCCACGACGTGTCCACCAGGACACCGCCGATCAGCGGTCCGGCGACCGTGCCCACGGCGAACACCGCGCCGAAGATGCCCGCGTACTTGCCGAGCCGGCGGGGCGGAATGATGGCGGCCATCACGATCTGGGCCAGGGCCGTCAGGCCACCGGCGCCGATGCCCTGGATGACGCGGCTGATGATCAGGGTCACGACGTCCTGGGAGAAGCCGGCCACGAGGGAACCGACCACGAACAGGCCGAGCGAGAGCTGGAGCAGCAGCTTCTGGTTGAACAGGTCGGCGAGCTTGCCCCAGAGCGGCACGGTGGCCGTCATCGCGAGCAGTTCGGAGGTCACGACCCAGGTGTACGAGGACTGGCTCGCGCCCAGGTCGGCGATGATCCTCGGCAGGGCGTTCGCGACGACCGTGCCCGCGAGGATGGCGACGAACATGCCCGCCATCAGGCCGGACATCGCCTGCAGTATCTGACGGTTGGACATGGAGGTGGGCGCCTGCTCGGGCGCCTCGGTTGCGGTCACGGTGTCCTTCTTCGGTTCTGGGGCTGAGCAGGATCGGTGGTACGCGGCGCCGGAGGCCGGTCGGACTACGCCGGCGGCCGCGGGAGGCCTTGCGCCAGCTGGGCGAAGACCTCCTGAAAGGTGTCCGTGAGTACGTTCTCGCCGGGGTGGTCGCACCAGTGCTCGATGGCGACCCGCAGGGCGGTCTGGGTGACGGCGGCGAGGAGGCGGGGGAAGATCCCGGTGCCGGACGGCTCCCGCGTGCCCGGCCGCGTGGCTTCGAGCCAGTCGGTGACGGCGGCGGCCAGGGCACGTTCCTCGGCCACATGGGCCTTGAGGCCGCGGTGGATGAGGTGCGGTGACCGCTGGAGCACCTTGGACTGAAGGGCCCACAGCTCCTGGCGGGCCTCGAAGCCGTCCAGTTCGGTGACGAGGGCCTCGCGTACGACGTCGAGCGGCGGCCTGTCGGCGGGGGCACGGCGCACGGACTCCCTGATCCGCTCGCCCACCTCGTCGTCGACCAGGACGAACGCGTCGTCATGGCTGGGGAAGTAGTTGAAGAACGTGCGGGGCGAGACGCCGGCGGCCTCGCTGATTGCCTCGACGGTGACGTTCTCGACCCCGTGCTCGGCGGCGAGCCCCACGGCCGCCTCGGCGAGGGCCCTGCGGGTGGCCCGCTTCTTGCGCTCCCGCAGCCCGGGTGCGGATGTCCTCGTATTCGCCACAACGTGCATAGTAGGCAAAGATGCATACCCTGCAAAATTATTTGCGCGTGGGGTGACAGGTGCCGGAACGGTCCCAGGACCCGCCCGGAACGCAGTGAAGGGACCGACCCTGACGGGTCGGTCCCTTCAACTCGCTGCGGTAGCGGAGGGATTTGAACCCTCGGTGAGTTTCCCCACACTCGCTTTCGAGGCGAGCTCCTTCGGCCGCTCGGACACGCTACCGAGAGAGAGCTTAGACCATGCCGGGCCCTGGTCCGAAATCCGATTCCCGGCGAGAGCCGGGAGCGTCCCCCGCGGTGCTCTCAGCGTTCCCGGAAGAACGCCGTCAGCAGGTCCGCGCAGGGGTTCTCCAGGACGCCGTGGATCACCTCGGGCCGGTGGTTCAGCCTGCGGTCGCGTACGACGTCCCAGAGCGAACCCGCCGCCCCGGCCTTCTCGTCCCGCGCCCCGTAGACCACCCGGGTGACCCGGGACTGGACGAGCGCGCCCGCGCACATCGTGCAGGGCTCCAGGGTGACGACCAGGGTGCAGCCGGTCAGCCGCCAGGATCCGAGGGCGGCGGCGGCACGGCGCAGGGCGAGCACCTCGGCGTGAGCCGTCGGGTCGTGGGACGCCTCGCGCTCGTTGTGGCCGGTGGCGAGCAGAGTGCCGTCCGGTCCCAGCACGACGGCGCCGACCGGCACATCGCCGGCCGACGCCGCCTGCGCGGCCTCGTCGAGGGCCCGGCGCATGGGTGCCTGCCACGGGTCCCGAACGGGGTCGGGGGGAGGCGGTGAGGAGGGGGTGGGTGGTGGAGCGTTCACCCGCGGACCCTAACGGACGGACTCCAGGACCTCGGAAGCCCCGAGCGCGTCCGCGATCTCCACCAGTGCGTCGGTGCGCAGGGTCAGCAGATCCTTCTCGGACAGCCCGAGGTCGGCGAGGACCCCGAGATCTCCGAGCGGCCCCGCCGGTACGGCGTCGGGGTCGTGGTCCGGGTCGGGTTCGGTGCCGGCGTCGCGGGTGCCGGCATCGGACGGGGTCTCGTCCGGCTCGTCGCCGTCCGTACCGTCGAGGTCGACGAGTTCCTCGAGTGCGGCGATCTCGTCCTCGGCCCCCGGTTCACGGCCGAGCAGTTCGTCGGTGAGCAGGATCTCCCCGTACGAGGAGCGGGCGGCGGCGGACGCGTCCGAGACGTAGATACGGGGGTCCTCCTCACCGTCCACCCGGACGACGCCGAACCAGGCGTCCTCCTGCTCGATGTAGACCAGGACCGTGTCCTCGTCCACCGAGGCCTCACGGGCCAGATCCGTCAGGTCGGACAGGGTTTCCACGTCGTCGAGCTCCGTATCGCTCGCTTCCCACCCGTCTTCGGTGCGCGCGAGCAGTGCGGCGAAGTACACCGTGACTCTCCCACTGGTCTTAGGCGATTCGGTCCGACGGGAGGGCAGACGGTCATCCGGCTGCTCTGGGCCCCGCCCAATCGGCATCGTGGCAGAAACGAGCGCGATGCGAGACCTCTTCGACCGTTGCGTCGGCATCAGTTACCCGAGTGCGTGTCCGCCGTTTGTGCTCCCGCGGCTCCTCCGGAGCGCCAGCAGGCCGGCCCGGAGGACGTCCTCACCAGCGGAACGTACGCATCCGCATCTGTTGGCGCATACGGGCCGCCCGGGCCCGGCGCGGCTGGACGCGGTCGCGCAACTGCTTCGCCTCGTGGAGCTCACGGAGGAACTGCGCCCTGCGCCTCCGGCGCGCCGCTTCACTCTCCTGCGCGTCCGGCACGTCGTCCGGAGCGTCGGGCAGGTCGCGCGCGTCGCGTCCGGCCTGCCACTGATTCCGCTGCTCCCCGTCGGGCAATCCACACACCACCCCAAGCCTGGGTCCGTATGGACCCACCTTCCCTCCGAACAGGTGCTTGATGCCAGTGCGGACTGGCGGGAAGCCTGTCCGGGGCCCGGTTACTGTTGACGGCATGCGGATCCACGTCGTCGACCACCCGCTGGTGGCGCACAAACTCACCACGCTGCGCGACAAGCGCACCGACTCCCCGACCTTCCGGCGGCTCGCCGACGAGCTGGTCACCCTCCTCGCGTACGAGGCCACCAGGGATGTGCGGACCGAGCAGGTCGACATCGAGACCCCGGTGACGCCCACGACCGGTGTGAAGCTGTCGTATCCGCGCCCTCTCGTCGTCCCGATCCTGCGCGCCGGGCTCGGCATGCTGGACGGCATGGTGCGGCTGCTCCCGACCGCCGAGGTCGGCTTCCTGGGCATGATCCGCAACGAGGAGACGCTCCAGGCGGAGACGTACGCCACGCGGATGCCCGAGGACCTCTCCGGCCGTCAGGTCTATGTCCTCGACCCGATGCTGGCCACCGGTGGCACGCTCGTCGCGGCCATCCGTGAGCTGATCAAGCGTGGCGCGGACGATGTCACCGCGGTCGTGCTGCTCGCGGCGCCCGAGGGCGTCGAGGTCATGGAGCGCGAGCTGGCCGGCACGCCGGTCACGGTCGTCACCGCCTCGGTGGACGAGCGGCTCAACGAGAACGGCTACATCGTGCCGGGACTCGGCGACGCCGGTGACCGGATGTACGGCACCGCCGACTGACCGGAAGCCTTTCCGCCGGCCGGTCCGGGAGATTCCGGACCGGTCCCGCCGCCCCGAGCCCGTCCTGCGGCTTTCAGCAGGAGGACGGTGCCGGGGCGGGCTTCGTGAGGGCCGTGAGCGCCGTCGCCGCCGCCGCGGGGGTGCTGAACGCCCTGAACTTCGTGCCGATGATCAGATCGATGTCCGCGGTCCTGCGCGCGTCGGTCTTCTGCGCGGCCCCCGGCAGCTGTGTGGCGAGCACCGGGAAGGAGCCGTTCATGGCCGCCGGGCCGCCGAGCAGCATGCCGGTGCCGGGCACCTTCTTGTCGTACGCGGCCGGGGCGTTGTCCACCTTGCCGATGGCGAATCCGCGCTTCTTCAGCTCGTCGGCCGCGGCCTTGGCCAGCCCGCTGCGGGGCGTCGCGTTGTAGATGTTGACCTTGATGGCGGCCGGCTTCGGGAGCACCTTCGCGGCCGCCGTGGCGCTCGGGGAGGGGCAGACCTTCGGGCGGTCCGCCGCGTTGGCCTGCTTGTTGCCGCCGGTGAAGACGTCGACGATCTGCAGTGTGCCCCAACCGGCCAGCCCGAGTGCCACCACGGCGGCGGTCACCGAGAGGGCCAGCTTGCGGCGGTGGCGGGGGCGGCGCATGCGGGGATACGTGTTACCCGTGATGCGGTACTTTCCGCCCATGCCGGGAGGGGTCAGCATGCTCATGGGCGCAGCGTAGTGCGACCTGGTGATGATGCCTACTAAACGATCAACCTATGGCACCCGTACGAGCATAAAAGCACCCGAAAGGCCCGAAATGCTCCACGGGTGGGAGTGGCGGGTTCAGCCCATTTCGAGCACGCGTGCGTGCAGCACCTGGCGCTGCTGCAGAGCGGCCCGGACGGCGCGGTGCAGTCCGTCCTCGAGGTAGAGGTCGCCCTGCCACTTCACGACGTGGGCGAACAGGTCGCCGTAGAACGTGGAGTCCTCGGCGAGCAGGGTCTCGAGGTCGAGCTGGCCCTTGGTGGTAACCAACTGGTCCAGACGGACCGGACGCGGCGCGACATCCGCCCACTGTCGGGTGCTTTCCCGGCCGTGGTCGGGATATGGCCGACCATTTCCGATGCGCTTGAAGATCACACGGAAAGCCTACCGGGCAAGGGGCTCCGGGCGCAGCCGGGGAACAGGACTGTACTGCCGATCAAAACGTGACGTATCAGCATCAAGCGCCGCACGGTCTGTCATGTTTGTGAGGCATGTTTGTGAGGGTGCACCGGATTGCCGTACGGCGGCCTGCTGGTTGCGGCCGGTTGACGCCCCGGTGCGTCGCTCCGCGGACGTGGCGTGGCCGGCCGCCCGCGGAGCACGGGTTCACCTGGCGTGGCTAGCCGGTGACGCCGTGGGTGTGCCCCTCGCGCGGTACGCCGCCGCCGCGGGGCTCGCCGGTGACGGACGCCGCCGGGGCGCGGCGGGGCAGGGAGCCCAGGTCGTAGGCGTAGGTGCCCACCAGGTGGGCGACCACGTCGATGTTGGTGTCGAAGTGCCCCGTGTCGATGTTGTCCAGGTCGTCGCACGCCGCGTGGTAGCAGGGGTCGTACGCGACTCCGGCCTGTCCGCCGTACGTCTCGGCCTGGCCGGCCGTCTTGATGCCCTCGGCGCCCGTGTCCGTACCGCCGGACGGGATCCCCGCCTCGATGAACGGCCCGTAGTCGGAGCGCCCGGTGAAGTCCGTGCCGGTGTGCGGCTTGCCCTCGCTGTCCAGGAACGCGTTGATGTCACGCTCCAGCCGGTCGGAGCCGGCGGGGCCCGGTCCTTCGCCCACACCGTCCGAGTCGTCGCCGTCGAGGACGAACTGCGCCCCGTTCGGGGAGGCGATCATGTCGAAGTTGAGGTAGAGCGCGATCCTCTCGCGCTGTGCAGCCGGGAGTTGTGCGAGGTAGGCCTCCGAGCCGAGCAGACCGTTCTCCTCCGCCGACCACCAGGCGAACCGCACCTTGTTGACGGGCGTACGGCCGGACTCGGCGAGTTGCAGGGCGACTTCGAGCAGCCCGGCCGAGCCCGACCCGTTGTCGTTGATGCCGGGGCCGTCGGTGACGGAGTCGAGGTGCGCCCCGAGCATGACCGTCCTCGCGGCGTCTCCGCCGGAGGTCTCGGCGACGATGTTGTGGGTGGTGCGCTCCTCGCGGAACTCACGGATCTCCAGGGAGACCTTCACTTCCCCCTTCGCGAGGTCCGCCACGAGCTTCTTCCCCTCGTCCTGGGTGATTCCGCCGGTGGGGACCTTTCCCGCCTCGGCGTCGCCCAGGGTGCCGGAGAGGGCCCCGTCGGTGTTGTTCCAGATCACCGCGCCGGTCGCGCCCGCCGTCGCTGCCGCCGCCTGCTTCCGGGCGAAGGAACAGCCTCCCCGCTTGATGAGGGCGATCTTTCCGGTGAAGTCGTCCGATGCGTAGTCGGCCGCCTCGCAGCCGGTGGTGTCGTCGGCCGGGACGGCGGCGAGAGGGGCCGTGACGCCACCCTCGCCGGTGGAGGCGGTGTACGTCATCGCCCGGACCGAGACCTCGCGCGGCGTGGGGGAGACCACGGAGAGCTTCTCGGCGAGGGTCTCGGTGTAGACGAAGTCGAAGGCCTGCCGTTCGACCCGGTAACCGGCCTTCCTGAGCAGCCGCTGGACGTACGCGGCGGAGGCGTCGTACCCGGGCGAGCCGGCTGCGCGGTGGCCCTCCGCCTCGTCGGCCATGGCCTGGAACCGCTCCAGGTGCCGGTGGGCGTTCGCCGCGGACGAGCGGTCCACCAGCTGCCGCGAGAGTTCGGCGGCGTTCCGGGCCGGGTCGGGCGGCGCCTGTCCGTGGTCCGGGGACGCGGCGAGGAGAAGCGGTGCTGTCAGGGCGGTGGCGGCGACGACGGCCGCGGCCCTGCGACGGGTCGCGTACACAGGTGTCCTTCCGGTGCGAATGGTGGTGGGGAGGGCCGGGCCGGCACGGTCATGCGGACCGGGACGCCGCCCTGGCCGCAGCCTTGGCCTGCTGTTTGTGCGCCCGTACCTCGGCCAGCGAGTCGGGGCCGGTGATGTCGGCGACGGAGCGGTGCGAGCCCTCCTCGCCGTACGCCCCGGCGGCCTCCCGCCAGCCCGTCGGGCGTACGTCGAACTGCTTGCCCAGCAGGGCCAGGAAGATCTGTGCCTTCTGGGCGCCGAAACCGGGCAGGGCGTGGAGCCGTTCCAGCAGCTCGGCCCCGGTGGTGGCGTCCGTCCAGACCGCTTCCGCCCGCCCGTCGTACTCGGCCACCAGGTACTGGCACAGCTGCTGCACCCGCTTGGCCATGGACCCCGGATACCTGTGCAGTGCCGGCTTCTCCGTGAACAGCGCGGTGAAGGCGTCCGGGTCGTACGCGGCGATCTTCCGGGCGTCCAGATCGTCCGACCCCATGCGCTGCGCCAGCGTGTACGGGCCGGTGAACGCCCATTCCATGGGCACCTGCTGGTCCAGCAGCATGCCGACGAGGGCGGCCAGCGGGCTGCGGCCCAGCAGTTCGTCCGCGGCGGGTTCCTGGGCGATCCGTACGCTGCGGGCCTTGCCGTTGTCGCTCTTGGTCATGTCTTCGATGATTCCGAGGGTGCCCGGGATCGGCGACTCGGTGCGACGGTCCGCGGTGCCCCGCCTACCCGGCGGGCGGCGGTGGCAGCCGGTCGGCCCGCATCCGCAGATAGCGGGCCTCGGGTGCGCTGAGCGTGTGGTCCGCAGCCCGCCGGTAGGCGGAGCGCGCCGCCTCCCGGTCCCCGGCCTCGTCCAGCAGATGGGCGCGCACGGCATCCAGCCGGTGGTGGCCCGCCAGCCGGCCCTCCAGGGCGGTGAGGGCAGCCAGCCCGGCCCCGGGGCCCTCCACCATGGCGAGGGCCACCACCCGGCCGAGTTCGGCCATCGGGTCGGGGCCGTGCCGCACGAGCAGGTCGTACAGGGCGAGGATCTGCGGCCAGTCGGTGTCCTCGGGACGGGCCGCCTCGTCGTGCAGCGCGGCGATCGCCGCCTGCAGCTGGTACGCCCCGGCGGGCCCCTGGGACAGGGACTCCTCCACCAGCGCCGTGCCCTCGGCGACGGCCGCTCCGTCCCAGAGGGTGCGGTCCTGTTCGTCGAGGGGCACGAGTTCGCCGTGCGGGCCGCTGCGGGCGGCGCTGCGCGCCTCGGTGAGCAGCATCAGTGCCAGCAGCCCGGTCACCCGCCCGTCCCGGGGCAGGAGCCCGCGCACGGCACGGGTCAGCCGGATCGCCTCCCGGGCCAGGTCGGCGCGGTGCAGATCGCTGCCGGACGTCGCGGTGTACCCCTCGTTGAAGATCAGGTAGAGCACCTGCAGCACCGCGGCCAGCCTGCTGTCGTGGTCGTCGGGGCCCGGCCGTCGGAACGGCACGCCCCGCACCTTGTGCTTGGCCCGGCTGATCCTCTGCGCCATCGTCGCCTCGGGCACGAGGTGGGCCCGGGCGATCTCGGCCGTCGTCAGTCCGCCTACGGCGCGCAGGGTCAGCGCGATCTGCGCGGCGGGGGACAGCTCGGGGTGGCAGCAGAGGAAGAGCAGGGTGAGCGTGTCGTCGGCGGCGGGTGCGCGGCTCTCCCCGGGCGGTGGTGCCGTGAACGCGTCGCGGGGGGTGAGGGCGGCGGCCTTCTCCTCACGCCGCTGCCGTGCGGTGTCCCTGCGCAGCTGGTCCGTCAGCCGCCTGGAGGCGGTCCGGATGAGCCAGCCACGCGGATTGTCCGGCAGACCTCCGGCCGGCCACTGCAGGGACGCGGCGAGCAGCGCCTCCTGGACGGCGTCCTCCGCCGTGTCGAAGTGGCCGTAGCGGCGCACGAGCGCGCCGAGGACCTGCGGCGCGTGGAGGCGCAGCAGATCCTCGACTCCGGTCGGTCCGCCGTTCACACGTCCCCTCTCACCCGTGCACCGATCTCACCCGCGCACAGATCTCAACCGTGCACCGAGGAGGACCCGCGTCCTACTCGGGGGCGCCCGTGGGCTCGCAGCCGCCGTCGTCGATCGGCCGGATCAGCACCGGGTAGACGGGCGCGCCCTCGGGCTGCGGACACCGGGCGACGCGCGCGGCGATCTCGGTGACCCTCTCCAGACTCTCGCAGTCGAGCACCCAGTACCCGGCGAGTTGCTCCTTCGTCTCGCCGTAGGGACCGTCCGTGATCACGGGGCGGCCGTCGGTGCCGGGCAGCACCGCACGGGTCCTGGCCGGTTCGACCAGGCCGTTCGCGTCGACCATCTCGCCGGACTCGGCCAGGTCGTTGTTGATGCTCTCCATGAAGGCGAACATCTCCTGCATGTCCTCCTTGCTCCAGACCGGGCTCCCGTCGGACGGCTCACCGCTCATGGCCGCGTAGTCGGCCTGCGAACCCTGGACCATCACGAGGTACTTCATGGTTTCGCTCCTCGGCTCTCGCTCGCCGCCCCTCGTGGGCGACTTCCACAGGGGACGTCGAAGCCCGCGGCCGGTTCTCGACACCACGCGGAAGGTTTTCCGGAATCACTCCGCCGCGCGGGCCTGGGAGCGCCCCCCGTAGAGTTCGGCTGCGTTGTCCGACCAACCCCGAGGTGCCGGCCGTGTCCCCCGCTTCACCCCTGCCCGCCGTCCCGGTGCCCGCGTCCGCCGTGAGCGTCGTGGGGATCGGTGCCGACGGCTGGGCGGGCCTGCCGGAGACCGCACGCGCGGCGCTCCTGGACGCCGAGGTCCTGATCGGCGCCGAGCGCCAGCTCGCTCTCCTCCCGCCGGAGTGCGGGGGTGCGCGCGTGCCCTGGCCCTCGCCCCTGCGGCCCGCCGTGCGCGGGCTGATCGCGGCGCACGCGGGCAGCAGGACCGCCGTGCTGGCCAGCGGCGACCCCATGTTCTACGGCATCGGCCGGGCGCTCACCGAGGAGCTGGGCGCCGACGCGCTCCGCGTGCTGCCGCACCCGTCCTCGGTGTCGTACGCCTGCGCCCGGCTCGGCTGGCCGGTGGAGGACACGGAAACCGTCACCCTCGTCGGCCGTCCCACGGCCCGGCTGGCTGGAGCGCTGCACGACGGACGCCGACTGCTGGTGCTCTCCGCGGACGCCACCACGCCCGCCGCGGTCGCCGCACTGCTCCGGGACCGCGGCTTCGGCCCCAGCCGGATGCGGGTGCTCGAACAGCTCGGCTCGGCGGCCGAGGACTGCCTGGACGGCACCGCCGACACCTGGGAGCATCCGCCCGGGGACCCGCTCAACGTCATCGCGGTGGACTGCCGGAGCACCCCCGGCGCGCTGCGGCTCGGAGCGGTGCCCGGTCTGCCCGACGAGGCGTACGAGCACGACGGCCAGCTCACCAAGCGCCATGTCCGCGCAGCCACGCTGGGTGTGCTCGCACCCGCCCCCGGAGAGCTCCTGTGGGACGTCGGCGGCGGTTCCGGTTCGATCGCGGCGGAGTGGATGCGGACCCATCCCTCCTGCCGGGCCGTCACCGTGGAACGCGATCCGGAACGGGCGCGGCGCATCCTCCGCAACGCGGACCGGCTCGGTGTCCCCGGGCTGCGCGTGGTCACCGGCCGTGCACCGGACGCCCTGGCCGGACTGCCGGTGCCGGACGCCGTGTTCATCGGAGGAGGGCTGACCGCGCCAGGGCTGCTCGACGCCTGCTGGGAGGCGCTTCCCCCGGGCGGACGCCTCGTCGCCAACACGGTCACGCTGGAGTCGGAGGCGCTGCTCACCGAGTGGTACAAGCGGCTCGGCGGTGATCTGGTCCGCCTCGCGGTGGCCCACGCCGTACCCGTCGGCGGGTTCACCGGCTGGCGTCAGGCCATGCCCGTCACCCAGTGGTCCGTACAGAAAACCTCGCACGCTCCAGGAGACGACAGATGACCGTGTACTTCATCGGCGCGGGCCCCGGCGCCGCCGACCTGATCACGGTGCGCGGCGCCCGTGTCCTCGCGGCCAGTCCGGTCTGCCTGTACGCGGGCAGCCTGGTTCCCCGGGAACTGCTCGCCGAATGCCCGCCGGACGCCAGGCTCGTGGACACGGCCCTGCTGGACATCGACCAGATCACCGCCGAGCTGGTGCGGGCCCACGGGGAGGGCCACGACGTCGCCCGGTTGCACTCCGGGGACCCCTCGGTCTTCAGCGCGGTGAACGAGCAGATGCGCCGGCTCGACGAGGCGGGCGTGCCCTACGAGGTGATTCCCGGGGTCCCCGCCTTCGCCGCGGCGGCAGCGGCGCTCAAGCGGGAACTGACGGTGCCCACGGTCGGCCAGACCGTGATCCTCACCCGTGTCGCCCAGCGGGCCACGGCGATGCCCGAGGGTGAGGACCTGGCCACGCTGGGCCGCAGTGGTGCACTGATCGTGCTGCACCTCGCCGCGCGGTACGTGGACCGGGTGGTCGACGAGCTGCTGCCGTACTACGGGGCCGACTGCCCCGCCGCCGTGGTCGCCATGGCCTCACGCCCGGACGAGATCATCCTGCGCGGCACGCTGGACTCCATCGCTGAGCAGGTGAAGTCGGCGGGAGTGATCCGGACAGCGGTGATCATGGTCGGCCGGACCCTGGGCGCGGAGCAGTTCCGCGACAGCCATCTGTACTCGCCGGCGCGGGACCGCCACACCTGCTGACGGCGGCGCGGCGGACGCCGACCAGCTGACCGGGCGGGGGCGACGGACACCGTCGACCCCGCTGCGGCTCAGCGCGCCTCGCTGCGCCCCACGACGGCGCCCGCCCGGTCGATGCAGATGACGTCCACCGCGACCGGAGCTCCCCGCAGCACCGACAGCGCCTGGTCCCGTGCCGCCACCGCCACCAGGTCGCCCAGCGGGACGCCCGCCGCCATGCACGACTGCAGGGCGGCGAGGCCGGTGTTGGCGACCTCGATCTCGGCCGCCAACGCCTCGCTCGCGCCCCCCTGACGTGCCAGCCGTGCCAGGAACGGCTTGTCGACCTGGGAACGGCCCGAGTGCAGGTCCAGATGTCCGGCGGCCAGCTTGGACAGCTTGGCGAACCCGCCGCAGATGGTCAGCCGCTCGACCGGGTGCCGCCGCACGTACTTCAGCACCGCGCCCGCGAAGTCGCCCATGTCCAGCAGGGCGATCTCCGGCAGCCCGTACTCGGCCACCACCGTCTTCTCCGAGGTCGAGCCCGTGCACCCCGCGACATGGCGGTGTCCGGCCGCGAGTGCCACGTCCACCCCGCGGCGGATCGAGTCGATCCAGGCCGAGCAGGAGTAGGGCACCACGATGCCCGTCGTGCCCAGGATCGAGATTCCGCCCAGGATGCCCAGGCGAATGTTCCACGTGAAACGTGCGATCTCCTCACCGTCGTCCACCGAGACCGTGATCTCGACGTCGCCGGTGCCGCCGTGTTCAGCCGCCACCCGCGCGACGTGGTCCCGCATCATCTCGCGGGGGACGGGGTTGATCGCGGGATCTCCGACCGCGAGCGGCAGCCCGGGAAGCGTCACCGTTCCGACGCCGGGACCCGCCCGGAACACCACCCCGGAGCCGGCGGGCAGCAGCCGTACGGTGGACCGCACCAGGGCGCCGTGGGTGACGTCCGGATCGTCGCCGGCGTCCTTGACCACGCCTGCCGTGGCCTGCCCGCCGGCGAGCTCCTCCACCGCGAGGGCGAAGGCGGGGGTCTGGCCCTTGGGCAGGGTGATGGTCACCGGGTCCGGGAACTCGCCGGTCAGCAGCGCGGTGTACGCGGCCGTGGTCGCCGCCGTCGCACAGGCCCCGGTCGTCCATCCCGGCCGCAGACCGGTGTGCTTGAGTTGGGCGGTGCGCCCGCCCTGCGCCTCACTGCTCATGGATGGACCGATCGGATGCCCTTGCACGTACTCGTCCTCGGCGGCACGACGGAGGCCCGTCGGCTGGCGGAGTCCCTGGTGCCCCTGGACGGGTTCCGGGTGACCAGCTCACTCGCCGGCCGCGTCGCACAGCCGAAGCTGCCGCCCGGCGAGGTGCGCGTCGGCGGCTTCGGCGGAGCCGAGGGCATGGCCGAGTGGCTCCGCGCACACCATGTGGATGCGGTCATCGACGCCACCCATCCCTTCGCCGGCAAGATCAGTTTCAACGCGGCCTCGGCCGCTGCCGCTGTCCATGTTCCCCTGCTGGCCCTTCGACGGCCCGGCTGGGTGCCCGTGGAGGGCGACCGGTGGCACGTCACCGACTCGCTCACGGGTGCGGCGGAGCTGCTGCCCGGGCTCGGGTCGCGCGTCTTCCTCACCACCGGGCGCATGGGTCTGGCGGCGTTCGCCGCCCTGGACGCGCTGTGGTTCCTGATGCGTTCGGTGGACGCGCCCGAGCTCCCGTACCCCGCGCGGATGGAGGTTCTGCTCGACCGGGGCCCGTTCTCGCTGGAGGGCGAGCGGGAGCTGATCCGGCGGCACCGTGTCGACGTCCTCGTCACGAAGGACAGTGGCGGTGACGCGACCGCACCCAAGCTGACAGCCGCCCGCGAGGCGGGGATTCCCGTGGTCGTGGTCGGACGGCCACCGGTCCCGCCGGGCGTTCCGGTGGCCGGTACGCCGGAAGAAGCCCTCGCCCTGCTGAGGGCTCTTACGAGCGGCTGAACCGCGAGGGGGGCCTGGGCGGCACCGGTTCTCACCGGCCGGGACGAGGCTGCTCGTGTACCCGGCGGGCGAGATGGACGGTGACGTCGGCCGTGACCTCGACCGCCTCGGGCAGAACCTTCATGATCTGCCCGAAAACCTGCTCCCGTTCCGTGGCCGGCAGCACCAGATAGGCCGAAATCGTCGAGAGCAGACCGACGTAGTCACGCGCACTCATGGTCACGCGGTGTTCGACCACGGACTGCTCGACACCGGTGAACCACTCGGACCGCAGGAGCTCCGTTCCCGGCCACTGCATGGCGTTCTCCGGAGGCGTCCCGTCCGGGGACGGCACCTCGTCGCTCTCCATGAAGGGGGCGCGAGCCTCGCTCACGGCCTCCTTCACCGCCGCGTCGGACAGCTGGGCCGGCCCGCCGAACGAGGCGAACACGCCACCCGGCTCCAGCAGCGCGGCCACACGTGACCACCGGCCCTCCGGGGCGGTCCAGTGGAGCGCGGCCGCCGCGTAGACCAGGCCGTACCGCTGTCCCGGCCGCAGGTCCTCGAACGCGGACCGCACGGTCCTGACACCTGCCGGGACGTGTCCGCGCAGCTCGGCGAGCATGGCACCGTCGGGCTCGGTCGCGGTGACCTCGATCCCGCGCCCGGCGAACAGTCGGGTCGCCTTGCCCGTCCCGGCGCCGATCTCAAGGGCGGTACGGACCGGCTGATCCGCGTACTCCAGCACTCTGTCGACGAGCTCTGGGGAGTAGCCCGGCCGGAAGCGTTCGTACGCCTCCGCGACCGGGCCGAAGCTCAGTGCGCGGTCGGTGCGGTCGGTGCGGTCGGTGCGGTCGGACATGGCGGACATCCTGGCACGGGCCGGGACTTCGGTGGCCGTGATCCGCCGTCCGTCGCCGGGACGCCGGGCTGTCAGTGGCCGGGACTAGCGTCGTCCGTAGATCCACCGACGGACGCCCCGGGCGTGACGTACCACCAGGAGACCTCCATGCAAGCGACGTTCGCAGACTTCTCCGCCACACCGGTCGGTGTGTCCAACGCGGGGATCAGGTATCGCCACTGCCACGAGGGGTCGTCGCATCTGGCGATGGGCGCTGACGCGAGCACCGAGCTGGACTTCGAGATCGACGGTCAGGAGCGGATCGCCGAGGTGACGCTGAAGGTCACCGCGCTGGTCTCCAAGCTGGGCGGTTCTCCCGGGTACGCCCCGGTCGACGTGCTGGTGAACGGGAAGGCACTCGTCGAGGGGTTCACCGTGCCCGGCGGCGGTGACCTGCCGCAGGACAACGTGCTCGCGGTCCCGGGCGAGCTGCTGCGGCCGGGCACCAACACGCTGGAGATACGCACCGGTGCCGACGCGCGCAGCATGCTCCGGCTCTACCGCGTCACCCTCGACTCCGTGTACGAGCGTGGCCGCTCCGAGCGTGCGATGGCCGCTGACGCGGCCCGTGACACGGTCTTCACCTACACGACGGAGCGCCGCCTGCCGTTCACCTCGTCCTGGCGGCCCGGCCCCCGGCTGCTGTTCCACGTCGACCGCGGCGAGCAGTCGCTGCCCGCCCAGCTGGGATGGCGCGGGCAGGACGGCGCGGAGTCGGCGATCAGCTTCCAGTCGAACATGTCCGACTTCCACGGCCATCACCGCGCCGCCGACGGCACACTCGCCGAGTTCCGCGGCCGTGTCACAGGGCGTGGGCCGTTCCCGGAGGGGACCGAGGGCCTTCGGGTGCACCGTTTCCGCACCGAGGAGGGCTGGGGCGGTGCCTGGCACTCCTCCGGAGAGCTGAGGCTTCTGGTGGAGGACGGCTCCGGACCCGTGGAGCGGGTGACCTGGCGTGACCAGCGGGGCAACTCCGGTACGGCCGCGCTGCGCATCGCCGACAGGCTTCCGGGAGCGGCACCGGACGTCACCGGGGAGGCGACCGTCGTGGAGGTCAGCGACGAGTTCGAGGAGGCCGGGGAGGTCGCCGAGAATCTGTTGCGGGACTCCCGGGAGAAGTGGCTGGCGGGTGAGTGCGAGGCGACCGTGGAATTCGCCTTCGGCCGGCCCACCGCCCTCACCGGCTACACGCTGATATCCGCCAACGACTTCCCCGACCGCGATCCCCGGGACTGGACCCTGTCCGGCTCGCAGGACGGGGTCCACTGGACGGAGCTGGACTCCCGGACCGGGCAGGGCTTCGACAGGCGTTTCGAGAGCAGGACTTTCGGGATCGGCGCGGCCCCGGCGCCCTTCTCCTGCTACCGCCTCGACATCACGGGCAACGGGGGCGCGGGCGAGACACAGCTCTCCGGTGTGCGGTTCGCGGGGTTCGCCTCGGACCACTTCAGCGGCTACTACCAGCGGCACGACGAGGGCCCCATCGGATACCGGGGCACGGCCGTCGTCGTCCAGGACGACCTCGCGGCGGGCGAGCGGACGGCGCGTCTTGCCGTGGAGCTGGAGCGGGCGGCCCGCAGCCTGGCCGAGGCGGCCCGCTCCATCGGCAAGCTGGCCGAACAGGTCAGGGAACGCTGATCCGGACGCCGGTCCGGACCCCGGCCTCGGGACCGGGCCCAAGGCCTCAGGGCCTCAGGTCGAGGCACCGTGACCCGGACCCCGACCCGGACCCCGACCCGGACCCCGACCCGGACCCCGACCCGGGCCCTGCCCGGTCCTGTCAGTCCTCCGGGTAGCGGCGTGGCGTCCAGACGATCTGACGGCCGCCACGCCGGTGCACCCATCGGGTCTGCGAGGAGCCGACGATGAGGATCGTCCGCATGTCCACCTCGGCCGGGTCCAGGTCGCCCAGCCGCACCGTCCGTACGCTCTCCGCCGGACCTCCGACGTCACGGCCGAGTACCACGGGCGTGTCCGGGGAGCGGTGCTCCAGCAGCAGGTCGCGGGCCTTGCCGACCTGCCATGTCCGGCTGCGTGAGCCCGGGTTGTACAGCGCCATGACCATGTCGGCCGTGGCCGCCGCGCGCAGCCTTCCGGCGACGACCTCCCAGGGCTTGAGCCGGTCCGAGAGCGAGATGGTGGCGTAGTCGTGGCCCAGCGGCGCACCGGCCCTGGCGGCGGCGGCGTTGGCCGCGGTCACCCCGGGCAGCACTCGCACGGCGACGTCCGCGTACGTGTCCTGCGAGGCCACTTCCAGGACCGCCGTGGCCATCGCGAAGACCCCGGGGTCGCCTCCGGACACCACGGCGACACGGTGTCCGCGGCGTGCCAGGTCGAGGGCGAACTCCGCGCGCTCGGACTCCACCTTGTTGTCGGACCCGTGGCGCCGCTGGCCGGGACGGACCGGCACCCGGTCCAGGTACGTCGTGTAGCCGACCACGTCGTCGGCGGCGGCCAGCGCCCCGCGGGTCTCCGGCGTCAGCCACAGCGGCCCGGCCGGCCCGGTACCGACCACGACGACCTCACCGGAACCGGGGCTCCGCTCGGGGCGGGGCGCGTCGATCCGGCTCGGCAGCACGGCGACGGCGAAGTACGGAACGGTGTCCGCGTCGGTGTCCGCGAGGTCGCCGGTCCGCTCGCCGGCCATGGTGGCACGCTCGACGTAGCGTGCCTCGGGGAGCCGCCCGGAGGCTTCGAACGCCCGGCGCACGGCCGGGAACGTCCGGCCCAGCTTCATCACCACGGCGGAGTCCGTGGCCGCCAGACGTGCGGTCAGCTCCTCCTCCGGCAGGGTGCCCGGCAGGATCGTCAGGACCTCCTCGGCCTCGACGAGCGGGGTGCCGAGGCGGGCCGCGGCGGCACTGACCGAGGTGACGCCCGGGATGACCTCGGTGTCGTAACGGTCCGCGAGCCGCTTGTGCATGTGCTGGTACGAGCCGTAGAAGAGCGGGTCGCCCTCCGCGAGCACGGCTACCGTGCGCCCGGCGTCGAGGTGGACCGCGAGGCGGGCCGCGGCCTCGGCGTAGAACTCGTCCAGCGCGCCCCGGTAGCCGCCGGGGTGGTCCGTGGTCTCCGTCGTGACGGGGTAGACCAGCGCCTCCTCGATGTGATCGGCGCGGATGTACTGCGCCGCGATCGAGCGGGCGATGGAGCGGCCGTGCCGGGCCGAGTGGTACGCGACGACATCGGCCTCACCGATGATCTGCACCGCCCTCACTGTCATCAGGGCCGGGTCGCCCGGGCCGAGACCGACGCCGTACAGCCGTCCCGCGCCACCTGTGTGCTGCTGCTCGGGCACGCTCACTCCTCCTCGCTGGCGATCGCGTTGAGGGCGGCGGCGGCGATGGCGCTGCCCCCACGCCTGCCCCGGACGACGAGGTGCTCCAGCCCGGACGGGTGGGAGGCCAGGGCCTCCTTGGACTCGGCGGCCCCGATGAAGCCGACGGGCACACCGATGACGGCGGCGGGGCGCGGGGCGCCCTCCTCGATCATCTCCAGCAGCCGGAAGAGCGCGGTGGGCGCGTTGCCGACGGCGACGACCGCGCCCTCCATCCGGTCCCGCCACAGCTCCAGGGCTGCCGCGCTGCGCGTGGTGCCCAGCTCCGCGGCCAGTCCTGGAACGGCCGGGTCGGACAGGGTGCAGATCACCTCGTTGTCCGCCGGCAGCCGCTTGCGGGTGACACCGCTGGCGACCATCGCCACGTCGCACAGGATCGGCGCGCCGGAGCGCAGGGCCGCGCGGGCGTCGGCCACCACGTTCGGCGAGAAGGCGAGATCGCGTACGAGGTCGACCATGCCGCAGGCGTGGATCATGCGGACGGCGACCTGGCTCACGTCGGCGGGCAGCCCTGCCAGATCCGCCTCCGCGCGGATGGTGGCGAAGGACTGGCGGTAGATCGCCGGTCCGTCCTTCTCGTACTGATGCACAGTGCTGTCGCTTTCTTCGTCTTTCTCGCCGAACAGGTCGGAGAGGGGCCGAACAGGGGGTCGTGCGTGGTGGTCAGGTGCGTGCGCCCCGGGCCGCCGCCACGGCGGCGGCCAGCGCCGCCGGGTCGTCCCGTACCGTCGCCGCCGTGGTGACGAGGTCCCCCCGGACGTGGGAGATCCGGTGTCCTCGGGGGGTGGCGACCACGTCGATCCACTCCCCGTGCGGATGGCCGCAGCGGCGTTCGCAGCCCGACCAGTACACAGGGAGATGCCCGGCCGGTCCGACGGCGGCCCCCGCCTCGGCCCGCACATCGGCCAGCGACTTCGCGCAGCCGGGCCGGCCGATGCAGGCGCCCACCCCGGCCCACGGGGAGCCGGGCCCGGTGATCAGGCCGGCCTCGGCGAGGCCCGCCGACAGGCCCTCCGACAGGCCGGGGCCGATGCCGGTGACGACGATGCCGCGCCACGGGGTGAGGCGCAGTTCCCCCGCGCCCGACAGCAACAGCCGCCACTGGGCCGGGGCCAGCCGTCCCAGCGGTACACCGACGGACAGGGCGGACTCGCGGTGGCCGCCCACGACGGGGCCGTGGGCAGGCGGCAGGACTTCGAGGGGGCGGGGGCGGTGGTCCGCCGTGACGGTGGTGCCCGTCTGCCGCAGCCGGCGGACGACCTCGGCGGGCAGTGCCGCGGCGTCGGCGTCCGGCAGGTCCTTCACCCGCCAGGCGCCGGTCCCCCGGGCGGAGTCGAGGAAGGCTTCCGCGGCGGTCAGCGCGGCCCGGGGGCCGTCGTCGGCGTGCACGCGGAGGACCTCGTCGCCGTGCCCGACGCGCAGCAGGGCATCGCCGTCGTGTCCCAACAGGGTGAGGTCCGCTCCGAGGGCGTCAACATCGCCGCGGCCGTCGTCGAGCGCGAACAGGAAACGTCCTGAGAGCGCCGTCGCGCCCGGGCTACCGCACAGGAGACGGTCGAGGCCGGTCAGCCAGGGTCCGACGTCGACGGAACCGAGGCCGTCGAGCCCGGACAGCGGGGACGCGACGATGTTGCGCACGCGTTCATGCCGTGCGGAGGGGAGCAGCCCGGCCTCGTCCAGCAGTCCGGCCAGCTCGGCACCGCAGTCCGGTGCGAGCCCGCGCAGCTGCACGTTGCCGCGGGAGGTGAGATGCAGCTCACCGTCACCGAGGCGCTCGGCGGCCTGCCCCAGCGCCTCTGCCTGGCGGGGTGTCAGCACCCCGCCGGGTATGCGGATCCGCGCCAGCGCACCGTCGTCCGCCCGGTGCAGGCGCAGCGCGCCGGGGCAGGCGTCACCGCTGCTCCGGGCACACGCGTCGCCCGGAGAACGGGACGGAAGGGGGGATGCGGACATGGCGGCGAGCATACCGACCGTGACCGTGGTGGACCCCTGCGGTCACTGTGACCTACGGGACAGCCGCCGCCGTCGCGGCCAGGGCGGGGGGCCGTCTGGTCAGGACCCCCCTCCCCCCGCCTACTATGCCTAGCGGCGGTCCGTTCGGTCCGCCATCGCCGTACGGCGACATGGGAGGAAGCCCGGTGAGATTCCGGCGCGGTCCCGCCACTGTGAGCCCGGCCCCGGCCGGGCGAGTCAGGAACTCCCTTTCCCAGGCTCTCGGTCCCGTCCGAGCAGCCGATCCGACACTGCCCGGGGCGTGGACACCCCGAGGAGGGCTGACGCCGCATGATCCTGCTCCTGTCGACGTCCGACACCGACCTGCTGAGCGCCCGTGCCGCGCAGGGACCGGTCAGCTACCGCTACGCCAACCCCTCCCGGCTCTCCCTCGACGACCTCCCGCAGCTGCTGGAGGGGACCGACCTGGTCGTCGTACGCCTCCTCGGTGGTGTCCGCGCGTGGCAGGAGGGGCTGGACCAGGTACTGGCCACCGGCAGGCCCGTCGTCGTACTGACAGGTGAACAGGCCCCCGACGCACAGCTGATGGCGGCGTCGACCGTGCCCGTCGGCATCGCCGCCGAGGCGCACGCCTACCTCGCGCACGGCGGCCCCGCCAACCTGGAGCAGCTGGCCCGCTTCCTCTCCGACACCGTGCTGCTCACCGGCCACGGCTTCGAGCCGCCCGCCCCGGCGCCCGCCTGGGGCCCGTTGGAGCGGACCGCCCGGGACGTCACCGGCCCGACCGTCGCGGTGCTCTACTACCGCGCCCACCACATGAGCGGGAACACCGCGTTCGTCGAGGCGCTCTGCGCGGCCGTGGAGGACGCGGGCGCCCGCCCCCTCCCGCTGTACGTAGCCTCGCTCCGGTCGCCCGAACCGGAGCTCATCGACGAACTCCGTGCCGCGGACGTCATAGTGACCACCGTCCTCGCGGCGGGCGGCACCAAGCCCGCGACCGCGTCGGCCGGCGGGGACGACGAGTCCTGGGACGCGGGTGCCCTCACCGGCCTCGACGTCCCGGTGCTCCAGGCGCTCTGCCTCACCAGCCCGCGCGCCGCCTGGGAGGAGAACGACGAGGGCGTCTCCCCGCTGGACGCGGCCACCCAGATCGCCGTGCCGGAGTTCGACGGGCGTCTGATCACCGTGCCGTTCTCCTTCAAGGAGATCGACGAGGACGGCCTGCCGGCGTACGTCGCCGACCCCGAGCGGGCTGCCCGCGTCGCCGGGATCGCCGTACGCCACGCGCGGCTCCGCCACATCCCGGCCGCCGAGAAGCGGATCGCGCTGGTCCTGTCGGCCTACCCGACCAAGCACTCCCGCATCGGCAACGCGGTCGGCCTCGACACCCCAGCCAGCGCCGTCGCCCTGCTGCGCAGGCTCCGTGAGGAGGGCTACGACTTCGGCCCCGAGGAGGAGATCCCGGGCCTGGTCTCGGGCGACGGCGACGAGCTGATCTACGCGCTCATCGAGGCGGGCGGCCACGACCAGGAGTGGCTCACCGAGGAGCAGCTGGCCCGCAACCCGGTCAGGATCCCCGCCGCCGACTACCGCCGCTGGTTCGCCACGCTGCCCGCCGAGCTGCGCGAGGCCGTGGAGGAGCACTGGGGCCCGGCACCCGGCGAGATGTTCGTCGACCGGTCCCGCAACCCCGAGGGCGACATCGTGCTCGCGGCCCTGCGCCGCGGCAATCTGCTCATCCTCATCCAGCCGCCGCGCGGCTTCGGTGAGAACCCGATCGCGATCTACCACGACCCGGACCTGCCGCCCTCGCACCACTACCTGGCGGCGTACCGCTGGATCGCCGCGTCCGCCGACGACAACGGCTTCGGCGCGGACGCGATGATCCACCTCGGCAAGCACGGCAACCTGGAGTGGCTGCCCGGGAAGAACGCCGGTCTCTCCGCCGCCTGCGGCCCCGACGCCGCGCTGGGGGACCTGCCGCTGGTCTACCCGTTCCTGGTCAACGACCCGGGCGAGGGCACCCAGGCCAAGCGCCGGGTGCACGCGACGCTGGTCGACCACCTCGTGCCGCCGATGGCACGCGCCGACAGCTACGGCGACATCGCCCGCCTCGAACAACTCCTGGACGAGCACGCCCAGATCGCCGCGATGGACCCGGCCAAGCTCCCGGCCGTACGCGCCCAGATCTGGACCCTCATCCAGGCGGCGAAGCTCGACCACGACCTGGGCCTGGAGGACCGGCCCGAGGACGAGGGCTTCGACGAGTTCATCATGCATCTCGACGGCTGGCTCTGTGAGATCAAGGACGTCCAGATCCGCGACGGTCTGCACGTCCTGGGCGGCGCCCCCGCCGGCAAGGACCGCGTGAACCTGGTCCTCGCCGTCCTGCGCGCCCGTCAGATCTGGGGCGGCACGGCCTCGCTGCCCGGTCTGCGCGAGGCGCTCGGACTGGACGAGTCGGCGGCCACCCGCACCGCGGCCGACGAGACCGAGGAGAAGGCCCGCGCCCTCGTCCAGGCCATGGACGACGCGGACTGGGACCCGGCGGCCGTCGCCGGTGTCGCCGCGGGCCACCCCCAGGCCGTCGCCGACATCCTCGACTTCGCCGCCCGCGAGGTCGTGCCCCGCCTCGCCGCCACGACCGACGAGCTCGACCACGCGGTCCACGCGCTGAACGGCGGCTTCGTCCCCGCGGGCCCGTCCGGGTCCCCGCTGCGCGGCCTGGTCAACGTCCTGCCGACCGGCCGCAACTTCTACTCCGTCGACCCGAAGGCGGTCCCCTCCCGGCTCGCCTGGGAGACCGGCCAGGCCCTCGCCGACTCGCTCCTGGAGCGGTACCGCGCCGACAACGGCGACTGGCCCACCTCCGTCGGCCTGTCCCTGTGGGGCACCAGCGCGATGCGCACCGCGGGCGACGACATCGCCGAGGCGTTCGCCCTGCTCGGCGTCCGCCCCGTCTGGGACGACGCCTCGCGCCGGGTCACGGGCCTGGAGGCGATCCCGTACGAGGAACTCGGTCGCCCGCGCATCGACGTCACGCTGCGTATCTCCGGCTTCTTCCGCGACGCCTTCCCGCACACCATCGGCCTGCTCGACGACGCCGTACGCCTGGCGGCCTCGCTCGACGAGCCGGCCGAGCGGAACTTCGTACGCGCCCACACCCAGGCCGATCTCGCCGAACACGGCGACGAGCGGCGTGCCACCACCCGGATCTTCGGCTCCCGGCCCGGTACGTACGGCGCCGGGCTGCTTCAGCTCATCGACTCACGTGACTGGCGCACCGACGCCGACCTCGCCGAGGTGTACACGGTGTGGGGCGGCTACGCCTACGGTCGTGAGCTGGACGGTCGCCCGGCGCGGGACGAGATGGAGACCGCGTACAAGCGGATCGCGGTGGCGGCGAAGAACACCGACACCCGTGAGCACGACATCGCGGACTCGGACGACTACTTCCAGTACCACGGCGGCATGGTCGCGACCGTGCGCGCGCTGAAGGGCACCGCCCCCGAGGCGTACATCGGGGACTCGACCCGTCCGGAGACGGTCCGTACGCGCACCCTGGTCGAGGAGACGTCCCGGGTCTTCCGCGCCCGGGTGGTCAACCCCAAGTGGATCGAGGCGATGCGCCGCCACGGCTACAAGGGGGCCTTCGAGCTGGCCGCGACGGTCGACTACCTCTTCGGGTACGACGCGACGACGGGCGTGGTCGCGGACTGGATGTACGACAAGCTCACCGAGACGTACGTCCTCGACCCCACGAACCGCGAATTCCTCCAGCAGGCCAACCCCTGGGCCCTCCACGGCATCGCCGAACGTCTCCTGGAGGCGGAGTCCCGGGGGATGTGGGAGAAGCCCGACCCGGCGGTGCTCGAAGCGCTGCGCCAGGTGTTCCTGGAGACCGAGGGTGATCTGGAGGGCGAGGACTGAGCGGATGAGCGCACCGGCCGGGAAGCGCGCCCGGCCGGTGCGCCACCGTCCTGTCTTGCTGCCTCCCGGCGGCGGGTCCAAGCTTGTGACATGGGTGACCGAGCGGGCCACGCGCCCATGAACTCTGTCCAGCAGGCGTTCCGCCTGTTGGAAGCCGTGGCGGCGCACGAGCGGGGAGCGCCCGCGGAGCGGCTGGCACGGGAGGCAGGGCTGTCGCTCGACGCGGCCCTGCGGGTGCTGGGGGCCCTCACGAAGGACGGCTATCTCCGCAGGCTCGAGGGCGGCGGTTTCGTGCTGGGCGACAACCCGGGCGCGGGCGGCGACCACTCCGCACAGGCCCTGATGAACCGGATCCGCCCGGCCCTCGCCTCGCTCCGGGACGATCTGTCGGCCGCCGCCTACCTCACCTTCTACGAGGAGGGCGAGATCAGGATCGCCGAGATCGTCGACGGTCCGCAGACACCGAAGGTCGATCTCTGGGTGGGGTTCAAGGACGCTGGGCACGCCACGGCGCTCGGGAAATGCGTGCTGCGGGAGCTGGACGACGACGCCCGGGCCGAGTACCTCTCGCGGCACACACTCGCCGATCTCACTCCCCGCACGATCACGCACCGGGAGGAACTGCTCCGGCAGCTCGAATCGTCGTTTCCGGCGCCGGTGGTCATGGACCGCGAGGAGTACGACCTCGGCACGGTGTGCATCGCGGTTCCCGTGTACAACGGCACCACGCTCGGGTCGCTCGGCGTCTCGTTCCGGGCGGACCGCATGTACCGGACCAGCCAGGTCCGCGAAAGCCTGCTGTCTTCGGCGGACCGTGTGACCAGGGGCCTCTCCCTCGGGGGCTGAGGGGACCGGGCCGGGAGCCTCGGGGAAGGCGCCTGCGGGCGGTCCGGGCGAGGTGCTCTCATTCGGCCTGGGGAGGAAGCCCCTACGAGGCGTGTGGGCCCCGGGGACGCGCCTACGCGGCCGTGTCCGCCCCGGGGATGCGCCTACGCGCCGTGTCCGCCCCGGGCCACGGACTTGAGCTCGTCCAGCAGCTCCCTCATCACGGGTGCCATCCCGCGTTCCTCGGACTCCGCGATCCAGCGTTCGAAGCCGACCTTGAAGACGGCGACGCCCGCCTCGGCGGTCAGGCTCGCGGCCGGTTCCGGCACGCCCCGCCGGCGCAGGGTCCCGGCGAGCGCGGCCGACAGCGAGGCGAGCTTGATCAGCTCGCGTTCCCGGAGCTCCGCGTTCGCGATGATCACGGCCTGACGCCTGCGTGCGTACGCGCGCCGGTCCTCGAACATCCCGGAGATCGCGTCGAGGCCCACGGCCAGCACGTCGACCGGAGCCATGGACTCCGGAGCGCCGGCGGCCGCTTCGACCAGCAGGTCCTGCAGCTCGGTGCCGCCGAAGAGCACCTCGCGCTTGTCGGCGTAGTGCCGGAAGTAGGTCCGCTCGGTGAGCCCGGCCCGCTTGGCGATCTCCGCCACGGTGGTCTGCTCGAAGCCGCGCTCGCTGTAGAGCTCCAACGCGGCCTCCGCCAGGCGTCCGCGCGCGTTCGGCTCCCATCTACCCATGCCTGGATCCTACGTGATGACAGGAACTGACATCACGGTGCTACGGTTGATGTCAGTCAATGACATCGATCGTTCGGGAGTTGCCATGCGTGTTTTCGTGACCGGTGCGTCCGGCTGGATCGGTTCCGCCGTCGTGCCCGAGCTCATCGACGCCGGCCATCAGGTGGTGGGCCTCGCCCGCTCCGACGCCTCCGCCGCCGCGCTCACCGCGGCCGGGGCCGACGTGGTCCGCGGGACCGTCGACGATCTCGACGCCCTGCGGGACGCGGCCGCCGCGTCGGACGGCGTGATCCACCTGGCCTTCAAGCACGACATCGCCTTCACCGGCGACTTCCTGGGGGCGGCGGAAGCCGACCGCCGGGCCGTCGACGCCTTCGGCGACGTACTGGCGGGCACCGGCCGCCCCCTTGTCATCGCCTCGGGCGTCGCGGGTCTCGCCACCGGACGCGTGGCCACCGAACAGGACAGGCCGACGATCGACGGCTCCCCGACCTCGGTACGGGCGGCCACCTCCCAGGCGGTGCTCGCCCTCGCCCCGCGCGACGTCCGTGCCTCCGTGGTGCGTCTCTCCCCCACCTGCCACGGCGAGGGCGACAACGGCTTCATGGCGAGCCTGGTCGCCATGGCGCGCGCCCACGGTGTCTCCGGCTACATCGGCGACGGCGCCAACCGCTGGCCGGCGGTCCATCGTCTGGACGCCGCGAAGCTGTTCCGGCTGGCCTTCGAGAAGGCGCCCGCCGGCTCGGTGCTGCACGGCGTCGCGGAGGAGGGGGTCGCGATCCGTGACGTCGCCGAGGTGATCGGCCGCCACCTCGACCTGCCGGTTTCCTCCGTGGCTCCGGAGGACGCGGCCGAGCACTTCTCCTGGCTGAGCGGGTTCCTCGGGCTCGACGCCCCGGCATCCCACACCCTGACGGGCGAACTGCTGGGCTGGCGGCCGACCCACCCCGGCCTGATCGAGGACCTGGACAAGGGCCACTACTTCGTCGCTCCCGCCGCCTGAGCGAGCGGGCTGCTCGAGCGGGCCGGCGCCTGAGTGGGCCGGGCGGCGCCATCGCGGGTGGGCCCTGCGCCACACGGCCCCGGCCCGGCCTCCTCACCGGTCAGGAATCGAGAAGCGCGCGGCGCGCAGCGGCAATAGCTTCGTCACATGGCTTCCATCGCATCCGTCACCCTCGAGGTGGCCGACCCCACCGCCGCCGAACACTTCTACGCCGCCGCCTTCGGCCTGGGCCCCGAGCTCCGCGTGCGGGCCTCGGAGGCACCGACGACCGGTTTCCGCGGCTTCACGCTGTCACTCACGGTCTCCCAGCCGTCCACGGTCGACTCCCTCGTCGACTCCGCGCTCGCGGCCGGCGCCTCGTCGGTGAAGCCGGCCAAGAAGTCCCTGTGGGGCTACGGAGGTGTCGTCCAGGCTCCCGACGGGACACTCTGGAAGATCGCCACCTCGGCCAAGAAGGACAAGGGCCCGGCCACCCGGGAGATCGACCGCTTCGTGCTTCTCCTGGGAGCCGAGGACGTGCTCGCGAGCAAGCAGTTCTACGTCGAGCGGGGCTTCACCGTGGGGAAGAGCTTCGGCCGGAAGTACGTCGAGTTCGACACCCCGTCGAGCCCCGTCACGCTGGCCCTCTACGGCCGTCACGCCCTGGCCAAGGACGCCGGAGTGCCGCCGGACGGCACCGGATCGCACCGGATCGTGCTCGACAGCGACGACGGCCCCTTCTCCGACCCGGACGGCTTCGAGTGGGAGAAGACATCGCACTGATCAGCCCTGCGGCCGTCGCGCCGCCCATGCCTGATGAGCGGAACGCGCCCGGCGGGACGGAGCGGCGTGGCACGATCGCACACGTGACGAGCAGACCATCCGAGTCCCAGCACCTGCGTGACCTGGCGCTGCTGCGCCGGGTCCGCGACCGGATGGACCGGGAGTACGCGCAGCCCCTGGACGTAGAGGCGCTGGCCCGGGGGGTGAACATGTCGGCAGGGCACCTCAGCCGCCAGTTCCGGGCCGCCTACGGCGAGTCGCCGTACGGCTATCTGATGACGAGGCGCATCGAGCGGGCGATGGCCTTGCTGCGCAGGGGAGACCTCAGCGTCACCGACGTCTGCTTCACGGTCGGCTGTTCGTCGCTGGGCACCTTCAGCACGCGCTTCACGGAGCTGGTCGGCATGCCGCCCAGCACCTACCGGCGCCAAGCGGTGAGCGGGGCGGCGGGAGTGCCGGCGTGCGTGGCGAAACAGGTGACCAGACCGGTCAGGAATCGAGAAGCCCGGGCCGCCGAACCGCCGCTAGCGTGACCGGCATGGACATCACCATTCACACGAGCGTCCTCCCGCACGACGACCCGGACGCAGCACTGGCCTTCTACCGCGACACCCTCGGATTCGAGGTCCGCAAGGACGTCGGGTCCGGCACGATGCGCTGGATCACGGTCGGCCCCGCCGGTCAGCCCGGCACGTCGATCCTGCTGGCTCCGCCGGCCGTCGACCCCGGCATCACCGAGGACGAACGCCGCACCGTCGTCGAGATGATGGCCAAGGGCACCTACGGCTGGATCCTGCTGGCGACGGAGGACCTCGACGGCACCTTCGAGAAGGTGCAGGCAGGTGACGCCGAGGTCGTCCAGGAACCGACCGAGCAGCCGTACGGCATTCGCGACTGCGCCTTCCGCGACCCCGCGGGCAACCTGATCCGCATCCAGGAACTGAGCTGAGCCGACGGCCCCGCCCGCCGCCGTGACCGGCGGCGGGCGGGGCCGTCCGGGGGCCGTCCTGGGCCGTCAGTCGGAAGGTGTTCCGGCAGGTGTTCCGGCAGGCGTCGTGGACCGCTCGATCAGGCCGTTGACCGTCTGGTCGCCGTGCGAGTCCATGGGCGTGGAGTAGTCGCCGACGGCCCAGAACTCGCCGGAGGTCCCGGCCGGGGCCAGATCGTAGAAGGTGTACGAGGGCCACCGGGTGTCTCCGTCGGGAGCCGGTGCCCCTGCCTCCTTGGTCCAGGTGGTGCCGTCGAAGTGCCAGAAGACCGCCTCGGAGTTGGCGGGTTCGGCCTGGTCGTTGCCCGTCACCCAGAGCCCGCCCCGCCCGTCGGGGGCGATCGCGTGGAGGTACAGGTCGGCGAGCTCCCCCGTGATGTCCTCCCAGGCTGTGCCGTCCCAGTGCGCGACGCTCGGCACGGGCGGGCCGGCGTCGGGGCCGTCGGCCCACCCGGCGACGTAGACGTCGTCCGGGGCCACGGCGGTTATCTTCGCGGTGTCCGTACCTGTGCGCACGGGAGGCTGGTCCATCAGTGACCAGGTCTCGCCGTCCCAGTGATAAGTCACCGGGTGGCCGCTGTCCACCGGGTACCGCATGCCGGTGGCGTAGGCGTCGTCCGCCGAGATCGCGTCGATGTCCCTGATGTCGACGAGGGCCGGCAGCGCGAAGGTCTGCCATGCGCCGTCCGAGTAGGTGTAGAGCGCGTTGCCGCCCTTGAAGAGCCGGCCGGGGACGGCGTCGAGGGGTACCTCGGGCCAGGAGTCGTCCGCGGGCCCGGCCGCGGCGACGCTGTTCCAGCGCTCGCCGTCGTAGTGCACGAGGGCCTGGTCCCGCCCCACCGTTCCGTAGGCCCAGACGTCGTCGGCGGACACCGCGCTGACGGACGACCACTGCCAGACGTCGGGAAGCCCCGGAGCGGTGTCCTCGCTCCACTGTTCACCGTCCCAGCGCATGATGACGCCGTAACCGTCCTTGCGTCCGACCGCCCAGGCGAGATCGTCGTCGACCGAGGACACGGACATCAGGGATCCGGCCGGGCTGTCCCCGGAGAGGGAGACCTCCCAGCCGGAGACCTCGGCAGCACCGGCGCCGCCGGCCATGAGCAGGGTGGAGGCGAGAGCCAGTGAGACGGCCGCAGTGCGCGTGAGGTGCCGTACATGCATCGGTGAGCGGTCCTTTGCGGTGAGAGAGCTTCCCCGGACGCCGACGAGGCCCACGGCCGGCCGGCTACGGACCAGACTCCCGGGGGCACACGATGGTTGTAGGAGCCCGCGACCGGGTGCGCACCCTCGGGAGCGGGCCGTGCGGCGGGTGAACTGCCCATGGTGGTCGGTAGTTTGCGACGAAACCGGGCGGTCCCTCTTCGCGGATCGTAGCGACCGATGACCGAGATGTCCGAAACCAGGTGCCTCCTGGCCCGCGGGGGGTGCGGTAGTGCCGTGCGGGCCAGGACGTTGCCGTGCAGCGGCAATGAGAACAGGGCTGAGCCCGAGGGCCCCGTCGGGCAAGGTCCGGACGGCCACGGCCACGGCCACGGCCACGGCCACGGGCGAGGCCTCGGGCGCGGTCGAGTCGAGGCGGCCGACTCGTCGGCCCCTTCAGGGTGCGCTTGGCGGGGCGTAATACGCGTCATACACTTCTGATATGCCCAAGACGCGGATCAGTATCAGCCTGGACAGTGACCATGCCGAGCGTATCCGGATTCACGCGGAGCGGGCAGGCATGGACGTTTCCGCATACCTTGCCAACGCCGCGACCCGGCAGATGGCCGATGTGGAAGCGGCCGAAGCGCAGTTCGCCCGGCTCGACGCGGTGATCGCGGAGGCGGAGGCGGAGGCTGCCACACTGCCGCCTCTGCCCGAAGTCGCCGATGACGACCTCACGGAGCAGGAACGGCTGGAGGTGCAGGAGGCCATGGGACTCGTCTACGGCACCGACGGTCCTGGCGCCCGCTCCGGCAACGCCGCATGACTGCCCGGGTGCCGGTCTACGACACAGGCATGCTGATCGCGCTCGCTGACCGCAGGGCGAAGGCCGTGCGTCTGCACGCGGGCCTCCAGGGAGCGCCCCATAGGGCGCTCGTGCTCGGACCGGTACTGGCACAGGTCTGGCGGCCCACCCCGGCCACGGTGCATGCCCTGGCCGGGGTGATGAAGGACTGCACTGTTCCGCAGGCTCGCAGTTCGGTCCCGGCCATGCGGCCCACCACCGTGGGGCAGACGACCTGCATCGTGTGTGCCACCGGCCCGGACACCACCGAATGGCAGCGCATCGGAAGTGCCCTCGGTACGGCGGACCTGCCCCCGAAGAAGCGGCCGGACGCCGTCGACGCCTTGGTGGCTCTGACGGCGGCACGGCATGGCAGTGCCGTGGTCTTCACCAGCGATCCCGCCGACCTCGATGCCTATCTGAAGGCGCTGGACGCCCAGGACGTGCACGTGGTGCAGATCTGAGAGGTCGGCTGACAGCCGGCCGCGAGTGCCTTCGACGTACTGCCCGGTGAGAGCAGTGGCGGAGGATACGAGATTCGAACTCGTGAGGGGTTGCCCCCAACACGCTTTCCCAATGTTCGCTTGGGGGCCCGGGATGAGTCATCGCCGTCCTGACCTGCGGCGGATCGGGGCGTCGGGTAGGTGATGGACGGCGCTGGACGAGGGTGAATGAGACCAAGACTGAGACCGGAGATCCGGGTCAGACCTTTTTGACGATGATCGACTCCGGGACCAGCTTCTCCAGGTCGTCCACGTCCGAGGTGAAGACGGTGACCTGACCCTTCTGCTGTCGCGCGATGACGGCGAGCACCGCGTCGATCGCGTACTTGTGGCCGTGCAGCTTGGCGTCGGCCAGGAGTCGGCGGGCCTGGCGGGCCTCGTCCTTTCCGATGTCGGCGACCTCGAGCCGGGAGAGCACCCAGTCCCAGCGCTGCTCGGTGGTTCTGCCGTCGTACGCCTCGACCAGCGTCAGCGGAGACGTCACCACCTCGGCTTCACCCCGGGCCGCGAGGTCGAGCCAGGCGATCATCTTCCGGTCGCCGCGCACAGCCAGCGACAGGGCTTCGCAGTCGAGCACGAAGACGCGCAATGGCCGCTGCTTGTGCTCAATGGCACGCTTCTTCACGCGGCCTCTCCGGCGTTGTGCTTTCCAGCGGCGCGGCGGCGCTCGTGTTCGGCGTCGAGGTCCTCCAGTTCCTCGAACGCTGCTGTGCGCTCCTCCTCAGTGAGGGGGCCGTATTCCTCCTGCAGCCAGTCGGACAGTTCCCGCAGCCGGTCCCGGTCGCGCTTGAAGCGCAGCGCCTCGGCGACGTACGCCGACAGTCCCCGTTCTGCGGCCTCCGCGCGGATCTCGTCCAGGAGATCCTCGGGAATCGTCACAGTTACCTTCTTCGTGGCCATACAAGAGACCATACTCTCGGTATCACACCCCGTACCAGTGCGTTCGCGTGACCGCCAGGTCGGCGTTCAGGCGGTCGTGGCGGGACGTGGGCTGCCTTGGAAGACCTGGCTGGTGTGCCAGGAACGATGGGCGGCGGCGATGGGGCGGAGGCCCGACTGGGGGCCGATGACCGGACGGCCGGCGAGCGTGATGACGTGCTCGCGGGCGGCGGTGCTGCGGCCGACGAAGCTCTGTGAGACCAGGATGCGGTGCGCCTCGCCACGGCCCTCGCCGAGACCGAGTACGCCCTTGTCGAACAGCTTGTGGTGCAGCGAGCACAGACACAGCCCGTTCTCGAGGTCGTCCGGTCCGTCGAACGCCCACCAGCGGACATGGGCGGCCTCAAGCCCGACCGGCACCGTGCCGATCCTGCCGTCGTACCCGCAGAAGGCGCACTGGTACTCGTACGCCGTCAGGACCATCTCCCGCATGCGCCGGTCCCGCTGCCTGCGCTTGGCCGAGACCAGTCCGGTCTCGGCCTCCTCCAGTTCCAGGCCGACGGCTTCGCACAGCTCGCCGTGGAGGGAGGGCGGGAAGTTCAGATCGAGGAGTACGCGTGTCATTCGGCCGAGCAGGGGCGGATCCCGCCGCAGCGCCGCCCGTAGCTCCGGCGTCAGCCGCCCAGCGGCGCCGGTTTCGCGCAGCTCCGTGACCCCGGTCCCGGGGCTGCCCGGACCGCGCTCGGTGCGCACCTCCCACACGCCGTCACTCACCAGATGATGGAAGGGATAGGCGGGCGTCGTCCGGTTCCCAGGACCGTACTCGGCGAGCAGTCGCCGCAGGTCCTGCTCCACCGTGCTGTACCGCAGCTCGTCGTCGGCGTCCTGCTGGAACCGGCTGAGCGCGTACAGGAACAGCAACGGCTTGTGCGGAGCCCGCGCCCCGCCCCTGGTCCACTGCCTCAACTGCGCGGTGCGCTCGACCCAGTCCATGGTCGGCGATCGTAATGGCGGCTCGTCGCAGTGCTTGGTGGCGGGGCATGGCCGCAGTGACCGGCCGAACACCGGGCCACGACGCGGATCCCGGCTACCCGGGCATGATGCCGTGGATGCGGGAGAGGGTGAAGACCCGTTGGCCGTCGCGCAGGTGGCACCAGGCGTACACGTAGGGCGGGTCGAGCACGAGCTCGCTGAGGATACGTACGGCCCGGTTGCCCGACGCGGCGACGTACTCGACCGTGGTTGCTGTGCCGACGTCGACGGCATGGGCGAGCTGGCGGACATCGCGCCGAACGATCGTGGTTCCGGCGGGGACACGGGATCCGGGCGAGCTGCCAGGACCCGCTCAAGCCGGTCGACTTCCAGATCACTCAGCCACGTGACCAGAGTTGATCCGCTGGGCATGCCGACGGGGACACCTCACAAAGACGAGTGCCGGTGGTCTCCGACCGGAATCGGTCCTGCACAGACCCAGAATGGTGGATCGCGGGGGACGCCTGCGTCCTGGGTCGGCAGAACCCGCTTCTGAGTGAAGGCGATGTCCTGTGACTCGACCCGTCGACGACAAGTCGACGGAATGAAATGTCTCTTGTGTCGGAAATGAATGAGACCGGAACTGAGACCACCAACGTTGAAGGGCCCCGCAGCAAGCTGCGGGGCCCTTCAACGTATTGCCCGGTGAGAGCAATGGCGGAGGATACGAGATTCGAACTCGTGAGGGGTTGCCCCCAACACGCTTTCCAAGTCCTCGCCTAAGCATCCGGAGCGAGCCGTGTGTGTCCTGACCTCCGGTGGAGCGTTCGGCGTGGCTTGGCCTGTACCGTCCCGGACAGGAGCGAACGAGACCAGAACTGAGACCAGTGGGCATCCCGTTCCTGCAGGTCACGCCATTACGCGTCCGTAACGTTCTCGCCGCGGTAGTAGCGGAGGGCGTTGGGGTATTCGGTGTGTTCCTTGTAGAGGATCACGTACCCCTTGAGCGCGCTGACCTGCCAGGATTCCCCCAGATTCCGCGCAAGGAGCCGGAAGGCCGTGTCGGCGCTCAGAGGGCCTCGGGGGACCTCTAGCGAGACTTCCTCGGCCAAGGCGGGTTCCAACTTCTGCCTGAAGGCGAAGGGCAGCTCTGCCTTGAGGTAGGTGGCAAAGTCCCTTGGAGACAACAGCTGCTGGCGCCCGTCGTGACGGAGCGACCAGTCCAGGTCGATGGGATGGGCCACGTCAAAGTGCTGGGGTTGTAGCTGTGTCTGGTCCCGCCTGCGCCCTGGATCGTTGTTGCCGAATCCGTTGTGGTTCCACAGGAGGCTGACGCCGCGCTCTTCCTGTAGGTGCTTGATGACGAGGTTCTCCGGGGCGACTGCAGACAAGTCATCCTCGACGTAGACGTACGTGAAGTAGATGTCGTCCAACGAGATGTACTTGCGGCCCAGGATCCTCAGACGGGCGAAGTCCAATCGCTGCGGCAGAGAGCGGTCAGCCTTCCCCACGTACATGCGCTCCTTCGGCTGGCTTGGGCCACCGCGAAGGAGCTGATAGATCCCTGGCCGGCCAAGTACCTTCCGTAGGTGCGCCTCGGTGAGAGGCAACGGCACTTGCTCGTCGAGGGTCCGCACGAGTCGGGCTCCGGCCTCCCGGGTGATGCCGAGGTGGACGCTGATCCCCGGGCTGATTGTGGGCTCTGCGGTCGCCGTATTTGTGACGGTGTCCACGTCCGCCTCAGCCTCGGCATCACGTTCCTCTGCATGAGCCTCGGCAGTGTCCAGCTGCTGCTCGAGCCCGATGCATCGTTCTTCAGCCTCGCGGGCGCGTCGTTCGGCTTCCGCCAGTTTCGCCGTCAGCCGGATCAGTGTCTCCTGGAGTTCGTCCCGCTCGGCTCTCAGGGAATCGAAGTCCGCGGTCCGCTGGTCCAGTTCGGCGCGGTGTACGAGCCGGGCGGCCGCGCCAGCCTGTTCTAGCTGACGTAGCCGGGCCTGTTGCTCATCGAGATGTTCATGCGCGCTGCGGACCATCTCACGCAGGAGCCGCGCCTCTTGGTGTAGATGACGGCTTTCCCGGTCGGCCTTCGCGAGCTTGTCCCGCAGATCCTGCAGGTCGGCGGCGTGGGGACTTGTGACGCGCAGGGCGGTCCGGTGCAGCTTGCGTACGGTGTCCTGGGCGTCCGGGGTCAGCTCGGTGCCCGTCTCTCGATTGCCGTCGCCAATGAGCTGCTCGACGAACTCCGCGGGTGGGACCAGGGCGCCGCTGAAGTACCGAGAAAGCGTCGAGCGGTCCCAGGGAACACGGACGGAGTAACGGCTGAGGGTCACGCCCAAACGCTGAGCCAGCTCGCGTAGCGCGAGGGCGAATGCATAGCGGTCAGGCCCGATCTGCGTTCCGTCGATGTCCTTTTGGAAGACCATCGTGCGTGATCCGCGTGGAACCAGCTCCCCTTGAGTCATTCCCACCCCTCCGTTGGATCCCTGCCTTGTTGCGCGAGGCCGCACCGGTGTGCGCGTGCCGCAACACACAGGTGCCTTCCATGATCGGGTACAGCCGCAATGGACCGACTCAGGGGAACCTCATGACTACGACGACCGCGCTCCTCGCCCTCATCCTGACTCTGCTTGCCGCGCTGCTGGGTGGTGCCCTGTTCTCCCTCGTCCACAGCCGCCCGAGCCTGGCAGTCCCCGTGACCGTCGCCTTGGCGGGCATGACTCTGGTGGTGACCTGCGCGGTCGGCATCATCGCCCGTTGACGGCAATACGGGGTCTTGGCACATTCAGCGGAGCTGACTGGGTGCCCACGTACACCGGCATCACGCTCACGCGGTCCGATCGGCGATAGCCGGTGTCGCGACTCAAGCGACTCACGCCGCCCCGGAACGGCCTCTGCGATGGCGGCCCGGTACCAGCACGTGACGGGCGGCATCCTGGCCGACGTCCCGCAGCGGGTCGGAGGACTCGTCTGGGAAGTGGCCAACGACGCCGACGGCAGCGGCGCGGAGGGCTCCGAAGAGTCTCGTTGAGACTACGAACGCCGAAGGGCCCCACCGCAAGCGGTGGGGCCCTTCGACGTATTGCCCGGTGAGAGCAATGGCGGAGGATACGAGATTCGAACTCGTGAGGGGTTGCCCCCAACACGCTTTCCAAGCGTGCGCCCTAGGCCACTAGGCGAATCCTCCGCGGCAAACAATACAAGACGTTGGAGGGTGCTCGCGAACACGTTCCCCGGAGATCGTTCCGGACCGTCCTCCGGGAGGGGCGGGGCAGGGGAGCGGGTGGACGACAGGGGGCTGGGATCGGCTAAGGTGGGCGTCAGCCCCTCACGTGGCGCTATCTGACTGAACTCCCCCAGGGCCGGAAGGCAGCAAGGGTAGGTTGGCTCTGGCGGGTGCGTGGGGGGCCCTTGCGTGTCCGGGTGCGGTCTCCCGCCGGGCGCTCGGTCCGGGGCGGGACCGGTTGTCGGTGCGCCCCGATAACCTCGTATGTGTGTCGTCCCTTGCGCTGTACCGCCGCTATCGCCCCGAGTCCTTCGCCGAGGTCATCGGTCAGGAGCATGTCACTGACCCGTTGCAGCAGGCCCTGCGGAACAACCGGGTCAATCACGCGTACCTCTTCAGTGGGCCGCGCGGCTGCGGAAAGACGACCAGCGCGCGCATCCTCGCCCGCTGCCTGAACTGCGAGCAGGGCCCCACGCCCACACCCTGCGGGGAGTGCCAGTCCTGCCAGGACCTCGCGCGCAACGGGCCGGGTTCGATCGACGTCATCGAGATCGACGCCGCGTCGCACGGTGGTGTGGACGACGCCCGTGACCTGCGGGAAAAGGCGTTCTTCGGGCCTGCGTCGAGCCGGTACAAGATCTACATCATCGACGAGGCCCACATGGTCACCCCGGCCGGGTTCAACGCCCTGCTGAAGGTGGTCGAGGAGCCGCCGGAGCACCTCAAGTTCATCTTCGCGACCACCGAGCCCGAGAAGGTCATCGGCACGATCCGGTCGCGTACGCACCACTACCCCTTCCGGCTGGTCCCGCCGGGGACGCTTCGCGGCTATCTCGCGGAGGTGTGCGGCCGGGAAGGCAGCGTCGTCGAGGACGGCGTGCTGCCGCTCGTGGTGCGGGCCGGTGCGGGATCCGTGCGTGACTCGATGTCCGTCATGGACCAGTTGCTGGCCGGCGCGGGCGACGACGGTGTGACATACGCCATGGCGACGTCGCTCCTCGGCTATACGGACGGGTCCCTGCTGGACTCCGTCGTGGATGCCTTCGCCGCGGGCGACGGGGCAGCGGCCTTCGAGGTCGTGGACCGGGTGATCGAGGGCGGCAACGACCCCCGGCGCTTCGTCGCCGACCTGCTGGAGCGGCTGCGCGACCTGGTGATCCTGGCCGCCGTGCCGGACGCGGGGGAGAAGGGGCTCATCGACGCGCCCGCCGACGTGGTGGAGCGGATGCAGGCACAGGCGTCCGTCTTCGGCGCCGCGGAGCTGAGCCGCGCAGCCGATCTGGTCAACGAGGGGCTCACCGAGATGCGCGGGGCGACGTCGCCCCGGCTCCAGGTGGAGCTGATCTGCGCCAGGGTGCTGCTGCCCGGCGCCTTCGACGACGAGCGTTCGCTCCAGGCCCGGCTGGACCGGCTGGAGCGCGGAGCCTCCCTCGCCGCTGCGGCCGGGCCCGGCCCCGCCATGGGGTACGTGCCGGGGCCGGAGGCCCATGGAGCCGGTGTCGGGATGCCTGCCGGAAGCGCGGGAGGCATCGGAGGCCCCGCCGCGGCCCGGGCTGCGGAGGCGGCAGCCACCCCGGAGCCCCAGCAGCAAGCCCAGCAGGCAGCACCGCAGCAACCTCAGCAGGCAGCACCGCAGGAAGCGGCCCAGCCCCAGCAGCCCCAGGCCCCGCAGGCCCCGGAGCCCGCAGGCCAGCGCCCCGGCGCCTGGCCCTCGGCGGCCGGTGCCGGCAGTGGCGCGGGCGGTGCGGAACCGGCGCGCAGGCCCGGAGGCTGGCCGACCGCCTCCGCACCCGGTGGCGGCGTACCGCAGGCTCCCGCGCCTGCCGCTGCCCCCGCCCCGGCTGCCCCGGCCCCGGCTCCCGCCGCGCAGGCGCCCGCTCCCGGCGGGCAGGGCATGGCGCAGGGCGCGGCCCAGGTGCGGAACATGTGGCCGGACATCCTCGACGCGGTGAAGAACCGGCGCCGGTTCACCTGGATCCTGCTCAGCCAGAACGCCCAGGTCACAGGCTTCGACGGCAGCACCCTGCAGATCGGCTTCCTGAACGCCGGTGCCCGTGACACCTTCACGAGCAGCGGCAGCGAGGAAGTGCTCAAGCAGGCTCTCGCCGAGCAGTTCAACGCCAAGTGGCGTGTGGACGCGGTCGTCGACCCGTCGGGCGGCGGCGGCCAGCCCCCGCAGACCGGCGGCGGCGGTGGCGGCAGGCCCCCGGCCGCTCCGTACCAGCCCGCACCCGCGTCTCCGCCCCCGGCTCCGTCGTACGAGTCCCGGCCGGCCGCTCCCAGCCGGCCCCGCAACCCGCTCAGCAGCCCCCACCGCAGCAGTCCGGGCGGCCCGAGCCGTCCTCGTACGAGCGCGCCCCCGAACCGCCGCGGGCCGTCGCGCCCGAGGACGACACCGCCGAGGCGGACGACCCCGACCTGGTCGACTCCGCGCTCTCCGGTCATGACCTGATCGTCCGTGAGCTGGGTGCCACGGTCGTCGAGGAGTTCACCAACGAGTAGGGGGCCCGAGCCCCGGAGACATCCGCGGGCCGTCCCCGGGCCGTCCGTGCGCCTTCCCCCGCGGGCCCGCCGGGCTGTCCACGGAGCGGCGCCCGTCGAGGCCCCCTGCCACCGGCGGCTAGGCTGCACCCCGTGAAGGTCCTCGTCATCGGCGGCGGCGCCCGCGAACACGCCCTGTGCCGCTCTCTCTCCCTCGACCCCGATGTCACCGCTCTGTACTGCGCCCCCGGCAACGCCGGTATCGCAGAGGTGGCCGAACTGCACCCGGTCGACGCACTCGACGGTGACGCCGTCGCGCGCCTCGCGACCGAGCTGGGCGCCGAGCTGGTGGTCGTCGGCCCGGAGGCGCCGCTGGTCGCCGGTGTCGCCGACGCCGTGCGCGCGGCCGGCATCCCCTGCTTCGGCCCATCGGGTGAGGCGGCCCAGCTGGAAGGCTCCAAGGCGTTCGCCAAGGACGTCATGGCCGGAGCCAACGTTCCGACCGCCCGTAGCTACGTCTGCACGACGCCCGCCGAGATCGACACGGCCCTGGACGCCTTCGGCGCTCCGTACGTCGTGAAGGACGACGGTCTCGCGGCCGGCAAGGGCGTCGTCGTCACGGACGACGTCGAAGCCGCGCGTGCCCACGCCCTGGCCTGCGACCGCGTGGTCATCGAGGAGTTCCTCGACGGCCCCGAGGTGAGCCTCTTCGCGATCACCGACGGCACCACTGTGCTGCCCCTCCAGCCCGCCCAGGACTTCAAGCGCGCCCTGGACGGCGACGAGGGCCCGAACACCGGTGGCATGGGCGCCTACTCCCCGCTCCCGTGGGCGGACCCGAAGCTGGTCGACGAGGTCATGCAGACCGTCCTGCAGCCGACCGTCGACGAGCTGCGCCGACGCGGTACGCCGTTCTCCGGGCTGCTCTACGCGGGTCTCGCCATCACCTCGCGCGGTGTGCGGGTCATCGAGTTCAACGCCCGCTTCGGTGACCCCGAGACCCAGGTGGTCCTGGCCAGGCTGAAGACGCCGCTGGCCGGGGTCCTGCTCGGTTCCGCCAATGGCACCCTGGACGCCGTACCCGCGCTGAACTGGCGCGACGACGCCGCCGTCACCGTGGTCATCGCCTCGCACAACTACCCGGACACGCCCCGGACGGGAGACCCGATCGAGGGCCTCGCGGATGTGGTGGCGCAGGATGCGCCGGACGCGTTCGTCCTGCACGCCGGCACCCGGAAGGACGGCAACGCCGTCCTCAGCGCCGGGGGCCGCGTGCTCTCGGTCACGGCGACCGGCAAGGACCTCGCGCAGGCCCGGGATCGTGCCTACACCGCCGTCGGCCGGATCCGGCTCGACGGCTCCCAGCACCGCACGGACATCGCGCGCAAGGCAGCCGAGGAGGCCTGAGGCCCGCTCGGCCCACCGCCTGATCCGCCCCGGCCCGTTCACCCTGTGCCCGGCCCTCCACGGAGGCGCCGGGCACGGGCGCGTCCGGGGCCGCCCCCAGAGGCGCGTCCTGGCCGTTCCCGCACCGGAGAGGGAAGCCGCCCCCACGCCGGATAAGGAGGCCGCCCCCAGACCGGGGAAGAGGGCAGCAGAGGGGGCCGCGGTATCACCGAACGGTTGGACACCGGCCCGTCAGCAGCTTTGCCCAAAGCCATTCCATCGGGTGACGACTCGGCCATCCGGATGACGCCCGCCGAGGCCCCAACTAGGGTGCGGCGCAAGCGTTCGGGCACTTGGCCCACCGGCATTGCGATGTCGGTGACGGGTGCCACAGTGGGGGAGTGACCAACACCGTCGCGGGGGCAGAGGGGGTGACCTACGGCCGTGTCCGGTACCGGTTCGGTTGAGGAGCTGGGTGCGCACGCAGCGCGGGCCAGGGCTGTGGCTCTGCTGCGCATCCGCAGCAGAGCCACAGCCCTGGCGATCCTGCCGACGGCCGCCTCGGTCGTGCTGCTCGTCGCGGTCGCCCAGGGGCACATCGGTCCAGGGGTCTGGTCCACGGTCAGCTGGGTGGTGACGGCCTGCGCCGTCGTGGTTCTGCTCGTCGCCGCGGCGGTCGCCGTCGCGGTGGCGCGGGCGAGGCCGGCGGTCAGCCCGACCGTGCCCCTCACCGAGGCCGCGGCCCCCGACCTCTACCGGCTGGTCCGGGACCTCGCCGACCGGCTGGACGTCCCGGCGCCGTCGGCCATAGCGCTCACCCCGGACTGCGACAGCTGGCTGGAGGACCGTACGCACCCGGCCGCCCAGCCGCGGGTGAAGGACGTCGAGGGGCAGACCGGGATCCGGCGGGGCCGCCGGGTCCCGGCGGCCCCCGTCCTGGTGATCGGGTCCCCATTCCTGTGGTGGATGAGGGTCGCGGAGCTGCGGGCGGTTCTCGCCCCGGTCGTGGCGGGCACCGGGCCTTCCGCGCACCCGGACATAGCCGCCGCCCGCCGTTTCGTCCGTGGCCTGGACGCCGCTGTCGCCGACGCGGCCCTGCCCGGGCAGGGGTTCGTACGCAGGATCCCCAGGGCCTTCGTCGGGTGGATCGCCAAGGTGCTGCTGCGCGGCTGCCGCGGCCACGCGGCGGAGATGGAGCGCTGCGTCGCGGCCGCCGCGTCGGGGCGCGCCCACGACGTGGACTACGGGCTGCGGATCGTCGCCCAGGAGCAGGTGGGCCTCGCCTACGCGGGCTGGGACCGCCTGCTGACGCGGGTCGCGCTGCCGGCCTGGCGGATGGGGCGCTGGCCCTCCCGGCTCGACGCAGGCGTCGTCTCCGCGCTCACGGAGCTCTCGCGGCGCGACCGGCTGGCGGAGGGTTTCACCTCCAGGCTGGGGGAGCGTCCCGCCTGCGATCTCATCGAGGAACCGGGCGCGGCCGACGAGGCGGCCTCGCTGCTGGCGGCCCGGCTCTTCCACGGGGGTCCCGCCGAGCCCGGCCCCGGCTGGTCCCCGGTCGACTGGCAGCAGTATCCGGAAGAGGTCGTGGACCGGAAATGGCGTACGGAGGCCGCCCGTCTGCACCGGGTGCTCGACGCCTTGGGGGTGGCGACCAGCGTGTCCGTGGGGGGCCCAGCAGTGCCGGGAGGCGACGGCGTACCCACGCTGGCCCGGGTGATCGGCCACCTCGCGGCGCCGGGTGCCGACAGCGAGGCGCTCGCGGCCGGGATCGGCGCCGCCGTGGCCCGGGACGAGGAGAAGGCCGCACCGACGCCCGGGGCGGGCGGCCTGCCGACAGGGGCGGCAACCGACCCCCTCGACCTCTGGGGGCCCGTCCCGCTCCCGCTCTTCCCCCTCCAGCCCCCTCGTACGGGCGCGGAGCTGCTCGCCGATCACGTCGTGGCGATGGTCTGCTGCGCCGCAGTGGACACAGCGGGGGCCGCGCCGGGACTCGACTGGCTCGACGGCCCCGCGCTGCTGGTCGACGGCGGTCGCAGGTCCGACCTCGGCGCCCCGGTGCTCAGCCTCGTCGAGGACGGGGACGCGGAGCCGCTGCTCTCCTGGCTCACCACGGTCGGAGTGCGCACCGACAAACCGGTACGCCTGGGCTGAGAGGTGCGCGTGGGCCGGCTTTGCACTTGAGGTGCACGGTCGTCCGTCCACTTAGGTGGTGAAATGCGACAGATGTCCCGGCAATACCCGGAACATCGGGCTTCGTTCACATCAAATAGCGACGAACGGTAACGGAGTGCGTGCGTAATGTGATGTGCTGGGGTCGCGCCGGTCGGCGGCGCACCGGAGGTTTCGGGGGACGAGGGAGGGGAGCGGTATGGGGGCGGAGCATATTCGGCGCTGGGAATCGGGTGCCCTCGCGCATGCCGTGAGCGACCCTTTCGGACAGGGCCCGCTGCCTTGGCTGCGCGGCAGTGAGAACTACTGGGACGACACCGGTCAGGTCGTCCCCTGGTATGCGGACGCCGCCCTGGGCCGAGGGGGCACCGGCGGGGGCACGCGCGCCGCCGACGACGTGCGCCAGCAGATCAAGGGTTTCGTCTCACCCGGGGCGGCGGCGCCCGGCGAGGCGATCGACTTCCACATCACCGTGGACCCGCCCCAGCAGTTCTCCGTCGACATCTACCGCATCGGCCACTACGCGGGCGACGGCGCCGCGAAGATCACCACCAGCCCGCGCCTCTCCGGCATCGTCCAGCCGGCCCCGCTGGCCGCGGAGCGCACGGTCTCCTGCCACCACTGGTGGCTCTCCTGGCGGCTGCAGATCCCCAGCTACTGGTCGGTCGGCGCCTACGTCGCCGTGCTCACCACTGCCGACGGCCACCGCTCGCACGTCCCCTTCACGGTCCGCGACGACCACCCGGCGGACCTGCTGCTCCTGCTCCCCGACGTCACCTGGCAGGCCTACAACCTCTACCCGGAGGACGGCCGCACGGGTGCGAGTCTGTATCACGCCTGGGACGAGCAGGGCAGGCTGCTGGGCGAGGAGGACGCCGCGGTCACCATCTCCTTCGACCGCCCCTACGCGGGCGCCGGGCTGCCTCTGCACGTCGGTCACGCCTACGACTTCATCCGCTGGGCCGAGCGCTACGGCTACGACCTCGCGTACGCCGACGCCCGCGACCTGCACGCCGGCCGCGTCGACCCCAGCCGGTACCGGGGCCTGGTCTTCCCCGGCCACGACGAGTACTGGTCGCTGCCGATGCGCCGCACCACCGAGCTCGCCCGGGACACGGGCACCTCGCTCGTCTTCCTCTCGGCCAACACCATGTACTGGCAGGTCGGCCTCGGCCCGTCGCCCTCCGGTGTCCCGGACCGCCTGCTCACCTGCCGCAAGCGCCGTGGACCGGGGAAGTCCGCCCTGTGGCGTGAGATCGACCGCCCCGAGCAGCAACTGCTGGGCATCCAGTACGCGGGCCGGGTCCCCGAACCGCACCCCCTGGTCGTGCGGAACGCGAGCCACTGGCTCTGGGAGGCCACGGGTGCGGCGGAGGGCGACGAGATCGACGGACTGGTCGCGGGAGAGGCGGACCGCTACTTCCCGCGCACGGCACTCCCCGAGCACGAGAGCCGCATGCTCCTCGCGCACTCGCCGTACGCCGACGGTGACGGTGCCACCCGGCACCAGGAGACCTCGCTGTACCGCGCCCCGTCGGGCGCGCTCGTCTTCGCGTCGGGCACCTTCGCCTGGTCCCCGGCCCTGGACCGGCCCGGCCATGTGGACCCCCGCATCCAGCGGGCCACGGCCAATCTCCTCGACCGGATCTGCAAGAGGGACTGAGGAGCGGCCCCGGAGGGCCCGACCAGCGCCTCATCCCGCCCAGGCCCCCACCCCGCCCAGGACCACGACCCCGCCCAGGGTCACGACCCCGTCCAGGCCCCCACCCCGTCCACAGTGCGACCCCTGGCGCCGTGGACCCTTCGCATGCGGGACAATCGGAACCACTCCTGGACCAACCTACGCGGAGGCAGCGTGTCCGGTTTCGTAGAAAAGCCCGAGCCCGTGCAGGTGCCGGGTCTCACCCATCTGCACACCGGAAAGGTGCGCGACCTGTACCGGAACGAGGCGGGCGACCTCGTGATGGTCGCCAGCGACCGCATCTCCGCGTACGACTGGGTCCTGCCCACCGAGATCCCGGACAAGGGCCGTGTGCTCACCCAGCTGTCGCTGTGGTGGTTCGACCAGCTCGCCGATCTCGTCCCCAACCACGTGCTGTCCGCGGAGCTCCCCGCCGGGGCGCCCGCCGACTGGGCAGGCCGGACCCTGATCTGCCGTTCGCTGCGGATGGTCCAGGTCGAGTGTGTGGCGCGCGGTTACCTCGCGGGCTCCGGCCTGGTCGAGTACGACGCCGACCGGACGGTGTGCGGCATCGGCCTGCCCGAGGGACTCGTCGACGGCTCCGAGCTCCCGGGGCCGATCTTCACTCCGGCCACGAAGGCCGCGGTCGGCGATCACGACGAGAACGTCTCGTACGAGGAGGTCGCCCGGGAGGTCGGCCCCGAGACCGCTGCCCTGCTGCGCCGGACGACGCTGGACGTCTACAGCCGTGCCCGGGACATCGCCCGTGAGCGCGGGATCATCCTCGCCGACACGAAGTTCGAGTTCGGTTTCGCGCCCACCGAGGACGGCGGCGAGGAGCTGATCCTCGCGGACGAGGTGCTGACGCCGGACTCCTCCCGCTTCTGGCCGGCCGAGATCTGGGAGCCGGGCAAGGCGCAGCCCTCGTACGACAAGCAGTTCGTGCGTGACTGGCTGACCTCGCCGGCCTCCGGCTGGGACCGGCACGGCGAGCAGCCGCCCCCGCCGCTGCCGCAGGCGATCGTCGACGCGACCCGGGCCAAGTACCTGGAGGCGTACGAGCTCCTGACGGGCCTGAACTGGTCGGATCAGAAGTTGTAGCGGATCGGAAGCCGCAACGGAAGAAGGCCCCGGTCACGAGGACCGGGGCCTTCTCATACGGAGCGGACGACCAGGTTCGAACTGGCGACCTCAACCTTGGCAAGGTTGCGCTCTACCAACTGAGCTACGTCCGCAAGCGCCGAAGCGCGATGCCTACTATACCCAACCTCTCTCCCCCGCGAGACGCGCTGCCGCGTGACGGTTCTCCGCACCGAGTCGGGAGACGCCCCCGACAGGTGGCAGCGCGGCGTTCCCCGGCACACGACGACGGCTCTACGCCGGCTCCACGCCGGCTCCACGAGGGTTCCCCGACCGGTGCCGGATCCGTCACCTCGGACGCCCGCCCGACCGGTGGGAAACCCCGGCGGAGGTCGCATCCCTCGCCAACCAGGGCCCCACGTAACGGTTTCCGGGCACGCACCGTGCCGACGATCGCGGTCGGCCGCTGTGTGCCGGCCGCCCGCCGGGCGCATGCCCGGATGTCGCCCACGGCACGTGTTCCAGGTCTCCGGCGGGCTGTCACGCCTCACGGACGTGGTCCGGCAGCGGTGCGGCCCGGTCCGTAGGGATGTGGCGACCTTCACACCGCCCGTGCCCGGATCTCCAGGTCGAGGACGCCACGACACGTCAGACCTTCTCCGGCGCAGAGGCTGCGGTGTTTCGGGGAGGGGGCAGCGGGATCGCCGCGGTCAGGCGGAAGAGGCCGTCGTCCGTCGGTCCCGCATCCAGCGAGCCGCCGACCGAGGCCAGCCGTTCCCGGAGGCCGTGGAGCCCCGAGCCGCCGGGGACCGCTGCCGTGTCCGGCACCACGCCGTCGTTCTCGACCACCAGGCGGACGCTGTCCGGCGAGGTCTCCAGCCGGATGGCGCAGTGCTGCGGATTGCCGTGCCGCAGCACGTTGGTGGCGGCCTCCCGCACGGCCCAGCCGAGGGCCGACTGCACGGGGGCGGGCAGCTGTCCGCCGTCGCCCTGGACGGAGCACTCCATTCCGGCTGCCCTCAAGACCCCCCGGGCTCCCTGCAGTTCCGTCCGGAGGTCGACCTCCCGGTATCCCCGTACGACGTCGCGGACCTCCTGCTGGGAGGTGCGGGCGATGCGCTGCACCTCCACCATCTGCTCCACGGCCGTGGGCTGTCCGCGCTGTGCCAGCTCGACCGCGAGCTCGCTCTTCAGCGCGATCACCGCCAGATTCCGTCCCAGGACGTCATGCATGTCCCGTCCGAAGCGCAGCCGTTCCTCGGCGACGGCCAGCCGGGTCTTCACGTCCTGGGCGTCGCGGAGTCGGGACATCACGCCCAGCGACCAGGCGGAGATCCGTACGGTCACCGCGATCAGTCCGATGGTGAAAGCCATCCCCAGGAGGGTCTGGAGCACGAACGGCCCGCTGCCGCCGGCCAGTGCGGCACCTCCGCCCGCACCCACCGCCACGGCGGTCAGCGCCACGGGGGACATCCACAGGGGAGCGATCAGGACGAGGGTGGTGCCGAACGGCAGGACCGCCGCGGACAGGGCCAGCGGCAGCTCGGGGAACTCCTCGGGCCCGGTGTGGGCTCCGAGTACGAGCAGCCCCGTGATGCTCGCCGGCATCAGGGCGGCCCCGAGTGCCGCCAGCCGCCGGTCGACGGTCCCGTTGCCCAGATAGCTCTCCAGCCCACGTGCCACCAAGGGGGTCGAGCAGAATCCCTGGGCGAGCGCGAGCAGTACCGTTCCGGCGATCAGTGCGACAGGCGCGTCGGACGCCCTCACGGGGCGTGTCAAAGGCAACAGCACCTGCGGCACGATCGACATCCACACCAAGCAGTGGAGGGTGCCGCGCGTATAGAGGTCCATCTTGTCGAACCCGTCGCGCCGCTGCCATCCGCGCACCTGTGCCCGTACCCACACGGTTCCGCTCCCCCTCGTGCCTGGCGGACCTCTCGGCCCAGGACTTCCGCCGGATCACGGCCGCTACCGGTGCGCAGTGTCGTCACTGCTCGGGGCGACCTCATGCGTCGATATCCGGAAACGCCAAAGGCCCCGGTCGAAATCGACCGGGGCCTTTGAATCAAGAGCGGACGACCAGGTTCGAACTGGCGACCTCAACCTTGGCAAGGTTGCGCTCTACCAACTGAGCTACGTCCGCATTGCCGCCACTCGGCTTTCACCGGTGGAGCGCTCACTACTCTACCTGATCCACTGAGTGGTCCGGTAAGGCAGTGCAGAGCGGGTGACAGGAATTGCACACTGCGCCTTCCCCCTGGAAGGAGGATGTTCTACTACTGAACTACACCCGCACGCTGCGTCGGACCCGGCTTTTCGGCCTTGCCCTTCGGCGTGCTCCAGACTCTAGCCGACCTGCAGGGGTGTTGTGCAAGTCGGCTCCCCACGGTGTCGCTGCGGCGGCCGGAGGGCCGCTGAACGGAACGGAACATTCCGGGCGGAGGTCTCAACTGGCGGCGTTGAACGCCTCGTAGACCTTCTTGGGGATCCGGCCGCGCGCCGGCACATCCATCCGGTGCGAGCGGGCCCAGGCGCGCACGGCCGCGGGGTCCGGCGCCAGTGACGTGTGGTGGTACGCGACCGGGGCCCTGCCGCGCTTGCCGGTGTTTGTCTGCTTTCGGCCGGCCGCCACGTACGGGGCCAGCGTCTTACGCAGTTTCTTTGCATTGGCGGGATTGAGGTCGATCTCGTACGACTTCCCGTCCAGGGCGAAGGCGACCGTTTCCTCCGCTTCTCCCCCGTCGATGTCGTCGGAGAGCGTAACCACTACGCGCTGAGCCACGGATATCGGTCCTTTCCTTCGGCATCGTCGCGGCTGACATGCGTCGATGCCGGCCTTCCGGCGGCTGGGCGGATACGGATCGACGGCTGTCGACTGTTCCGGGGCAATCGTGCTTTCCCGCGTATTCATTTGTACAGCGGTGGGAGCCGCATTGTGAAGCCCGGCCAATTGCATCCGCGTGTTGCCGTCGTGTGTCGGAGTGCAATCCGGGTGCAGATTTTTTCCCAGGATTTTCCCTGGACGTCGTTGCCGCCGATATCTTGCCGTGATCGGGGTGAGGTGATATCTACCCGCGTAGAATTTCTGGCCAGGTACGCTGAGTGGACCCGCGGGGATCTGGGGAACCCCTCGGAGACACAGCCGCACCACACCACCGGGAGTGCCAGTGGCACGCGTCGTAGTCGACGTCATGCTCAAGCCGGAGATCCTCGACCCGCAGGGACAGGCTGTGCAGCGCGCACTGCCCCGTCTCGGCTTCGAAGGAATCGCGGACGTCCGTCAGGGAAAGCGTTTCGAGCTCGAGGTCGAGGGGCCGGTCGACGACGCCGCCCTCGCCCGCATTAACGAGATCGCCGAGACCTTCCTCGCCAACACGGTCATCGAGGACTTCACCGTCACGGTGGAGGAGGAGAAGTGACCACCCGTATCGGAGTCGTCACTTTTCCCGGCACGCTCGACGACCAGGACAGCCTGCGGGCCGTGCGGATCGCGGGTGCCGAACCCGTATCGCTCTGGCACCGTGACAAGGACCTCCACCAGGTCGACGCGGTCATCCTGGCGGGCGGATTCAGTTACGGCGACTATCTGCGCGCCGGCGCCATCTCGCGTTTCTCGCCGGTGATGGAGACCGTCATCGAGCAGGCGAAGGCCGGCCTGCCGGTCCTCGGTATCTGCAACGGTTTCCAGATCCTGACCGAGGCGCACCTGCTGCCCGGGGCGATGCTGCGCAACAACCACCTCCACTTCATCTGCCGCGACCAGAAGCTGCGGGTGGAGAACGCGGAGACGGCCTGGACCTCGGACTACACGTCGGGCCAGGAGATCTCCGTACCGCTGAAGAACGTGGACGGCCGGTACACCGCCGACGAGCGCACGCTCGACGAGCTGGAGGCCGAGGGCCGCGTCGCCTTCCGTTACGCCGACGTCAACCCGAACGGCTCGCTGCGCGACATCGCCGGCATCACCAACGCCGCGGGCAACATCGTCGGTCTGATGCCGCACCCGGAGCACGCCGTCGAGCCGCTGATCGGTACCGGTCGCACCGACGGCCTGGGTTTCTTCACCTCGATCATCAAGAAGCTGGTCAACGCATGAGCCTGGACACGGTCAAGCACGCGGCCGAAACCCCGGACGACGGACAGCCCTGGAAGGAGCTCGGCCTCAAGGAGGACGAGTACGCCCGGATCCGCGAGATCCTGGGCCGCCGTCCCACCGGCGCCGAGCTCGCCATGTACTCCGTGATGTGGTCCGAGCACTGCTCCTACAAGAGCAGCAAGGTCCACCTCAAGCAGTTCGGCGAGAAGGTCCCCGCCAACGACGCGATGCTCGTCGGCATCGGCGAGAACGCCGGTGTGGTCGACGTCGGTCAGGGTTACGCGGTCACCTTCAAGGTCGAGTCGCACAACCACCCCTCGTACATCGAGCCCTACCAGGGTGCGGCCACCGGCGTCGGCGGCATCGTCCGCGACATCCTGGCCATGGGTGCCCGCCCGATCGCGGTCGTCGACCCCCTGCGCTTCGGTGCGGCCGACCACCCCGACACCCGGCGCGTCCTGCCGGGCATCGTCGCGGGCATCGGCGGCTACGGAAACTGCCTGGGCCTGCCGAACATCGGCGGCGAGGTCGTCTTCGACGCCTGCTACCAGGGCAACCCGCTCGTCAACGCCGGCTGCATCGGCGTGATGAAGCACGAGGACATCCACCTGGCCCAGGCCTCCGGCCCCGGCAACAAGGTGATCCTGTACGGCGCCCGCACGGGCGGCGACGGCATCGGCGGCGTCTCCGTGCTCGCCTCGGAGACCTTCGACGACACCAAGCCCACCAAGCGGCCCGCCGTCCAGGTCGGCGACCCGTTCCAGGAGAAGCTCCTCATCGAGTGCACCCTGGAGATCTTCAAGGAGAAGCTCGTCGCGGGCATCCAGGACCTCGGCGGCGCCGGGCTCTCCTGCGCCACGAGCGAGCTGGCCTCCGCGGGCTCCGGCGGCATGCGCGTCGAGCTGGACACCGTGCCGCTGCGCGACTCCTCCCTCTCGCCCGAGGAAATCCTCATGAGCGAGTCGCAGGAGCGCATGTGCGCGATCGTCGAGCCGCAGCACGTGGACCGCTTCATGGAGATCTGCGAGAAGTGGGACGTCATCGCCACCGTCATCGGTGAGGTGACCGAGGGCTCGCAGCTGGAGATCTTCTGGCACGGCGAGCAGATCGTGGACGTCCCGCCGCGGTCCGTGGCCCACGAGGGCCCGACGTACCACCGGCCGTTCGCCCGCCCGTCCTGGCAGGACGCGCTCCAGGCTGACGACGCCGCGAAGCTGGCCCGCCCGGGAGACGGCGCGGAGCTGCGTGAGCAGGTCCTCAAGCTGGTCGGTTCCCCGAACCAGGCCTCCAAGTCCTGGATCACCGACCAGTACGACCGCTTCGTGCAGGGCAACACCGTGCTCGCGATGCCCGAGGACGCCGGCATGGTCCGCATCGACGAGAAGTCGAACCTGGGCGTGGCCATGGCGACCGACGGCAACGGCCGGTACGCCAAGCTCGACCCGTACACGGGTGCGCAGCTGGCGCTCGCGGAGTCCTACCGCAACGTCGCCGCGTCCGGCGCCAAGCCGCTCGCCATCTCGGACTGCCTGAACTTCGGCTCGCCCGAGGACCCGGACGTCATGTGGCAGTTCGCCGAGGCCACCCGCGGTCTCGCCGACGGCTGCCTGGAGCTGGGCACCCCGGTCACCGGCGGCAACGTGTCGCTCTACAACCAGACCGGTGAGACGGCGATCCACCCGACGCCCGTCGTGGCCGTCCTCGGTGTGATCGACGACGTCACCCGGCGCACGCCGGTCGCGTTCGCCGAGGAGGGTCAGCTGCTCTACCTCCTGGGCGACACCCGCGAGGAGTTCGGCGGCTCGGCCTGGTCCGAGGTCGTCCACCAGCACCTCGGCGGCATGCCGCCGAAGGTCGACCTGGGCCGCGAGAAGCTGCTAGGCGAGATCCTGATCTCGGCGTCCCGCGACGGCATGATCGACGCGGCGCACGACCTGTCCGACGGCGGCCTGATCCAGGCGGTCACCGAGTCCTGCCTGCGCGGCGGGAAGGGTGCCCGGCTGGTCGTCCCGGACGGTCTGGACGCGTTCACCTTCCTGTTCTCGGAGTCCGCGGGCCGTGCGGTCGTCTCGGTTCCGCGCAGCGAGGAACTCCGCTTCACCGACATGTGCGGAGCGCGGGGTCTTCCCGTCGCCCGGATCGGTGTCGTGGACGGCGAGGAGATCGATGTCCAGGGCGAGTTCAGCATTCCGCTGAGCGAGCTGCGCACGGCGCACGAGGGGACCCTGGAGGGTCTGTTCGCCTAGGTTCCGCCCGTTCCGAAGCCCCCGTCCGGGTCGACCGGACGGGGGCTTCGGCGTTCTCACACGAAACAGTTGATGCATGTTACGTAATTACGTAAGGTTGGGTTCTGTGAAGCTTGAGGAGCGTGTCGCCGATCTGGAGCGCCGCCTCGCGGTGCTGGAGCGGGCGGCGGAGGGCGGCAGGCCCGGTCTGGGCGACGGGGACTTCTGGGCGCTGGACGGGCTGAAGGAGCAGCTCGAACAGGTCGGGGAGGCCGCCGCCGACGGCGGGGTGCTGTTCACGGGCGCGGTGAGGCTGCCGGCCGGTGAGCACTACGAGTGGCAGTACGGCGCGCTCACCGGGGGGCTCCTCGGCACGGAGGACGAACGCCCCGACTGGGCGGAGGCCGCCGAGCCGCTCGCCGCGCTGGGCCATCCGGTCCGGCTGCGGCTGCTCCGCGAGATCCTCGGCGGCTGCCGCACCGCCGCCGAACTGGCCGGGCTGGACGACACGGGCACGACCGGCCAGATCTACCACCATCTGCGTCTGCTGACCGGCGCGGGCTGGCTGCACACGACGGGGCGTGGACGGTACGAGGTGCCCGGTTCCCGCGTGGTGCCGCTGCTGGTGGTTCTCACGGCCGCCCGGCCGTGACGCCCGCACGCCGAGAACCGGGGGGGACCCCATGTCCGTACGCAAGGCCGCGATGATCCTCTACCGCTGCTGCTGGCTCGCGTTCGTCGCTCTGGTGCTGTGCGACGCCTTCGCCGAGCCGCTGGTTCCGTACGGGGCGGTCTTCGTGCCCGCGGCGGCGGCGATCCTCATCGGCTTCCTGATGGGCCGCCGCAGCCGTGCGGCCCTGGCGCGGGACCGGCCGGCGGTCGAGGTCGGGCCGCCGGTGACGGGACGCTGGGTCGCTCTCAACAGCCCGGCGGACAAGGTCCCCAGCCATGGCACCCACGGGTACGGGCAGTCCCACGCGATCGACATCGTCGCCGAACCGGAGGAGGGGAGCCGCCCTCCCTTCCGGTGGCTGTGGCCGGTCGCCCGGCCCAACCGTGACTTCCCGGCCTTCGACGCCCCGCTCGTCGCGGTGGCGGACGGCACCGTCGTGCACGCGAGCGACGGGCAGCGCGATCACCTCAGCCGGAACTCCGGCCCCGCGCTGGCCTATCTGATGGTTCTGGAGTCCTCGCTGCGTGACATGGCCGGCGCCCGCAGGATCGTCGGCAACCACGTCGTGCTCGACCTGGGGGACGGCGTCCACGCCGCGTACGCGCACATACGGCGGGGCTCCCTCCAGGTGAAGGCGGGGGACACCGTCCGGGAGGGGCAGGTGCTCGCGCGCTGCGGGAACTCCGGCAACTCCACCGAGCCGCATGTGCACTTCCAGCTGATGGACCACCCGGACCTGGACGTGGCGCGGGGGATCCCCTTCACCTGGCGGGGCGTCGGTGTCCCCGGCAACGGTGAGGCATTCGTGGTCGAGGAGACCGTCAGCAGCGACTGATAGCTTGCGGTGCGCCACGCGAGGTCGAGTTGACGGGGGTCGATGATGGACGACGGCACGCGCGCCGAAACGGACGGCCCACCGGGACAGGGCCGTCTGCGAGGGGCCCTGAACACGGTGTTCGTGCTCGTCGCAGTGGCGGGGATCGGGCTCAGCATCTGGGCGCTCGTCAGCGATGTGCTCGACCTCCGTACCCGGGCCGAGAGCCGTGAACGGGTGGAGGAGGCGTGCGGCGGTCTCGTCGACCCCGACCTGGTGCTCGCGCTGAACGGGGGTGTCGACCGGGTCGAACTCTCCGACCGCTACGACATCGGCACCGCGCGGAGCGACAGCAGCTGTGTGGTCTACCGGGTGGGCGACCCGGGGACGACCTACGGGCACTTCTCGCTGGGCCTCACCCTGTACCCGGCGAACCCGAACGCCGACGAGCACCGGGTGGGTGCGAACCACGAACCCTTCGACTACTTCACCGCCGAGAACAGGGACGACGTCACGGCGGCCGCGCAGTACACGCTGCCGCACCCGCTGGGTGACGGCGGGCTGGGGGAGTACGACGCTCGCACGGTGACGGTCAGGGCCCTGTGCGCGGACGGGGGCACGGTCTCCTCCGTCCGGGCGAAGGCCACGGCCTCGTACGACGGGCCCGTCACCTCCGGGGACCGTCATGACCTGACGGTCTTGGCACGCCAGGCGGCGGAGCGGGCCGCTGCGGCGAACGGCTGCCGGGCCGAACTCCCCGCCGTGCCCTCCGCGTTCCCCGAGCCGAGGACCACCCTCGGCCCCGCCGTGAAGGCGGGCGGCACCTGCGCCTGGTACGGACGGCACATCGCCGCCCACGGGCAGGGCGAGCTCCCCGACCGGGCGCTCGCCGCACCGGCAGGGAAGGCCGGCGCCCATGACTCCTGCCTGCTCGCGATGAGCCCGGAGGGGACCGAGAGGATCTGGCCGGCGTACGAGAAGAGCCACCCCGACGGCACGGATCTCGACAGGGTGCTGACCCTGCGCCCGCTGTGGATGCAGACGGACACGCTGGTGGGCGACGGCACGAGGGGGCTGCGCGCCGGTCCGCTGAAGGGGACCCCGGTCGTGGCCTCGTCGGCGGGATCGGCCGAGGGCGTCCGGTGGGCCTCGTCCGTCTGCGGCGGCAGGCCCGCCGTGCACCTGATGCAGGTGTCCTTCCCGTACGACGACCTACTCCGGGACCGGCTGGAGTCCCTGTTCCGGGCGTACGTCGAGGACGCCACCGCACGCCGGGGCTGCACCGGTGTCACCTTTCCCAAGGCCTCGGACCTCGCCGGGAGCTGACCCTCCGCTCGGAGGGGCCGTTGTCACAGGCGCCGGTTAGTCTCGCCCCCATGCCCCCGGCCAAGAAGCGCCAGCGCGCCTACGACCTCAGCCGGACCCGCACGGCGGTCCTGGCACAGTTCGCCCACGTACAGTCCGCCGTCCGTGACCTGACACCCGAGCAGCTGTCCGGTCCGTCCGGGCTGGGGGAGTGGACCGTACGGGACCTCGCCGCCCACATGGCCACGGTGCTGGAGTGGGTCAGCCGTGAGCTGGAGCTGCCGGAGCCCCCCGGTGCCAAGCCACAACTGAACCTGCTGGAGTGGCCGTTCTCCACGGCGGGGCGGGCCCAGGGGATCGCGGACGATGCCAGGGCCCTGGCCGCCGCACGGCCCGGACTCGGCGCGCTCTACGAGGAGACGGCCGAGCGGTTCGCCCGGCTCACGGCCGGGGCCCCCGGGGAGCGGCTCGTGACGACCCGGGCGGGCACCATGCGGCTCGGCGACTTCCTGGTCACCCGTACCGTCGAACTCGTCGTCCACACCGACGATCTCCACCGGGCGACCGGCCTCGATCTCCCGTACGACCGTCAGGCGCTCGCCGCCTGCACCCGGCTGCTCGCCGACGCGCTCGCGGACAAGGCGCCCGGCGGCTCGGTCGAGGTGCGCGTCCCGCCCTTCGCCGTCGTCCAGTGCATCGGCGGCCCCAAGCACACCCGGGGCACCCCGCCCAACGTCGTCGAGACGGATCCGCTCACCTGGCTCCGGCTGGCGACGGGCCGCACAGGGTGGACGGAGGCGCTCGAAGAGGCGCAGGTCAGCGCCAGTGGTGAGCGGGCCGACCTCGCCCCGCTGCTCCCGCTGATGGGCTGAACGGAACCGGATCGACCGGTCGTTCCGTCCCATGGCCATGCGCACACAACGTATGTCTGTCAGCGCCCTTGCCGTCCTGGCCACCTTCACCCTTGCCTCCTGCGGTACGGAGTCGGGCTCCGGAGCGGGATCCGGGGAATCCGGGGACGGCAGCGGCACCGTACGCACCGGACCGGAGGTGACCGGGGTCCACTGGAACGTGTCGTCCCTGACCGTCGGCGGGGAGAAGACCTCCGCCCCCGAGGGCGCCCACGTCGAGATCGACTCCGAGGGGAAGGCCACGGGCAGCCTCGGCTGCAACCGGTTCACCGCCGACGCCCGCCTCGACGGCGACAAGGTCACCGTCGGGCAGGGCACCAGCACCGGGATGGCCTGCGCGAAGGAGGTCCAGCAGTTCGAGAACGCGATGGGCAAGGCCTTCCACGGCGAGCTCACGGCCGCCGTGGCGGGACAGGGCAAGGCGAAGACCCTGACCCTGACCACCGCGAAGGGCGACTCCATCGCCCTCACCTCCGAGCCGCCGGCCCCGCTCACCGGCACCGCCTGGAAGGTCACCGGACTCGTGTCCGGCAGCGTGGCCTCCTCCCTGCCCGCCGGCACGGAGGACAAGGCGCACCTGACCTTCGGCGAGGACGGTTCGGTGGAGGGGAACCTCGGATGCAACTCCTTCCACGGCAGGGCGACGGTCTCCGGCTCCACGCTCACCTTCGGCCCGCTCGCCTCCACCCGGAAGATGTGCCCCGAGCCGGAGATGAAGCTGGAGCGGGTGCTGCTCGGTGTGCTGGAGGGGAAGACGTCGTACGAGATCGATCACCGTTCCCTGTCGATCGAGGCGGAGAGCGGCAAGGGCCTCGACGCGTCCGCCCCGGCGGCCGAGGACTGACCGGGCAGGGCGCCTCAGGCCCGCCCGGGCCTCACGGGAAGCCCGGGGCGAACGGCCTCAGGAGACCGTGGGGTAGGGGAGCAGACCGGAGTCCGTCCTCTCCCACGAAGCCCGCAGCTCGGCCAGCCGCTCCGGCTCGGCCTTCGCGCGGTCGGCCTGCTCGCGCTGGTCGTCGGCCAGGTTGAACAGCTGGTCGGTCCCGGTCCGCCCCCGGTAGTACTTCCAGTCACCGCGTCGCAGCGCCCGCTCACCGCGCACCCGCCAGAACAGGTCGCGTTCCTTCGGCGTCTCGTCCCGCAGCAGGTATCCGGCGAGGCTGACGCCGTCCAGCGGGTGTGCGGGGTCGGGCCGCGCCCCACCGAGCTCCAGCAGGGTCGCCGTCCAGTCGGGCGAGAAGACCGGCAGGTCGCTGACCTGGTTCCCGTCGATGCGCGCCGGCCAGCGCAGCACCGAGGGGACGCGGATCCCGCCCTCCTGGAGCGAGCTCTTGTTGCCGGACAGCGGCCAGTTGTAGGAGAAGCGCTCACCGCCGTTGTCGCTGGCGAAGAAGACGAGGGTGTCCTTCTCCTGCCCCGACCGCTTCAGGGCCTCCAGCACCTCGCCGACCGAGCGGTCCAGGTCCTCGACCATCTCCGTGTACTTCTCGACGGAACCGCCGTCGGCGTTCCGGAGCGCGGACCGGTCACCGGCCTTGATCCGGCGGACGATCTCGGCACTGGCCTCAGTGTCGCCGTCGGCGATCCAGGGCCAGTGCGGGGTGGTGAAGTTCAGGTTGAGCAGCCACGGCTGGTCGTGGTCACGCTGCACGTACTCGCTCGCCCGCTCCGTCAGGACCCGGGTGTAGTACCGCAGGTCCTTGTACTCGGCGTCCCCTTCGTACAGGTCGTACTCGCCGCCCAGGCCGAGCTTGGAGTAGTACTCCAGGGCTCCGCCGAAGTTGCCGAAGAACTCGTCCCAGCCCGATCGGGTCGGGCTGTAGTCCGGCAGGTACCCGCAGTGCCACTTGCCGATCAGGGCGGTGGAGTAGCCGGCGCCGCGCAGCAGGGACGCCAGCGTCGGGTGGGTCGGCTCCAGGCCCACCGACCTGTCGGCGATGGGCTCGGCCAGCCCGCCCTTCGTGCGCCCTGGGTAGCGGCCCGTGTAGAGGCTGAAGCGGGTGGGCGAGCAGGTGGCGGAGCCGGAGTAGGCGTCCGTGAACCGCACGCCCTGGCGCCCGAGCCTGTCCAGGTGGGGGGTGCGGATGTGCGGTGCCCCGTAGGAGGAGAGATCCGCCCAGCCGAGGTCGTCGCCGAGGATGAACAGGATGTTGGGACGGCGTGAGTGCTTGCCGCGGGCGGCACGGAACGGGCGCTCCCGCGCCACCTCCCCGGGGGGCCTTTCCGAAGCGGCGGCGGTCTGTGTCCCGACCGCCACGGTGGCGGCGGTCGCTCCCACGGCGGTGGTGAAGGCGCGGCGGCTCAGCGGTGAGCCGACGGACTCAATCGAATGGGTATTCGAATCGCGAGAGGGCATGAGGCCTCCTGGGCGGGCCTCGGACGCCGTGCCGATGGCGCGGCGCGAGGGGGATGGGTGGGACCGGCCCCGTCAGCCAGGAGTGCGCAGGGGGACGCACCAGGTCACGAAGGGGAGGGGAGAAGAAAGGCGGATGCTGCACGCGTGCCGGAGTCCGGGGCGGAGGCCCCGTGGGACGTTCCGGGAGGCGGCGGTCAGGCGCAGCGACAGATGGCGCTCGCGACACGTCCCAGATCGACGTGGCGGCGCTCCACGAGCGTGACCGAACGATCACCGAGGGGCTGCATGGGGAAGGAGCCTGCCAACGGGCCATGAGCCTGTCAACGGTGGTCTCGAACTCCGGACAACCGGCCCCGCACGCCCCCGGATCCGCCCCGGACGACCCCGGGGCCGTCCGGTCGGCCTTCGGTCCTGGCGCCCGGCCGGGGGCGGAACGGAGGGGGACGGGCGGCGTCGAGCGCGCCGCGGAGGCCCAGGCCCGGCTCCCAGGGTGTGAGGCTCGCCACGAAACGAGCGTTCGGCCACGGCCTGTCCGCCGGGCCGGCCCGGCTCACCGAGGGCCACGGCCGAAGCGATTCCGGTGCGGGGGTGCCTACTTGCCGGACCGGCCGGTAACCGCCGCCCATCCCGGGCGTCGGCGGCCCCGAGGCCTTCCGGGGCGGGCGCGACGTCTACGCCGTGATCACCCGGAGTGATCGTCCGACCCCGCCCCGGGCCGTTGCGGGGAGCGCTCCCGCACTCCGTCCGCGGTCCCGGTCGGGCGGTCACCCAATTCGGACCGGTGGTCGATCTCGCCTACACTCGGTGGCGTGCCTCGTGGTGATGGACGACTCAACCACGACCTGCTCCCCGGAGAGAAAGGCCCCCAGGACGCTTGCGGCGTCTTCGGTGTCTGGGCTCCGGGTGAAGAGGTCGCCAAGCTCACCTATTTCGGACTGTATGCCCTGCAGCACCGTGGACAGGAGTCCGCGGGCATCGCAGTGAGCAACGGGTCCCAGATCCTGGTCTTCAAGGACATGGGACTGGTCTCGCAGGTCTTCGACGAAACGTCTCTGGGATCGCTCCAGGGCCATATCGCGGTCGGTCATGCCCGCTACTCCACTACCGGTGCCTCGGTGTGGGAGAACGCGCAGCCGACATTCCGTGCCACCGCGCACGGCTCGATCGCCCTGGGTCACAACGGCAACCTGGTCAACACTGCCCAGCTCGCCGAGATGGTCGCCGACCTTCCTCGCAAGGACGGCCGTGCCACCCAGGTCGCCGCGACGAACGACACCGATCTGGTGACCGCGCTGCTCGCCGGCCAGAGAGACGACGACGACAAGCCGCTCACCATCGAGGAGGCCGCCGCCAAGGTGCTTCCCGGGGTCAAGGGCGCCTTCTCGCTGGTCTTCATGGACGAGCACACGCTCTACGCGGCCCGTGACCCGCAGGGCATCCGCCCGCTGGTCCTCGGTCGCCTCGAGCGTGGCTGGGTGGTGGCCTCCGAGTCCGCCGCCCTGGACATCTGCGGTGCCAGCTACGTCCGCGAGATCGAGCCGGGCGAGCTCGTCGCCATCGACGAGAACGGCCTGCGCACCTCTCGCTTCGCAGAAGCGAAGCCCAAGGGCTGTGTCTTCGAGTACGTCTACCTGGCCCGCCCCGACACCGACATCGCCGGTCGGAACGTCTATCTCTCGCGTGTGGAGATGGGCCGGAAGCTGGCGGCCGAGGCCCCTGTCGAGGCCGATCTGGTCATAGCGACGCCGGAATCGGGAACCCCCGCGGCGATCGGTTACGCGGAGGCGAGCGGAATTCCGTTCGGGGCCGGTCTGGTCAAGAACGCCTACGTCGGCCGGACCTTCATCCAGCCCTCGCAGACCATCAGGCAGCTGGGCATCCGGCTGAAGCTCAACCCCCTCAAGGAAGTCATCAAGGGCAAGCGCCTGGTGGTCGTCGACGACTCGATCGTCCGCGGCAACACCCAGCGAGCCCTGGTGAGGATGCTCCGCGAGGCGGGTGCCGCCGAGATCCACATCCGGATCTCCTCCCCGCCCGTGAAGTGGCCCTGCTTCTTCGGCATCGACTTCGCGACGCGCGCCGAGCTGATCGCCAACGGCATGTCCGTGGACGAGATCGCCACCTCCATGGGGGCCGACTCCCTCGCGTACATCTCGCTCGACGCGATGGTCGAGGCGACGACGATCGCCAAGCCGAATCTGTGCCGCGCCTGCTTCGACGGTGAATACCCGATGGAGCTCCCGGACCCGGAACTGCTCGGCAAGCAGCTGCTGGAGACCGAGCTGGCGGCCGGCCCCGCCGCGACCGCGGCGGCCGACGCACTGCGTCGTCCGTGACCCGGACCGACCGGCTGCTTCCCCACCAGCCCCGTATTCCCACACGAAAGATCCCGGGCCATGTCTGAGACAACAGGTGCTTCCTACGCTGCGGCGGGCGTCGACATCGAAGCCGGTGACCGCGCCGTCGAGCTGATGAAGGAGTGGGTGAAGAAGACGCAGCGCCCCGAGGTCGCGGGCCTCGGCGGCCTCGGCGGTTTCGCCGGCCTCTTCGACGCCTCGGCACTCAAGCGTTACGAGCGCCCGCTGCTCGCCTCCGCCACCGACGGCGTCGGCACGAAGGTCGATCTGGCCCGTCAGATGGGCGTGTACGACACCATCGGGCACGACCTCGTCGGCATGGTCGTCGACGACCTGGTCGTCTGCGGTGCGGAGCCGCTCTTCATGACCGACTACATCTGCGTCGGCAAGGTGCACCCCGAGCGTGTCGCGGCCATCGTGAAGGGCATCGCCGAGGGCTGCGTCCTCGCCGGCTGCGCCCTGGTCGGCGGAGAGACGGCCGAGCACCCGGGTCTGCTGGGTCCCGACGACTTCGACGTCGCGGGTGCCGGCACCGGCGTGGTCGAAGCCGACCTCCTGCTGGGTCCGGACCGTATCCGTAAGGGTGACGCCGTGATCGCGATGGCATCGTCCGGTCTTCACTCGAACGGGTACTCGCTCGTGCGCCACGTGGTCTTCGACCGGGCCGGCTGGACCCTGGACCGGCAGGTCGAGGAGTTCGGCAGGACGCTCGGCGAGGAGCTCCTGGAGCCCACCAGGATCTACTCCCTGGACTGTCTGGCACTGACCCGCACGACCGAGGTGCACGGCTTCAGCCATGTCACCGGCGGTGGCCTGGCCAACAACCTGGCCCGGGTGATCCCGGACGCGCTGCACGCCACGGTCGACCGTTCCACCTGGACGCCGGGTGCCGTGTTCGACCTCGTCGGCAAGGCCGGCCAGGTCGAACAGCTGGAGCTGGAGAAGACGCTCAACATGGGCGTCGGCATGATCGCCGTCGTCCCGGCCGACTCGGTGGACGCGGCCCTGACGACGCTGGCCGACCGGGGTGTCGACTCCTGGGTCGCCGGCGAGATCACCGAGCGCGGCGACCACGCCACGGGCGCCGAGCTGACCGGAAGCTACGCACGGTAGGACGTCATGACCGCCGGTCCGGCACACCACCGGACCGGCGTCGACGGCACCACGATGCTGAGCCGAAGCGCGCAGGCCCCGGGCCCGGACAACACAGAACCCGGTCCGGGCGGGCCCGGACCGGGTTGATGTGTCAGCGCGAGGTCAAGCGCCGCGGCGCTGTGACGACGGACCGGACTGGTCGTCCTCGTCCGCGTCCTCGTCGTCGTTGTACTGATCCGCGTACTGTGCGTACGGGTCATCTTCCTCGTCGTCGTCCTCGAACGGTTCGGCGTTCGGTGGTTGACTCGAAGGTGATGCGCCCAGCTCATTGGCCAGACGCGACAGATCAGTCCCGCCGCTGCTGTACTTCAGCTGACGGGCGACCTTGGTCTGCTTGGCCTTTGCCCGGCCGCGCCCCATGGCTCGACCCCCTCGGTGACGGGGCTCGACGGCCCCAGAGTCTTGACACGCGTTCATGTTTCAGGACGGACTCTCGGCTGAGAGACCGCGCCCGTGGCTTTAACGGTACCTGCTTCCTCGGCCATACGGTACGCCGCCCGCATCACGTGCCGCCGTGCAGGACCGAAGAGGAGCCCGTCCTCGCTGGTCAACCCTGATTTTAACCTCTTGTGGACGGCCGACCCGCCGACCGGAGTGAGTCTTGTCTCCCTGCGGGCCGCCGGCCGTCCTCCCGCCCGGACCGGGCCCCGCCGCCGGGCCTCGCGTACAGCTCGGTGACGGGTGCCGGACATCTCCACGACGTGTCAGGGGCGACGGGCGTCCGCCATCCGCTGCTCCGCGATCCGGTCGGCCGCCGCGGCCGGCGGAATCCCATCCGCCTTCGCACGTGCGAATATGGCCAGCGTGGTGTCGAAGATCTTCGTGGCCTTCGCCTTGCACCGGTCGAAGTCGAAACCGTTCAGTTCGTCGGCGACCTGGATGACGCCACCGGCGTTCACCACGTAGTCCGGTGCGTACAGAACCGATCGGTCGGCAAGGTCCTTCTCGACGCCCGGGTGGGCGAGCTGGTTGTTGGCCGCGCCGCACACCACCTTGGCGGTGAGCACCGGCACGGTCTCGTCGTTCAGCGCGCCGCCGAGCGCGCACGGGGCGTAGATGTCGAGCCCCTCGGTGCGGATCAGCGCGTCGGTGTCCACGGCGACGGAGACCTCGGGGTGCAGATCGGTGACCCGGCGTACGGACTCCTCGCGCACGTCCGTCACGACGACCTCGGCACCGTCGCTCAGCAGGTGTTCGACCAGGTGGTGACCGACCTTGCCCACGCCCGCGACGCCGACCTTGCGGCCGCGCAGTGTCGGGTCCCCCCAGAGGTGCTGCGCGGAGGCCCGCATCCCCTGGAAGACGCCGAACGCGGTGAGGACGGAGGAGTCGCCCGCGCCGCCGTTCTCGGGGGAGCGGCCGGTGGTCCAGCGGCACTCGCGGGCGACGACGTCCATGTCGGCGACGTAGGTGCCGACATCACAGGCGGTAACGTAGCGTCCGCCGAGGGAGGCCACGAACCGACCGTAGGCCAGGAGCAGTTCCTCGGACTTGATCAGGGCGGGGTCCCCGATGACGACGGCCTTGCCGCCACCGTGGTCGAGACCGGCCATGGCGTTCTTGTACGACATGCCGCGCGACAGGTTCAGCGCGTCCGCGACGGCCTCCTCCTCGGAGGCGTACGGGTAGAAGCGGGTCCCGCCGAGGGCCGGGCCCAGGGCGGTGGAGTGGATGGCGATGACGGCCTTGAGACCGCTGGCGCGGTCCTGGCAGATCACGACCTGCTCGTGGCCCCCCTGATCCGAGTGGAACAGGGTGCGGAGCACGTCGACGGGTACGCCGGTCACATCGGTCACTGTGGTGACTCCCAAGTACGAAGCGGCGGAAGACCCTCCTGAAGGTGGGGAGGGTCCCGGACCGACCGGCACCCGGCCGGTCGACTGGGCAAGAGCGTAAGTCCTCGTGACGCGTAGATCTGTTCCCCTCCCCGGCATCACCCCCCTGTGGAGTACGGCCGTGACACGATCTACCGCATGTCGGTGGTGTCTTCGGTGCTCGTCCCTTACGCGTCCTACCTGCGGGTGTACGAGCCGCTCGCCGCCTTCGGTGAACCCGAGCGGGGTCACTGGACGCGCTACGCCCGGCGGGGGGACCTCCCCACGGCCCAGGACGAACTGCGCGGTTCGCTGGCCGGCCTGGTCCCCACCCCTCCGGTGGCGGTGCCGGTGCACGAGAGCGGGGACGCCTTCGTCGCGGTGGTCGACGGGGCGATCTGCGTCTGCCCGTGGAGGACCCGGATGCGCGGCTGGCTCGCAATGAGCGAACTGGGGGGTCTGTTTCCGGCCACCGTGCTGGACGCGGTGCTGCCCCCGGTGGTGCGGGGTCAGGCGACGGCGGACTACGAGCGGTGGGCCGAGCGGAACCCGGACGCGCGTCCCTGGATCCGGACCACGGTGTGGCACGTGCCGGTGCGCTGGTTCGTCCTGTTCGACGACGAGGAACGGGAATGCGTGACCGACGGCAGCGCGGAGGGCCGGCTGCTGCGCTACCGGACCCCGATGGTGCAGGCACGGCGCAGGCTGGCCAGAGCGCTGCGGACCCTGCGGGAGACCGTCGACGAAGGGCCGCTGACCGAGGGGCTGGTGGAGGTGGGCCGCTGGCTGGAGGAGTTCCACCCGCGCGCCATGGTCGAGTTGGACTACGGCGGTCTGGTCCACGCGCTGAGCGCCGAGAAGCTCGCCGGTGACCGGTCGGCCGCGGATGTGGCCGAGGGCATCGCGGCACTGCGTTCCGGGGACAACGACGCGGCGGGTGTCGCCTACGGGCGTCTCGCCGAACGCTGGCGTGCGGTGCGCGACCTACAATCCTCCAACTAGCCCGAAGCGGTGCCAATGGCGACGCATCGGAGCATAGAGGTGCTATCGGCAGGGAAGAGACATCCTGTGAGGTGTCCGACATCCAGCGGCGCCGAGGAGGTCCGGCGGAGGTGAACGGAGATGCCCTGAGGGCGACTGACGGGCCGTGAACCCGAGCTGGGTGTGACGCGTGTGACAGGCGGGGAGAGAATCCGTTCGTGGGGCCATGGGACCTACGTCCCGAACCGGGCCTTTGGCTCAAGCGTGACGGATAGCACTAACGGGGCCCTTGCGCCCTTCCCTACTCCTCATGCCAAAATAGGACAAGGAGTCCGGGGAGGGCTCTGTCCGTCCAACTATGGGCGGAATGCTCAGCATTGCACGCTATGGGGGGTCTGACGACTTCTGACGACTCCTGATCGCTCCTGTGACTGATCGTTACTGGGGCGTGACTGTCCGCTATGGCATGGTCCATCGGCTTCCGTCGCTGATGAACACCTGGGAGGGCAATTCCATCGGTTTGGCCGACGCGGCTGGACGGATGGTGTAGTTGTAGTGCCGAGGACAAGCCGTTCGTCCTATAACCGACTCGGCCCGCGTCCGCCATTTCGGGCAACGCGGGTCAAGGTGCAGAATTTAGAGGAAAGAACCGAGATGGTTCGGTTCTCCCGAGGAGGCCGCTCATGACCGCTCGCACCCCTGATGCCGAGCCGCTGCTGACCCCGGCTGAGGTTGCCACGATGTTCCGCGTGGACCCGAAGACGGTCACCCGTTGGGCGAAGGCTGGCAAGCTCACGTCCATCCGCACGCTCGGTGGACATCGCCGGTACCGCGAGGCAGAGGTCCGCGCACTGCTTGCGGGTATCCCGCAGCAGCGCAGCGAGGCCTGACACACCCCTGTCGCCGCAGCCACAACAGGGCGCCGAAGGGTCCCCCAACCCCCGGTGATCCCACTCATAGCTCCAAGCGACGGGTGCCCGCCCCAACGGGCTCCATGCCTGTGACATGCGGGTACGTCGTTCGATCGCGCTGGACTCCGCCGGGTCCAGCGCGATCTTTTTGTGTCCGGTGAGGTGTTCCGGGCGGCTCCCGCCGGCGTCCGGCGCGGACGGACGGCGTCCCGTCGGTGCCCGGCGCGGGCCCGGAGACACCCGAGCGATTCGAGTGGCCGCCCGAACCTGCCGACGGGTCGGTTTGCGAGGAGGCCGCGTGCGACTGTGGGCGGGGTTGTTCGGGCCTGTTCGCCCGGGTCCCGGGTGTCGTGGGCCGGCTCGGGTGGAACGGTCCGGGATGTACTTCCGGGGCAGTGCAATTGCACATATTAAATTCGCCAGTTGTAGGAAGTGCGTAAAGTACCACCCGCGAAAAACTGGTTCGGTGACTCCCGTCACACCGGCGTGGTCTTGCCAACTACGAGCCTGCCACTGTCCGGGGGTGGTTGGCTGCGGCAGATGGTCATGTCGCGGGGGGACTTTCGTCCCCGGGGTGACCGTCGGGATGCCCCCGGGGTCCGTCCCCGGCGGGGTCGTTGCGAGGGTCCGTGCCGCCCCCGGGGCCGGCCGCCCGTGGCCGGGCCGTGGGGTGTGGTGCCCCGACGGCCTCCGTGGGGCTGTCGGAGGCCGCGTGCGGAGCCGGTGGCCGCTCGGTCGCGTTGCCGGGTTCCCGGGTCCTGTGCGGCTCCTGTGGGGCCGTCAGGGGCTCCATGGCGAGCCGCAGCAGGCGGTGGCAGATCGGACAGTGGCGGGTGAGGTGGCGGTAGCCCGAGGCGGCCGCCAGATGGGCGCGCAGCAGCGCGCGGGTCTCGTGCCTTTCCGTGGACGCGGACATGCGTGCGGCCTCCCGGTGGACCCGGCCGCCCCGCGTCGGGGGAAACAGGGGCGGACTCCGTTCTTACGGAGTTACCCGCGCCGGGAGCACGGAGTCAAGACGCGCGAAAGCCCGGATCCAGAGGATCCGGGCTTTCGTCTACTGCGGTCCTGACGGGATTTGAACCCGCGGCCTCCACCTTGACAGGGTGGCGAGCACTCCAAACTGCTCCACAGGACCAGGTTTTCGCTTCCGGCCTTGCGGCTGGCTGCGAAGACAGACTCTACAGGAGGTCCCGGGGCCAGGTCGAACTCACTCAGGGTGCGGGTGCCACTACGGCCCGATGGAGGGCCCGTTCACGGTGCCGCCGCGTCGATCGCCTTCACGATCCGCTTGTCCGAGACGGGCTGCGAGGTGCCCAGCGCGTGCGCGAAGTAGCTCACGCGCAGCTCCTCGATCATCCAGCGGATGTCCAGGACCGCCTGGGGCACGGGCCGCCCCTGCGGGAGCTGTTCGAGCAGCCAGGCGTACTCGTCCTGCATCTCGTGGACCTTCTCCATGCGCGTGGTGTCGCGCTGGACGTTCGTCGGCATCTGCTGGAGCCTGCGGTCCTCGGCGACCAGGTAGCGCATCAGGTCCGGCAGCCTGGGCAGCCCGGTCGCGGTGACGAACCCCGGCGGGACGAGGCGGGCCAGGTGATCCCGTACGTCGGTGACGTTGTTGATCAGGACCAGGCTGTTCGTCGACTTCAGCCGGCGTTCGCAGGCCTGCCAGGCCGCCAGGATCTGCTGCACCTGCCCGATCGTGCGGACGGTGAGGTCCACGAGGTCGGCGCGCACCTTGTCGTACAGCTTCCGGAACGACGCCTCGTCCCAGGCGGGGCCGCCGTGCGCGGCGATCAGCCGGTCGGCCGCCGCCGTCGCGCAGTCGTCGAACAGCGCCTGGATGGAGCCGTGCGGATTGCGGGACAGCGCCAGCTTCTGCTGGTTGGTGAGCTTGTCCGAGGCGAACTTGGCCGGATTCACCGGGATGTTCAGCAGGATCAGCCTGCGGGTGCCGCGCCACATCGCCTGCTGCTGTTCGGCCTCCGTGTCGAAGAGCCGCACGGCGACGGTCGCGCCCTGGTCGACGAGCGCCGGGTACGCCTTCACCGGCTGGCCGGCGCGGCGGGTCTCGAAGACGCGGTTCAGGGTGCCGATCGTCCAGTCGGTGAGGCCCGATCGTTCGATGGACTCCCCGGAGGGCCCCGCGGTGGCCGCGGCGGCCTTGGAGAGGGCCTGGCGGGCCTTGGGGCGCAGCTGGACCTTCAACGCCTCCAGGTCCTTGTCCTCGGCGACCTTGCGGCGCCGCTCGTCGGTGATCCGGAAGGTGATCTTCAGGTGGTCCGGGATCCGGGAGAGGTCGAAGTCGTCCGCCGTGACCGGGACGCCGACCATCCGCTGGAGCTCACGGGCGAGCGTCAGCGGAAGCGGCTCCTGGAGGGGGACCGCACGGTCCAGGAACTTCGTCGCGTAGTTCGGGGCCGGGACGTAGTGCCGGCGGATCGGCTTGGGCAGCGAGCGGATGAGCTCGGTGACCACCTCTTCGCGCAGGCCCGGGATCTGCCAGTCGAAGCCCTCGGAGGTGACCTGGTTGAGGACCTGGAGCGGGATGTGAACGGTCACGCCGTCGGCGTCCGCGCCAGGCTCGAACTGGTAGGTCACCCGGAATTTGAGCTTCCCCTGTCGCCAGGAGTCGGGGTAGTCGTCCTTGGTGACGGCCCCGGCCTTCTCGTTGATGAGCATCGAGCGCTCGAAGTCGAGCGCGTCCGGTTCGTCCCGGCGCTTGTGCTTCCACCAGGAGTCGAAGTGCGCCCCCGAGACGATGTGCTCCGGGATCCGCCGGTCGTAGAAGTCGAAGAGCGTCTCGTCGTCCACGAGGATGTCGCGGCGCCGGGCCCGGTGCTCCAGCTCCTCGACCTCGCCCAGCAGTTTGCGGTTGTCATGGAAGAACTGGTGGTGCGTGCGCCAGTCCCCCTCGACCAGGGCGTTGCGGATGAACAGATCACGCGAGGCCTCCTGGTCGATACGGCCGAAATTGATCTTGCGCTGGGCGACGATCGGTACCCCGTAGAGCGTGACCCGCTCGTACGCCATGACCGCCGCCTGGTCCTTCTCCCAGTGAGGTTCGCTGTAGGTGCGCTTCAGCAGGTGCTGGGCGAGCGGCTCGATCCACTCCGGTTCGACCTTCGCGTTGACGCGCGCCCAGAGCCGGGACGTCTCGACCAGCTCGGCCGACATCACGAAGCGGGGCTGCTTCTTGAACAGCGCGGAGCCCGGGAAGATCGCGAACTTGGCGCTGCGGGCACCCACGTACTCGTTCTTCTCGGTGTCCTTCAGCCCGATGTGCGACAGGAGACCGGCCAGCAGCGAGGTGTGCACCGCCTGCTCCGGGATGCCCTCGTCATCCTTGGGCTCCTCGACGGTGATGCCCATCTGCTTGGCGACCGTGCGCAGCTGGGCGTAGATGTCCTGCCACTCGCGGATCCGCAGGAAGTTGAGGTACTCCTGCTTGCACATCCGGCGGAAGCTGGAGGAGCCGCGCTCCTTCTGCTGCTCACGGATGTAGCGCCACAGGTTCAGGAACGCCAGGAAGTCGGACGTCTCGTCCTTGAAGCGGGCGTGGTTCTGGTCGGCCTGGGTCTGCTTCTCGGAGGGACGCTCACGCGGGTCCTGGATGGAGAGCGCCGCCGCGATGACCATGACCTCGCGGGCGCAGCCGTTCTTGTCGGCCTCGATGACCATGCGCGCCAGACGCGGGTCGACCGGCAGCTGGGACAGCTTGCGGCCGAGCGGGGTGAGGCGCTTCTTCGGATCCTTCTCCACCGGGTCCAGGGCGCCGAGCTCCTGGAGCAACTGCACGCCGTCGCGGATGTTCCTGTGGTCCGGCGGGTCGATGAAGGGGAACTTCTCGATGTCGCCGAGGCCGGCCGCGGTCATCTGGAGGATGACGGAGGCCAGGTTGGTCCGCAGGATCTCCGGGTCGGTGAACTCCGGCCGGGTGACGAAGTCGTCCTCGGAGTACAGCCGGATGCAGATGCCGTCCGACGTACGGCCGCAGCGGCCCTTGCGCTGGTTGGCGCTGGCCTGCGAGATCCGCTCGATCGGCAGCCGCTGGACCTTGGTGCGGTGGCTGTAGCGGGAGATGCGGGCGTTGCCCGGGTCGATCACGTACTTGATGCCGGGGACGGTCAGCGAGGTCTCGGCGACGTTCGTCGCCAGAACGATCCTGCGTCCCGTGTGGCGCTGGAACACGCGGTGCTGCTCGGCGTGCGAGAGGCGTGCGTAGAGGGGGAGCACCTCGGTGTGTCTGAGGTTGCGCTTGTTCAGGGCGTCCGCGGTGTCGCGGATCTCGCGCTCGCCGGAGAGGAAGACCAGGACGTCGCCGGGGGCCTCGTGGCCGAGCTCGTCCACGGCGTCGCAGATCGCGGTGATCTGGTCGCGGTCGGAGTCGTCGCTGTCCTCTTCGAGGAGGGGCCGGTAGCGCACCTCCACCGGATACGTCCGGCCGCTGACCTCCACGATCGGTGCCTCGCCGAAGTGCTTGGCGAATCGTTCCGGGTCGATGGTCGCCGAGGTGATGACGACCTTCAGGTCGGGGCGCTTGGGCAGCAGGCGGGCCAGGTAGCCCAGCAGGAAGTCGATGTTCAGCGACCGCTCGTGGGCCTCGTCGATGATGATCGTGTCGTAGGCGAGGAGCTCGCGGTCCGTCTGGATCTCGGCGAGCAGGATGCCGTCCGTCATCAGCTTCACGAAGGTCGCGTCCGGATTCACCTGATCGGTGAAGCGCACCTTCCAGCCGACCGCCTCGCCCAGCGGGGTCTTCAGCTCGTCCGCGACCCGCTCGGCGACCGTGCGCGCCGCGATCCGGCGGGGCTGGGTGTGCCCGATCATGCCCCGGACGCCACGTCCCAGCTCCATGCAGATCTTGGGGATCTGCGTGGTCTTGCCCGAGCCCGTCTCCCCGGCGACGATCACGACCTGGTGGTCGCGTATCGCCTCCAGGATCTCGTCCTTCTTCTGGCTGACCGGCAGCTGCTCCGGGTACGACAGCGCGGGCATCCGAGCGGCGCGGCCCGCGAGCCGTTCGGACGCCTTACCGGCCTCGGCGGAGATCTCGTCCAGTACGGACTGGCGGGCCTCCGGCTTGTGGATGCGCCGGGCACCCTCGAGACGGCGGCCGAGCCTGTGCGCGTCGCGGAGCGAGAGCTGCCCGAGCTGGGACTGGAGATCGGCGAAGGAAGTAGACATACGGACACCAGGATCTCACCCGCGCGTGAGGAGTGGCGAACGTATTTCGGTCCGGGCCCCGTCACACCGCTTCCGGGGGACCCCGCCGCCGACGTCGGTCACCGAACGGGATCAAGCGGTCACAGAAAGTACCATTTCGGGCAGCTGATCATCCGTTCCCCGTGCAAGGCGGCCCCATGTCCCGGGACATACCCGCACCCGTCGACCGCCGGGTGCCGAGAGCGTAGGCGGTTCCCGCGCGCCGCTCTCCCCCCGTGCAGATCCCGCAGACCCCGCTCACCGCCCCCCACCCGCACGGAGCGCCGCATGCCCACGCCCCCTCGCCCCTCGCCCGCCCCGAAGAAGCCGTCCCCGAAGAAGGGTGCTCCGAAGGAGGGCGGCTCCGTGAAGAAGCCGGTGCTCTTCGGCCTCGTCGTCGTTCTCGCGGCCGGACTCCTCGGCTTCGTCTCCTACCGGGTGACCGCCCCGGACGGATCCGCCTCCGGCACCCCGGCCGCGGCCACGGCCACCGAGCCGGATCCCGACGTCTACCGGGAGCTGGCCGGACTCGCCCGGCGCGACGCGGGCGACAAACAGGCGCAGGGCCGCGCCGACGCCCCCGTCGTCCTCATCGAGTACGCCGACTTCCAGTGCGGCTACTGCGGGAAGTTCGCCCGGGACACCGAACCCGAACTGATCGAGAGGTACGTCGACGACGGCACCCTGCGGATCGAGTGGCGCAACTTCCCGATCTTCGGCGACGCGTCCGAGGCCGCCGCCCGAGCCTCCTGGGCGGCGGGCCGGCAGGGCCGCTTCTGGGCCTTCCACCGGGCCGCGTACGCCGAGGACGCCAAGGCGAAGGGCTTCGGCAAGGAACGTCTGAGGGCCCTCGCCCGGCAGGCCGGCGTGAAGGACCTCGACCGCTTCACGCGCGACGCCGACAGCACGGCGGCCACCGAAGCGGTCGGCGTCGACCGGCAGGAGGCGTACAGGATCGGCGCCACGTCCACCCCGTCCTTCCTCGTCAACGGCCGACCCCTGGCCGGAGCCCAGCCCACGGCCGTCTTCACCCAGGCCATCGAGGCCGCGGCGGCGGAGGAAGCGAATGTGGGCAGCGCCGGGGACCCGGCGAAGTGACCCCGGACATCGGCTACTTCGCCGCCCTGCTCGGCGGTCTGCTGGCCCTGGTCAGCCCCTGCAGCGCCCTGCTGCTCCCGGCCTTCTTCGCGTACTCCGTCGGCTCCGCCTCACGGCTCCTGGCGCGCACGGCCGTCTTCTACGCCGGGCTCGCCACCACCCTCGTCCCGCTCGGTGCCGCGGGTTCGTACGCAGGACGGCTCTTCTACGGGCACCGGGACGCGCTCGTCCTCGGCGCGGGCTGGCTGATCATCGGGCTCGGGCTCGCCCAGATCGCCGGACTGGGCTTCGCGTCCCGGAGGATCGCGGCACTCGGCGGCCGGATCCGGCCCACGACCGCCCTCTCCGTCTACGCCCTGGGCGCGGTCTACGGACTGGCGGGCTTCTGCGCCGGCCCGATCCTCGGCAGTGTCCTCACAGTGGCGGCCGTCAGCGGCAGCCCCCTCTACGGCGGGCTGCTGCTCGCCGTCTACGCACTGGGCATGGCCGTCCCGCTGTTCGTGCTCGCCCTGCTCTGGGAACGCTTCGACCTCGGCCGCCGGGCCTGGCTCCGCGGCAGACCGCTGCGTCTCGGCCGCTTCAGGGCGCACAGCACCTCGCTGGTCTCCGGCCTCTTCTTCATCGGACTCGGGGCGCTGTTCCTCGTGTACGACGGGACGACCGCGCTGCCCGGACTCCTGGACGTGGACGAGTCGTTCGCCGTCGAGCAGTGGGCCCGGCGGATCGGTGAGCGGGTACCGGACGTGGCGGCGCTGGCAGCGGTGGTGGCAGCCGTGCTGCTCGGACTGACCGTGCACACGGTGCGACGACGCCGTGGCGGCCGGGCGGAAACCGGCTGAACCGGGCCGGGGCGGAAACGACGAAGGCCCCGTCCTGGGGACGGGGCCTTCGGGTGGTGGCTGGGGCCGGGATCGAACCGGCGACCTATCGCTTTTCAGGCGATCGCTCGTACCAACTGAGCTACCCAGCCACGCAGCTCGTACGGGCTGCAGCGGTCCTGACGGGATTTGAACCCGCGGCCTCCACCTTGACAGGGTGGCGAGCACTCCAAACTGCTCCACAGGACCTAGCTAATGTGCGAGACAAGTCTCGCACACGGTAAAGCGTGCCCCCAACGGGATTCGAACCCGTGCTACCGCCTTGAAAGGGCGGCGTCCTGGGCCACTAGACGATGAGGGCTAAGGGCCCACCTGCGCGCTTTCCAGCGCGTCGGGGACGTGAGAAGCATATGGGATGCGGGGAGGTATCGCCAAAACGGTTTACGGGGAGGGGGTCGGGACGCTCGGGGAGGGGGACGGACTCTTCAGGTTCTCCTCCGGGAGATGGCGGCTGACCTCGGCCGTCGTGAGACCGAGACCGCCGAGGGTGATCTCGTCCCAGGCCTGTAGATGCCGGGTGGGGCGGTCCAGGTAGAGCACCGAGGCGCGCACCTTCTCCGGTTTCTGGTTCTGCACGGCGCGCAGGCCGCCGCCGCCCGTGGAGCCCTCGACCTTCAGCCGCGTACCGAACGGCAGCAGCTCGTTCACCCGGTGGTGCACATGGCCGGCCAGGACCAGCGGAACCGTCCCGTCCGTCTCCCGCGCCGCGTTCGGGTCGTGCGCCACGGCGATGTCCACCGGGGTGCCCGCCCGCTTCTGGTCGCGCAGGGCCGAGGCGAGGCGCATGCCGGCCAGCTGCTCGGAGGCCTTGCCGCCGGTCGGGCGCGAGCGGTCCGGGGTGAACTGGGGGTCGCCGGTCCCGGCGATCCGCAGCCCGGCCACGCTCACCGCGTCGCCCTCGTCCAGGACGTGCGCGTTCTTCGTCTTCTCCAGATGGGCCTGGGTCTGCTTCGAGTCGTGGTTGCCCCTGACCCAGACATAGGGCGCGCCGAGGTTCCGGACCGGGTCCAGGAAGCCGTTCTCGGCGGCCGTGCCGTGGTCCATCGTGTCGCCGGAGTCGATGATCACGTCGATCTCGTACTGCTCGACGAGCGAGGCGATGATGTGCCAGGCGGCCGGGTTGAGATGGATGTCGGAGACGTGCAGGACTCGGATGGTCGCGGGGTCCGGTTGGTACACGGGCAGCGTGGACGTGGCGTCGTACAGCTTGGTGACGTTGGTGACCAGGCGCGCGAGTTCCTGCTGGTAGACGTCGAACTCGGTGACGATCGACCGGGCGTCGCCGACGACCGAGGGGGCGCTGGACAGGAGCCCGGAGAACTTCGGCTCCAGGACGGACTTCGGGTTCCAGGTGGCGTACGCGCTGACCCCCGAGGCGGCCAGCAGGGCCAGCGCGAGACCTCCGGCGGCCAGGGCGCGGCGTGGGCGCCGGTAGACGACGAGGCCGAGGGCGGTGGCGCCGGAGACCACGGCCACGCAGGAGCGGACGGCCAGCTCGCGGGTGCCGGAGGCGACGTCGTCGGTGACCTCGTCCTGGAGACCTGAGAGGCGTTCGGGGTGCTTGACCAGGGCCTGCGAACGCTCCGGGTCGAGCTGGTCGACGTCCACGTCCAGTCGGACCGGGGCGTGGTGGGAGTCCAGTTCCAGGGCGCCGAGCGGTGACACGTTGATCTTGGTTCCGCCGCTCACCGAGGGCCGCAGGGTCATGGTGGTGTCCATGGGCCCCACCGGCGTACGCACACTGCCGACGACCAGCAGTCCCAGCCAGGCGCCCAGCACGACCACGGCCAGCAGGCCGAGCGCGCGCTTCCAGGGGTGCGGGGCGGGGGTGGGACCGCCGACGGGTGCGGCGGCGCGCGGGCGGGAGCGGAAGAGGCGGCGGACACGGACGGCTGCGGCGTGGAACGGGCGTGCCATTGGGCGCGTATGCCCCGTTCGGGCGGCGGACATGCGGGGCGGTCAGGAGGTGTGGGCCGGGCGGGTGGCCCACGGGGCGGGTGCGGCCCGCCCCTCCTCGACCCGCGTACGTGACAATGGCGGTGTGCTGGAGATGACGCGCGAGGAGTTCGAAGAGCTGGTGAGCCTGGCTCTTGACCGGGTCCCGCCGGAGCTGATGCGGCTGATGGACAACGTCGCGGTGTTCGTGGAGGAGGAGCCGGAGGACCCGGAGGACCGGGAGCTCCTCGGCCTCTACGAGGGAACGCCGCTCACCGAGCGCGGCGAGTGGTACGCCGGGGTGCTGCCGGACCGGATCACCATCTACCGGGGGCCGACGCTGCGGATGTGCGAGACCCGCGAGGACGTGGTCGCCGAGACCGAGATCACCGTGGTCCACGAGATCGCCCACCACTTCGGCATCGACGACGAGCGGCTGCACGAGCTGGGGTACGGGTGAGCACCCAGGATCCGCCGCCCCACCGGCCGTCCGTCGACCCGGACGTCGACCTGTCCGTACCCGCGCAGCGCGCCGAGACCGCGGGGCCCGGCCGGTGGCGGGTCCTCGCGGTGATCGCCGCGGGCGGTGCCCTGGGGTCGACGGCGCGGTACGCGGCCTCGCTCGCCTGGCCCGCGGCCGAGGGCGGCTTCCCCTGGGCGGTCTTCGCCGTCAACGTGACGGGCTGCGCCCTGATCGGTGTGCTGATGGTGCTGGTCGCCGAGCGGGGCACCGTCACGCACCCGCTGGTGCGGCCGTTCCTCGGGGTCGGGGTGCTCGGCGGGTTCACCACGTTCTCGACGTACGCCGCCGACGTGTCGAAGCTGCTGGCCCGTCAGGAAGCGGCCACGGCCATGGGGTACGCGGCAGGCACGGCCGTGGCGGCGCTCGGCGCGGTGTGGGGTGCGGCCGCGCTCACCCGGTCGCTCGTGGACGGGCGGGGGACGGCGCCGTGAACTGGCTGCTGGTCGTCCTCGGGGGCGCCGTCGGGGCGCCGCTGCGCTATCTGACGGACCGTGCGGTGCAGGCACGGCACGGCGCAGGGCTGCCGTACGTGTTCCCGTGGGGGACGTTCACGGTGAACGCGGCGGGCAGCCTGCTGCTCGGTGTGCTGACCGGCGCCACGGTGTCCACTCCCGTGTACGCGTTGCTGGGGACGGGCCTGTGCGGCGCGCTGACGACGTATTCGACGTTCTCGTACGAGACCCTCCGCCTGGCCGAGGCGGGCCGGGGCTTCCTCGCCGGGGCGAACGTGCTGGCATCCCTGCTGGTGGGGCTCGGGGCGGTGTTCCTCGGGGCGGAGCTGGCGGGGGGCTTCTGAGCGTTCCGGGGTGCGATCCGGCGGCCGGGGGCGTGTGCGGGTGTTGTGTCCGGGCGTGTCCCCGGTGGGGGCGGGGGAGTTGGACACATCGCTCTCCCGTTCCCGCCGTCCCTCTCCTCCCCGGAGGTGCCATCCCGTGCGCCAGTTGTCCGCCCGCGTCCGCTGGGCAACCGTCACCGCGCTGACGATCGCCGCGTCCACAGGCTGTGTGAGCGTCGGCGACGACGCCGGGAAGCCCACCCCCTCGCTTTCCGCCGACCGGAAGGGCGCGTCCGCCCTGCCCGACGAGGCCACCGTGTCCGGCACCGGCCGGTCCGGCTCCGGCGGTGGCCGTGCCGAGGCGCAGTCCGACCGGGGAGCCGCGCGCAAGCCGGATGCCAAGGCCTCGGGCCGCATCCCGTCCGCGGAGCCGGGGAAGGCCGTGCCTGTGCCCGCCGGCCCCGGTACCCCGGAGCCCTCCCGGGGCGGCCCCCTGCCCACCCCGGAGCCCAGCGCCCCGGGGCCGGGTGAGCCGCCGCCCCCACCGGTCACCCCCGAGGAGCCCCCGGCCTCGCCCGAGCCGGAGCCCTCACCGCCGCCGGAGCAGCCCTCGGCCTCGCCGGCGGCGCAGTCCCGCACGGATGCGACGGGGCTGCCGGGGCGGGGCGGAACGTGGCCCACTCCGCGGGTATCACCGCAGGTCGCGCCGGTGTGAGGGGGGCCGGTTTGCGCGAAGTGGGGGAGGGTGCGTATGGTAGTAGATCGTTTGATCCCATTGCCCGGCGCCGACACAGAAGAGCGCCGTGTGGCGCGTACTCTCCCTTGCCGTGGCTGGACCGCATTGAGGCGGTCGAAATTGCGAAAACACGGAGTTACGGGCGCGTGCCGAGACTCCGGAAGGTTTCGCATTTCGCATGTCAATTTCCAGTTCTGACCACACCGTCATGTCCGAGAACGACGTCGAGAACATCGAGGTCGTCGAGGCCGCCGAAGCCGTAGTGGCCCAGGCCGACGAGACCCCTGTCGCGGACACCCCCGTCGCGGACACCTCCGACGAGGTCGCCTCCGACGAGGTCACCGAGGACGCCGAGCCGAGCGTCACCTTCGCCTCGCTCGGACTGCCCGAGGGCATCGTCCGCAAGCTCGCGCAGAACGGTGTGACGGCCCCCTTCCCGATCCAGGCCGCGACCATCCCGGACGCCCTGGCCGGCAAGGACATCCTGGGCCGTGGCCGCACCGGCTCCGGCAAGACGCTCTCCTTCGGTCTGCCGACCCTGGCCTCGCTGGCCGGCGGTCACACCGAGAAGAAGAAGCCCCGCGCGATCATCCTCACGCCGACCCGTGAGCTGGCCATGCAGGTCGCGGACGCGCTGCAGCCCTACGGCGACGTGCTCGGCCTGAAGATGAAGGTCGTCTGCGGCGGTACGTCGATGGGCAACCAGATCTACGCGCTGGAGCGCGGTGTCGACGTCCTCGTCGCCACCCCGGGCCGGCTGCGCGACATCATCAACCGTGGTGCCTGCTCCCTGGAGAACGTCCAGGTCGCGGTCCTCGACGAGGCCGACCAGATGTCGGACCTGGGCTTCCTGCCCGAGGTCACCGAGCTGCTCGACCAGATCCCCGGTGGCGGCCAGCGCATGCTCTTCTCCGCCACGATGGAGAACGAGATCGGCACGCTCGTCAAGCGCTACCTGAGCAACCCGGTCACCCACGAGGTCGACAGCGCGCAGGGCAACGTCTCGACCATGTCGCACCACGTCCTCGTCGTGAAGCCGAAGGACAAGGCGCCGGTCACGGCCGCGATCGCCGCCCGCAAGGGCCGCACGATCATCTTCGTCCGCACCCAGCTGGGCGCCGACCGCATCGCCGAGCAGCTCATCGAGTCCGGCGTGAAGGCCGACGCGCTGCACGGCGGCATGACGCAGGGTGCCCGTACCCGCGTCCTGGAAGACTTCAAGAAGGGCTACGTCAACGCCCTCGTCGCCACCGACGTCGCCGCCCGCGGCATCCACGTCGACGGCATCGACCTCGTCCTGAACGTGGACCCGGCCGGCGACCACAAGGACTACCTGCACCGCTCGGGCCGCACCGCGCGTGCCGGCAAGTCCGGTGTCGTCGTCTCGCTGGCGCTTCCGCACCAGCGCCGCCAGATCTTCCGCCTCATGGAGGACGCGGGCGTCGACGCCTCGCGCCACATCGTCCAGGGCGCGGGCGTCTTCGAGCCCGAGGTCGCCGAGATCACGGGTGCCCGTTCGCTGACCGAGGTCCAGGCCGACTCCGCGAACAACGCGGCCAAGCAGGCCGAGCGCGAGGCCGCCGACCTCACCAAGCAGCTGGAGCGTGTCCAGCGTCGTGCCGTCGAGCTGCGCGAGGAGGCCGACCGCCTGGTCGCCCGTGCCGCCCGCGAGCGGGGCGACGACCCGGAGGCGGCGGTGGCAGAGGTCGCCGCCGAGGCCGAGGCCGCACTCGTCGCGGCGTCCGTCCCCGAGCAGCCGGCCGCGCGCGAGGACCGTCGCGACGACCGGGGCAACTACGCCCGTCGTGACGACCGTCGTGACGACCGCGGTGACCGTGGTGACCGTGGTGGATACCGCGGGGGCAACGACCGCGTCGGCGAGCGCAGCGGCCGTCCCTCCGGTGGCAACGGCTACCGCGGCAGCAACGACCGTCCGTCGTTCCGTGGCAGCAACGACCGTCCCTCGGGCGGCTTCCGCTCCGGTGGCGGTGACCGTCGTGACGACCGCGGCGGCGACCGTGGGGGCCGTTCCTTCGAGCGTCGTGACAACGACCGCCCGTCGTTCAACCGTGACCGCCGTGACGACCGCCCCTCCGGTGGTTCGTCCGGTGGCTTCCGCTCCGGTGGCGGTGACCGTCGTGACGACCGTGGGGGCCGTTCCTTCGAGCGTCGTGACAACGACCGCCCGTCGTTCAACCGTGACCGCCGTGACGACCGCCCCTCCGGTGGCTTCCGCTCCGGCGGCAGCGACCGCCCGTTCAACCGTGACCGTCGCGACGACCGTCCCTCGGGCGGCTTCCGCTCCGGTGGCGGCGACCGCCCGACCGGCCGTCGTGACGACCACCGCGGTGGCACCGGCACGGGTACCGGCACCGGCACCTTCGGCCGCCGTGACGACAAGCCGCGCTGGAAGCGCAACGGCTGACCGTCGCTGAACGACTGACGACGAAGGGCCCGTACACCACCGACCAGGTGGCGTACGGGCCCTTCGTCGTCAGCCCCCTCAGTTGTTGTGGACGCGGCGGAAACGGCTACCGGGGCGGGTGGGGCCGACGGTACGATCCGCTGCAGGCACAGGGGGTACCGCCAGGGGGGCTGGTTCACTCTTTCGCGAGTCGACGGCGCTGGGCGCCGCGGTCTCCCCCGGCCTCTCGACTCCTGGGGAGGGACCCGCATTGCCTCGTTCCGCACGTGGCCGTACCACTCTGCTGTCCTTGGCCGTTCTCGCCGTCACCGTGGGCGTGGTCCCCGGCGCGCAGGCGGCACCGGCCACCACACCCGCAGCCGCGCAGGCTGCCGTACCCTCCTGGGTCATCCCGCTGTACTTCGACGACATGGCGAGCGGCGCCCACCGGGCCTGCACGGGCATCGTGCTGTCCAGGACGAAGACGCTCGCCACCCCGGACTGTGTGACGGGGATGGACGAGGCGGACTTCACCTACGTCTACGACCTGACCACCGGGACCATCAGCGAGGGCGGCAACCAGACGCTCTACCACAGTCATCCCCGGTACGACGCGTCGAGCCGCCGCGCGGCCCTCACGGTGACCACCCGCCGGACCCCGTCCGACAGCGGGAAGCCTGCTCTGGCCTCGGCGTCGGACGCGAAGCTCTGGGCCTCCGGGGCGAAGGCGGCTTTCCACTCCTGGGCCGGGCTCGACGTCGAGGACGCGCCGCGTGTGCGCCACAGCGAGCAGGTCACGGTGAAGTCCGCGGCGCAGTGCGCCCTGCTGCTGGGCCGCTTCCTGCCGGCCGGGACGCTGTGCACGGTGCCCACCCCGGGCGCCCCCGCGGTGGCGGACCAGGATCAGTGCTTCGGCGACGCGGGCGGGGCGCTGGTGGCGGGCGGCAAGCTCATCGCCGTGTCGGCGACGGGGGCGACCGGCTGCGTCCGGGGCGGGGCGCGGCTGTACACCCGTATCGAGTCCTACCGGCAGCTCATCGACGAGTGGACCAGGGACACGGACAGCGACTACCGCTCCACCGGCAGCGTGCTGGCCACGGAGACGAACGACCTGGTCGACGTCTGCTCGACGCTCGGGGACCGTACGCTCGCGTACTGCGCGCCCGACAGCACCGGCTGGTTCAGCGGCCGGGGCTATGCCTCGTTCCTGCAGGCGGGGGACATGAACGGCGACGGCTTCGGTGATCTCCTGGCGCGTACGACGGACGGAACCCTGTACCGGGTGCCCAGCACCGAGATGGAGCCGGCCGACTTCAAGCACCGGGTGAAGCTGGGCACCGGCTGGAACAGCTACAACCAGCTGGTCGCGGTGCGCGACTACTCCGGCGACGGACGCAACGATGTCGTCGGCCGTGACAAGGCGGGCGTGCTGTGGCTCTTCCGTGGCACGAGTGACGGCAAGCTCGCCGCGCGTACCCGGATCAGCGGCGGCTGGAACCAGTACACGGCGCTGACGGGCCGGGGCGACCTCACCGGCGACGGCCGCACGGACCTGGTCGCCAGGGACAAGGCGGGCGTCCTGTGGATGTACGCGGGCGCCACGAAGAGGACGTACCCGGTCCGCACGAGGATCAGCGGCGGCTGGAACCAGTTCAACGCCATCGTGGCGAGCGGTGACATGGACCACGACGGACGCCAGGACATCCTGGCCCGCACCCCTGCCGGGGCCGTCTACCTCTACAACGCCGACCACAAGGGCGGATTCAAGGCTCCGAGGAAGCTCGCGTCGACGAGCTGGAAGAAGTACGCCCGGATCAGCTGACCGGGGAGAACGGTCCCAAGCACGCGTAACACCGGCCCCGGCCGGTGTTACGCGTGCCCGTCGGCGCATGCCGTGACCCCGGCGAGGGCATCGCTGGGGACATGACAAACGACGAAGCGGTGTCCGCCGAGCCACCACCGGACGCCCTCCCACGCTCCTCGGCCGCCCTCTCCGACGAGGAACGGCTGGCCGAACTCGGCTACACCCAGGTGCTCGCGCGCCGGATGTCCGCCTTCTCCAACTACGCGGTCTCCTTCACGATCATCTCGGTGCTCTCCGGCTGCCTGACGCTGTACCTCTTCGGCATGAACACCGGCGGGCCCGCCGTCATCACCTGGGGCTGGGTCGGCGTCGGGCTGATGACACTGTTCGTCGGTCTCGCCATGGCGGAGATCTGTTCGGCGTATCCGACCTCCGCCGGCCTGTACTTCTGGGCCCACCGCCTCGCCCCGCCGCGTTCGGCGGCCGCGTGGGCCTGGTTCGCCGGCTGGTTCAACGTGCTCGGACAGGTCGCCGTCACCGCCGGCATCGACTTCGGGGCCGCGTCCTTCCTCGGGGCCTACCTGAACCTCCAGTTCGGCTTCGAGGTCACCCCCGGTCGTACGATCCTGCTCTTCGCGGCGATCCTGATCCTCCACGGCCTGCTGAACACGTTCGGTGTCGGCATCGTCGCGTTCCTCAACAACGTCAGCGTGTGGTGGCACGTGGTCGGGGTCGCCGTCATCGTGGGCGCGCTCACCTTCGTGCCGGACTCGCACCAGTCGGCGTCGTACGTCTTCACCGAGTTCGTCAACAACACCGGCTGGGGCAGCGGCTTCTACGTCGTGATGATCGGCCTGCTGATGGCGCAGTACACCTTCACCGGGTACGACGCCTCCGCCCATATGACGGAGGAGACCCACGACGCGGCCGTGGCGGGCCCGCGCGGCATCGTGCAGTCCATCTGGACGTCCTGGATCGCCGGGTTCGTGCTCCTGCTGGGCTTCACCTACGCCATCCAGTCGTACGACGGCGCCCTGAACTCCCCGACCGGAGCCCCTCCCGCGCAGATCCTGTTGGACGCGCTCGGCGCCACCACGGGCAAGCTCCTGCTGCTCGTCGTGATCGGGGCGCAGCTCTTCTGCGGGATGGCCTCCGTGACCGCCAACAGCCGCATGATCTACGCCTTCTCCCGCGACGGGGCGCTGCCCTTCTCCCGCGTCTGGCACACGGTCAGCCCCCGCACCAGAACACCTGTCGCGGCGGTCTGGCTGGCCGCTCTGGGTGCCCTGGCCCTCGGCCTCCCGTACCTGATCAACGTCACCGCGTACGCCGCCGTGACGTCCATCGCGGTCATCGGTCTCTACATCGCCTACGTCATCCCCACGCTGCTCAGGCTGCTGCGCGGTGACGACTTCGTCCGGGGCCCCTGGCACCTGGGCCGCTGGTCCCGGCCCATCGGGATCGTCGCGGTGACCTGGGTCGGGGTCATCACGGTGCTCTTCATGCTGCCCCAGGTGTCCCCGGTCACCTGGGAGAGCTTCAACTACGCCCCGCTGGCGGTGCTGGTGGTGCTCGGCTTCGCCACCGTGTGGTGGCTGGTCTCGGCCCGGCACTGGTTCCTCAGGCCGACCGCGGCCGATCACAAGCGCACGATCACGGACGAATCCACGGGCTGAACGGCCCCGCCTCCGGCCACGACAGGGCCCGGTACCGATACCCGATCGGCTGCCGGGCCCGGGGCGGCTATGCTCGGGGGGTGATCGATCCGGGGCCGTTAGCTCAATTGGTCAGAGCAGCGGACTTTTAATCCGTTGGTTGTGGGTTCGAGTCCCACACGGCCTACCTGGTGCAGGGAGGGGAAACCCCGTCTGACCTGCTACTTAGCGCCTCGACTGGCTTCATCCGGTCGGGGCGCTTCGTCGTTCCGGGGCTCTTGCGTGAGCGATGCGTGAGCGGACGGCCCGACAGCGGGTGCTATGGAGGGGGCCTTACGGGCACGTGGCACCAAAGTGGCGGCGGCTTCTGCCTGAGCTGCATCGGTGTCCAGGCCATTGACGGCGGGGGAAGTCCACCCGTGGCATGCCAGCGTTCCACCCGCTGTTTCTCCCAGAGTAGAGGCCCCAGGGCCTCCTGGTATCGAAGTCGCCCTCGGAGCCGGTCGGATGCGCGCCGAGAGCAAGAAGCGGGGCACACGCGGCCCCGACCGCAAGGCCACTCGCAGCCACCAGCTCACCGACACGCTGGATGAAGCCAACACCAGACCGCCCTTCTGCGGACGCTCCTCGTCCCGGCCAACACCGAAGCAGGCGGCTTTTGGGTCCCGGAGCTGCTGCCGCAGTAGGGCGGACCTATTGGTTCCGAATGTGGTCTTGTAGTGAAGTTTGATCGCGTTCCTTCATGGTGCCCCCGCATAGTGAGGCAAGATCAGTTCACGTGAAACGAACGAAGGTTCGACAATTTGTGGAGGGGTGCATGTCCTGGAGCGCACGGGCGACAGCTGTCGCAGTCACGGTTCTACTCGCTCTCGGAACTATCGGAGAGGCGCAGGCGAAGGGCGACGCGCCTGATGTGCTGCAGCAGGAGATTGATGAGGTGCTTGCCACGACGGAGGGTGGCGTTCAGATCAGCAGAAACGAAATTGCGTGGAATGGTGGGGAGGCGATTTTGGTCTTTCCCCTGCCGGGTGAATCTGCGGCGCCGGTAAGCAGTGCCTCGGCGCAGAAGTTGCAGGCGAAGGTGGCTGGATTGCCGCTTTCCACCACGGAGGGAGAGCCCGCTGGTGTCGATCCTGAATCAGGTGTGTCCATAGCTGCTTCCGACAGTTGTCCGACCGAGACGTTCGGTAATGACTGGTACTGCTTCTACCAGTACACGAACTACGGCGGTCGGCGCCTGCAATGGAACAATTCACACACTTTCGCCGTGTATTTCTCTGACTACGGATTCGAGAATAAGACTTCATCGTGGTCAAACAAGGGTGGCAAAACCATCACCGTGGCGAATCGGTCCAAGACGGGGGATGACCTCAGCTGCCGGGAAGGTAACGGTATCGCGCTGTGGAGGGAGCTTCCCCATAGTCGTGCATCATCGGTATCGGCAAGTCTCGACAATAAGGCGGATTGCTTCTGGACCAGCTGAATGTGTCAAATTGGCTGAAAAATTCTACAGTGCTTATCTGGAGGGGGAATTATGCGAGTGCGCGGATTTCGGACGATAGCAGTTGTTGGAATGCTGGCAGCCAGCCTTATGCCGATCTCGGCTGCGGGAGCAGCGGAGACCGATGCGCTGCAGCAGGAGATTGATGAGGTGCTTGCCACGACGGAGGGTGGTGTTCAGATCAGCAGAAACGAAATTGCGTGGAATGGTGGGGAGGCGATTTTGGTCTTTCCCCTGCCGGGTGAATCTGCGGCGCCGGTAAGCAGTGCCTCGGCGCAGAAGTTGCAGGCGAAGGTGGCTGGATTGCCGCTTTCCACCACGGAGGAAGAGCCCGCTGGTGTCGATCCTGAATCAGGCGTGTCCATAGCCGCTTCCGATAGTTGTCCGACCGAGACGTTCGGTAATGACTGGTACTGCTTCTACCAGTACACGAACTACGGCGGCCGGCGCCTGCAATGGAACGCGAGCAAAGATACGTATTCGCCGGTATATTTCTCCGCCTACGGGTTCGAGAACAAGACGTCATCCTGGTCAAACAAGGGCGGACTGACCATCGACGTACGCAATCGCTCTAAGACAGGAAGTGACCAGAGTTGCTCGGCCGTTGGCGGCGGTATCCGCCTGTGGCTTGAAGCAGAGCACAGTCGGTCCTCTAACGTCGGTGCCGCTGATGACAATAAGGCGGATTGTTTCTGGACCTACGACTTCTAGGGAAGTGGCCGATCCGGTCGGAGGTGTCCGGGTCGGCCACTTTTTGGGCAAGCACGTCAGAGATATGTCACATACAGAATTACCGCTGGGGTCCTGACCTTCAGTGCGCCCGGATCTCCGGTCAGTTCCTCTTCGTAGGCGAGGACCTCGCCGGTGGATTCGTTGAAAATTAGTGTGTGCTTCGTCGGAAGTCCACCATAGGTGGACTGGACTGAAAATGCCTGCCCCGTGCGCTCGCTACGATCCTTTGTACGCCCTCGGTAGGTGATCCCGGGTGTGTCCTTGAGGGTACGCAAGAGCGCCACTCGCTGCTCGGGTGAGAAGGAACGGTCCAGCGAGCGCTCGGAAATGGAATCGAACGTCTCTCCGGCTCCGGCGGTCTCGTACCCCAAGGTGAGCCAACTACGCATACCTTCGGGCGTGACAGGCGACTCGTGATTCCTCGCATCGGACATGTCGGCAGGCCCGGAGGAACCTGAGTACTCCTCGGGATCTTCTCCGATGGAACCAGATTTATCCCAAGCATCACGTTGTTTGGCTGATTGGAACTGTGGCTTCTGAGTCAGGACGGTCCACTTTTTGGAGCCATCCTTGTACTTGACGGTCGTCCGACGCTCCGGAATTACGGCCGAAGTTACCTGAATTCCGTCAATCCTTGTTGATAGCGACCAGCTTTCCTGCACGAATCGCTCTGTCTCGCCTGAACTGGTGTCGGCGGGCAGCCCTTCTACCTGCTGCGCGATCTCCTCCAGCACCGCAGCGGGAGACTGGTCACTCGCCTGGTAGGCGAGGGGTGCAGGTGTTACCGCGTACGCCGGCTGCGGGGTGACACCGAGCATGTTGGTTACGACGAGCCCGAATGCGATGGCAGTTGCGACTGTGGCCGCCGAGATCAGAGTCCACTTCCGCTTCGTCGCCTGTGAGCGCCGGCGTGGTTTCTGGGGGCGCGGCGCGGACAGGACTCGCCGCAGTACCGCTTCGTCCGGCTGCTTCGTCTTGTCGCGCGCTTGGTCCAGAGACCGGAGGATTTCATCGATCTCACGCATCTCCGCCACCTCGTTTCCTTCCGTTTGTTTGCCGTGACCCCGTGAACTGCGCATGGCCTCTGTCCGCTGAGACAGGTACCAGTGCCCCTCGCAGTCTCTTCCGTGCACGGTGCAGACGAACCTGGAAGGTAGCCACGGAGCACCTCATAACCTTGGCGGCTTGTGAAGCTGTCAAGTCCTCCCAAAGCGTGAGGCGCAGGACCTCCTGGTCTGCGTCACTGAGTTCATCGAAGGCCGCCGCCACGCTGGCTCGGTGAACTACTTCCTCGCTGTGGTCGCCCACCACTGCCTGCGGCTGAGAGGCTAGCGACTCGACCAGACGCAGGCGCCGTTCTTCTGACCGGTAGGCGTTGGCCAAGGTGTACTTCGCGACCCCATACAGCCAAGGCAGGACCGCTGACCGAGGCAGCTCATCCAGTCGTCGCCATGCAACGAGAAAGGTCTCGGCCACAAGGTCCGTCACTTGATCTGCGCGGACCCGCCGACGCACGAACGCGTCGACTGCCGAGTAGTGCTCCCGGTACAGATCCGTGAAGCGCTGTTCATCTTCTGCGATGTCCACATCCCCTCCACCTTGCTTATGTCTCATCACGACCGCTTCTTACATCGCAGCTGGAGGAAGTTGCCACGCGCTACACCTGATCACGAAGGGACCTCCGCCGGAAGGCTCGAGGGCAGAGATTGGCCTACGGTGCTCCGGTGACCGACGGCAACTTCGACCAGCTCACCGGCCTCCTGGGACGCCAACTGCTGACAAGCAGAAGGCCGCACCTTCGAACCCACGACTCCCAGAGCATCAAGACCGCCGCCAACGTCTCCCCATCGACCGGGAATCGACCCGCGTAAAGATCACGGGTCACAAGCGGGGCATCTGCTTCGGCGCCCTCGGCCTACTTCTCGGGGTGCCGGTCACTGCCGTGAGCGGGCAGGACTTCGGTGCAGGCCATCGGTGATCGAGGGTGTCGCCGTCGAGCGCGCCAGTATCCGCAAGACCTGGGTCGACGGCGGCTACCGCCAGCACCTCGTTGAGCACGCCGCCACCCTTGGCATCGACATGCACATCTCCGCCGTGACCCACGACCAGGGGCCACCGCCCTTCCTCGCCGCTGGACTGTTGTGCGGATGCTGGGTTGGTTCATGCGACACCGCGACCGGCTTCTGCCGGTCGAGGCGCTTCGTCCTTACCGCCCTCTTGCGTGAGCGGACCGACGGCGGGCGCTACGGAGGGGGCCTTACGGGCACGTGGCACCAGAGCGGCGGCGGCTTCTGCGGCAGCCTTGTCCACCTCGGGCAACAGGCTCGTGTACGTGTCAGAGGTCAGCGTGATCGTGGAGTGACGCAGCGTCTCCTTGATCGTGTGCAGATCGCCGCCCCCACCATGGGTGAGAGTGGCCGCGACGTGGCGTAGATCGCGCAGGGTGATGGGCGGCAGATCCGTGGTGGCGAGAATGCGCCGGAACGTCTCGGAGACCGTCTCCGGGTGCAGCCAGGATCCGTCCTCGCGAGTGAAGACCTTGCCGGTCTCCTTCCACGCGGTGTCCCACTTCTCCCGGGCTTCCAGCATGGCCTTGTGGTGCTCTCGCAGGAGAGCGACGTTGACGCTGTCCAGGGCGATCGTGCCAGCACTCCCGTCCGTCTTGGGAGCGGACTCGTACGGGTCCCAGCCGTCGACCACGATCTCCTTAGCTGGTGTGATGAGGCCGGCGTCCAGGTCGACGTCCGTCCAGTTCTGACCGACGGCCTCGCCCCTGCGAAGACCCCGGGTACCCACGAGGTGGAAGAGCACATAGAGCCGGTCGGATTCGGCTGCGTCCAGGAACGTTCCGAACTGAGCTGGCGTCCAGACCATCACCGGCGAAGGCAGCTCACCCGTGGCGCGCCAGCGCTCCACTCGCTGCGCAGTCCAGAGGAGCGGCTTCGGGCGCTTACCGGACTCCAGCTCGACGTGGGAGGCCGGGTTGAAGGTGATGAACTGCTGCGCGATCGCCGCGTTCAGGGCCGCTCGCAGTGTGCGCCGGATGCTCTGTTGCGTGGCTGGGCCGGTGATCTTCCGGAACGGCTTCATCTCGGCGAGCTTCGCCCGTTCGACGGCGAGCAGTGCCCGTTCGGAGGCGACAGGACGACCGGGCCTGCTGGGCTTGCACCTGGCGATCTGCTCGCGCCGTTCGAGGTTCTCCGCCTGGATCACCTCGTTGGCGTCGGCTATGCCGTCGTACATCTCCACCAGGTGGCCGACGTTGAGACGGTCGAGACGGACATGGCCGATGCGGGGCTTCAGGTGGACCCGGATGTGGGAGGCGTACCCGTTGAGTGTCGTCTTTCGTGACTTCTTCGCAGCAAGCCACTGATCGAGCCACTCACCCACCGTGCGCCGTCCGATCAGGTCCAAGCCCGCCCTGAACCGCCTGCGGGTGTCCTCGATGTCGGGCAGGGGAGCTTTCTCATCGGCGACCTGTTCGAGCAACTCCGCGATCCGGTCGAGGTCGTGATCATCGTCCGAGTCCGCGATGGCGATGAGGGCCCGTACGTGGTCCAGATCGCTTTGCGCGGCCTTCAACGTCTCGTAGCCGGCGCGGTTGAAGGAGCGGCGGGTTCCGTCGGCTCGGGGCGGGAGTTCCTGGCGTATGGAGTAGGAGCCGTGCTTGCGGCTGGCGAGCTTGGGGCACTTCTTGCCGAGCGGCTTTCCGGTCTTGGGGTCTCGGCAGTAGCAGCGGCGGTGGGTGGATCCCTTCAAGGGCGTTCCTCCGTGGTGGTATCGGGGACCCATTCGGGCGGGTCGACGTCGTGGAGTGCGGGCGGGAGATCGGGTGGAATGGCTCCGTCTTCGCGGAGCTCGCGACGGAGGTACCGGAGCTTGTACTTGGCCGAGACGGCCTGGTCGGCGTACGCGGTCCGCCTGCGTTCGGCCTCTTCCTTCTGGGCGCGGCTCGTTGCCGTCCTGGCCGCGAAGCGTGCTTGCTCTTCTTCGTCGAGTGCAGCCAGGGCCGTCCCTACGAGGCTGGCGTGCGCCTCGAAGTCGGGCACTAGGCCGGCATCGTGCCCCAGCACCTCCTGCTCGCCGGTGAAGCGTCGCAGGGCGTCCCAAGTCGGCACGAGCCGCTCGAAGGGGAGTTCCTGGGTCTGGTTGACGTAGCCGACCGGGAAGATGAGGCAGGCCGGGTACGTCTCCAGGGCAGCGGCCAGCACCAGGACGTCCACCAGCGGCAGGCCGGCCCGGCGGCCGGACTCCATGTTGGCGATCACGTTGCGCGGGATCGGGTGCCCGAGCTGCTCGCACCGGTCGGCCAGCTCCTGCGCGCTCCACCCCATCTCCTTTCGTCTGCGTCGGACTTCGCCGGCCACGTTCGCCTGGACCCGGTCCACCCACTCCGGGAAGTCGTCCGCATCATCATCCATACGGCGTTGTGTCATACAGACACATTAGCTTGTGGATCCTGATTGGTAGACGCCTGGAGCCGGACGTGTTGGCCGCGTTCGCCGACGGCTGTACCGAAAGGGATGGCGCATGCGCGAAAACAGCACAGAGGGGTCGCCGAAGGGGATGAGTCGTGAGGACCTGCTCGCCCTGCCCGTGGCCGTTGACCTCGAAACCAGCAACCGTGCTCTGGGGCTCGGGCGGAGCAAGGGGTACGAACTGGCGAAGCGCGGCGCGTACCCGTGCAAGGTCCTCCGGTTGGGCAGCGCCTATCGGGTCGTGACTGCGGATCTGCTGATCCTGTTGGGTCTGGCCGCATGAGAGGCCGGAAGCGTAGCGAAGGGTTCTGCGCTGAGCTGACACAGAAGCGCTGGACTGTGGACGGGCGTGACCGTACTGTCCGTGTTCCCTCGCGGTACCCCAGTGCCTGCGGGAAGGGGGAGAGCCCCCGGCGGTGCAACGCCGGAGGCCCCATAACTCCCCAGCGATCCGATGAGAACCGACCCGGCGGAATGGGCGGGCGAGCCCGCCACCGCCAGACGAGGAGCTGTCCAGTGGAACCCGAGAACCCCAAAGGCTATTCCGAGCCCGCCAAGGCGAGCTGGCCCCCCACCGCAATTCCTGGCCGGCCTGGTGCCCATCTGTCCGCCACACAGCCTGACGACGCCGCTCCGAGCTTGACCGGCGATGCGCCCGCGCCTGGCGCCGCTGGGGCGCAAGCGTCGAGCGGGCTGGAGAACATGCCTGATGCGGAGTCGACGCAGGGCGCCGCGCTGCTGGATGCACTGCATGCCCAGATAGCCCAGTTCGTGATCCCGCCGTCAGCGGAGGCGCTGGATGCAATCACGTTGTGGGTGGTAGCCACGCACCTACAGCCCGCGTGGCAGCACGCGCCGCGCCTGGCGGTGGTGGGGCCGGCTAAACGGTGCGGTAAGTCGCGGCTCCTGGACGTGCTGACCGAGACGGTCCACGAGCCGATGCTGACGATCAACACCACGCCTGCGGCGATCTTCCGCTCGATCACCGAGGAGGAGCCGCCGACGCTTCTGGTGGACGAGGCGGACACCATCTTCGGTACGCCGAAGCAGGCGGAGCGGAACGAAGAGACGCGTGGCCTGCTCAACGCCGGTCATCAGCGTGGGCGTTATGTGACGCGGGTCGTCGGTAACGACCACACCCCACACAAGTTCGCCACCTTCGCCATGGCGGCCATCGCAGGGATCGGCGACCTGCCCGACACGGTCATGGACCGGTCGGTCGTGATCCGGATGCGTCGGCGGGCGGAGGGGGAGAAGGTGAAGCCCTTCCGCTCCCGCCGTGACATCCCGGCCCTGCACGACCTGCGCGACCGGATCAACGCGTGGGCCAGGCCGCTTCTGGAGGAGGCAGCGATCCTTGAGCCGGATATGCCGGTCGAAGACCGCGCCGCCGACACCTGGGAGCCCTTGGTGATCGTCGCCGAGCTGGCCGGGGGGCCCTGGCCGCGCCGGGCCCGAGTGGCATGCGCACGGATGGTCGCCGCCGAAGTGGCAGCCGAGGAGGACCACCCCGGCGGCGCACGGATCCTCGCCGACATCCGCCGGATCTTCGCCGCCCAGCGCGAGGTGGACAGCCTGTCCACCGAAGACCTCCTCCACCACTTGCGCCAGGACCCCGAAGGCCCATGGGCGGAGTGGGGTCGCGGCGGGTTGAACGCCCGTGATCTAGGCAGGCTCCTGCGGGACTTCGACGTCAGGCCGGGCAACGTCCGGATGGCCGACGGAACACAACGCAAGGGCTACACGCGCAACAAGTTCCTCGACAGCTGGCGGCGGTACTGCCCCACCGTCCACCCCGTCGAGTCCCGCCCCGCCCCCGACAGGGGCTGAGGCCCGCCGCCCTGGTTGCCGTCCCTGCCGTCCTTGCCGTGATCTCGCAGGTCAAACGGCCTGCGGCCGAGACGGCGACCGGGGCCAAGACGGCAACGCGATCACGACCACCGGCGTGGCCGCCCAAGACGCTGTCCGGATCCGTCTTGCACCGTCTTTCGCGTCCATGCCGTATCAGTGCAGGTCACGGCCTTGGTCGGCGAGACGGAAGACGCGAGGCCGCCGTCCCCCATTCGGGAGACGGCCACTCCGGGCCGGGCTCAGGCGCGGCGAACTGCCTGAGCCCTGCTGAGGCATAGCTGACGCTGGCTGCACCCGCCGAGACGGATAGCCAGAGCTGCTGCCGTACCGCCCTGACCTGCACTTGCAACGGCCAAGACGCCAAAGACGCACCACACCACCACCTCAGGAGCACCCGCTTGCCCACCCCTCCCATTTCACCCCCGCATCATCAGCCGTCGGACGGCCGGACGGGCGAAGGACGGCCAACATCGCCCCGGGGCGATGCCGAGCGCTACGCGCTTCTCGCAGCCGGCATCGTCATCGTCGCCCTGACCGCCGGAGCGTTCTGTCTTTCCTACGCGCACTTGGCCGACGTCGCCGGGCAGCACGGGCTGGGAGGTTCACCGGTCCGCCGCTGGGCGTGGCCCGCCACCCTGGACGCGTTCATCGTCGCGGGCGAGCTGCTCATGCTCCGGGCGGGCCTGCGCCGGGTCACCGACCGATGGGCTATCGCTGTGACCGTAATCGGTTCGGTCGGCTCCATAGCGCTGAACGTTGCTGGGGTCAGTGGCACGCGTGATACCGGCGATACCCCGTTCCTCGACTACGTGGTGGCCGCGGTTCCCCCGGCAGCCGCGATGGTGGCCTTCGCCGTACTGATGCGACAGGTCCACCAGCACGTAGAGCGGCCCTCGCCCGCAGGTTCCGGGCAGGTGGTGAGGGCGTCGGTCACTGCACCTCTCCGGTCCGCCGGAAAGCCGGCGGAGCCAGCACAATCCGACCCCGTCACGGAGCCACCGGTTGCCGCGTCCGGTGGGTCTCCGGAACTTCATGCGGAGGTTCCGGCGAGCAAGCCCCGAGGCGGCCGCCCGCCTGGCGCCCCACTTAGGGAACTCGTGGAGATCGGCAGGACCGCTGGTACCGAGCAGGGAAAACTCACCCGGGCCACCGTCCGGAAGGCAGTTGAGGACAAGGGCCTTCCGATTTCCAGTGAGCGGCTGACTGAGGTGATGGGCGTCCTCCGGAAGGAACTCAAAGCCTCCGCCGAAAGCGGTCCGGCCAGCGGCTGACCAGCACATGCCGGGTGACCGGAACCCGTTCCGGTCACCCGGCCAAGCGGTGCACCGACCCGCGCGCCGCTCACTCATCCATACCTGCGGACAGATTCGTGTGACCGCCCACAGCTCACGGACCTTCCCGAGTGTCTTCTGACATCGAACCTGGACCGTTTGCCATTGAAGTTGGACCGGTCAAAGCCAACCGGTTGCTGTCAGCCCCGGCTGCGGCGTGCCGCTCGGATGTCCCGCATGTGCTGCGCATCCCGCTCTTCGGTACGACGGCGGGAGCGTGCTATCAGCGGTCCCATCACGGTGTAGACCACCGACGTGATCAGGCTCAGGACTACGAAGTCCCACCCCCAAGGCTTACTACCCACCAGGGTCATGACGGTGCTCGTCGCAACCCCCACGGTCACCCCGGCGCTTGTCCACTTCGACCATCGGCCCATGGTTGACGCCTACCCCTCGCATCCCTTGATCATCAGCACCAGTCGTCAGGTATGGGGACGTTTACCAGTGGTCCAACTTCAGTGGCAAATGATCCAAGTTCGGTGGCACGGGACACCGACAGCCCGTCCGCCCTCCCGCCTCTACCTGGAGACCGCACGTGACGCATGACCCGCACCGTTCCGAGGAGCCGATACCGCCGACGAAGCCGCCTACGCTGACAGAACGTCTGCGGCAGGCGTTCGGACGGACGGCTCCTGGCGGAGCCAGTAGTACCCCGAGTCCGACTCCTGGCCGGTCTTCGGGAGCCTCCGCCCCGGGGGTGGCGGAGACGGCCCAGCGCCAGGGGGCGCCGGACCAGGGAGCTGGGGCCGGGGGCGGCCCCGACCCGGACACGCTTCACGCCGCCCAGCAAGCGATCCTCCGCCCGACGCCTACTGACGTTCCCGTCGTCGGCGAACCCCCTGTGCAGAGCGTCCAGCCAACGATCCGCCGGTTCACCGGCGACGCGCGCCTCAAGCGCGTCGGCCCCTTGCGCTTCACCGACGACGAGCGCACCAGCCTGCAGGAGGCCGCAGCCGAGCACGGCTACAAGGGCGACTCCGGCTTCGCCGCCGACGTCATCCTCGCCTTCATCGACGGCCGATTCACCGCGAACCTCCCCCTGTCCGAGGACCGACGCCGCACCCACATATTCCGTGCCCAGGTCCTGCGCGCCCTCAACCGCACCGGTAGCAACATCAACCAGATCGCCCGCGCACTCAACAGCGACCTCAACCCGCCTGACATTCGCCAGCGCCTCGACGAACTCCACCGCCTGCTCACCCTGATCGCCGAGGCCCTGCGTCAGCCCACCAACCCGAGGGAGGAATCGTCAACGTGATCGCCGCCATCAAACCGGCCGGGTCCAACACCCGCGGTCTGCTCGCCTACCTCTACGGCCCCGGCCGGCACGACGAACACCTCGACCCGCACCTCGTCGCCGCCTTCGCCATGCTCGGCATGCCCGACCCCGGCCGCGACGAACACGCCACCCTGACCGAACTCGGCCATCACCTCGACGAGCCCGTACGCCTGCGCAACAGCGAGTTCGGCAAGCCTGTCACCGACCATGTCTGGCACTGCCCCGTCCGCGCAGCACCCGAGGACCGCTACCTCTCCGACACCGAGTGGGGCGAGATCGCCCAGCGCATCGTGCAGGCGGCCGGCATCGCCCCCGAAGGCGACGACCTGGCCTGCCGCTGGATCGCCGTACGCCACGCCGACGACCACGTCCACATCCTCGCCACCACCGTTCGCGAAGACGGCCGCCGCCCCAAGCTGCACGACAGCGGCATCCGTGTCGGCGACGCCTGCCGGGAGATTGAGAAGGACTACGGGCTGCGCCGCCTGATGAAGGGCGACCGCACCGGCACCCGGCGCCCCACCCAGGCCGAGCTGCACAAGGCCGAGCGCCTCGGCTGGGAGCAGACCAGCCGCGAGTGGCTCCAGGACCGCATCCGCGCCGCTATCCCGCACGCCACCAGCGCCGAGGAACTCCTCGCCTACCTCGAAGCCGACGAAATCCTGGTCAAGCCCCGCCGCGGGCCCTCTGGAGACCTCCTCGGCTACGCCGTAGGCCGCCACGGCGACGTGAACAAGGACGGCGAGCAGATCTACCACCCCGGCGGGAAGATCGCCCCCGACCTCACCCTGCCCAAGTTGAAAGCCCGCCTGGAGACCAGCGCCCCCGAGGAACACCCCACCGCCCGGCGCAACCGACCCGCCACCGCCTGGCACCAGTCCACCGAAGCCCTCGACACCCTCCACACAGAGATCACCGGCGCGAGCGCCGACGACGGTGGGGACGCACGAGCGCAGGCACACATCACCGCCCTGGGCGAACTCATCGAAGCCACCGCCCAGAACGCCCCCGCAGATATCCGTGCGCAACTACATGCGGCCAGCCGGACCTTCGCCCGTGCCCAGCGGTCACAGGTCCGAGCCGAAGACCGCGCCGCCCACGCCCTGCGGTCTGCGGCCCGCGACATCGCACACACCGCCACCGGCCCCGACGGCAGCGCCCTCGCCGCCCTGACCGCCGCACTCGTCTGGGCCGCCGTCCTCGCCGGACGCTGGCACGAGGCCAAGGGGCACGCCCACCAGGCCACCGCCGCCCGCCAAGCCGTCCAACACCTCCAGGCGGCAGCCGACGACGCGCTCAGTCCGACGCTCACCGAACTGGCAGCACGGCCCTGCAAGGAGGAGACCCGTCGCATCCTGGCCAACGACGTACGGGCCGCCGTTCCTGAACACGCCGAGCGGATCCTCTCCGACCCTGGCTGGCTTGCGCTCGTCACGGTCCTCGCCGACGCCGAAGCCAGCGGCCACAAACCCCACCAGCTCCTCAAGGAAGCCGCCGCCCGCCGTGAGCTCGGCACCGCTCACAGGCCCGCCCGCGTCCTGATCACCCGCATTCAGCACACCAGCCGCAACCCCGCACCCAACCGCCGCGCCGAAGCAGCCCGCCTACGGAGCACCACCGCCTCAGCCTTCAGCGTGCCGTCCCACGACACGCAGCCGCCCACGACAACCACAGCACCCACCAGCCGGCCGGGCCGCCCACGCCGCTGACCGACAAGGAGAGCCCGATCGCCCATGCTCCATCGAAGTGCAAACGATCACATGGTGGCCCACGACCGCACGTGCACTCGGGCTTCCGCCTACCACTGCGTTCTATCCGTGGGCGCGGACGAGGAGCGTGCCGACTTTTCTCGGTCCGGGCGGCGCAGGCAGGATCCGGGCGGTCGGGGATGCGAAGCCGTGCTCGGTGAGGAGCTCCACCCACCGGTCGGGTTCGTAGTCCCAGCGCTTCACGATGAGCGGGTCCTGGTCCTCGGAGCGGTTGATGTACGACGCCTGGCACCCGTAGCAGCCCTCGATCGGAGGCCGCTGCGAGAAGGCGAGGACACCGCCTGGGCGCAGCCGACGGCGGATTGCGGGCAGTAGGACCGCGGGGTCGGTGAACCAGACGGCGCCGAACACGGAGAACACGGAGTCGAAGCTGGCTCCGGTCTCCTCAAGGAAGCGGGTCGCTTCGGTGCGGTGCAGTGTCATCTGCATGTCGGGCCAGCGGGCGCCGGCTGCCTTGATTTGATCGAGGGAGACGTCGACCCCTACCGCGTGGGCGCCGAGGGTCGCGAGGTGGGCGAGGTTGCCGCCCTTGCCGCAGCCCAGTTCGAGGACGGCCGAGCCGGGGCGGACGCCGAGGACTTCGGCGCCGGGGCCGTGGTCGGGGTACTGCGTCCAGTTGAACCAGGTCGTGTCGCCCGACGCGTTCACGGGGCGCCGATCCGGCTTCTGCTGCGAGTACGTGTCCCATGCCTTGGTCTCGGTCACTGTTGCTCCGTTCATGGGGCCGGCCGCCCGGTTGTGCACCGGGCGGCCGGCTGACAGGGGTGGTACTACGCAGACTTCTTGCCGCCGTTCGGGCTGTCGGTGCAACCCGCGTGGCACTGGGAGCACTCGCCCATCATGGCGGCATCGGGCCACAGATCGTGGTCGATCCGGAACCCTGCGGCCGCCATGGCGTCGAGGGTGCGCTGCCGGGCCGCTGCGGACCCGCCTTCGACGCCCTCGCCTTCCGGCGTGGGGACGTGGTGGATGAACCGTCCGGCGAGGCGGTCGCAGAACGCGGCGTAGTCGACGGTGTGGAGGATCCACGTGTGCCAGCCGACGTCCACGGCTTTGCTCGGCGACAGCGCGGCGCCGGGTAGGGCCGCACTCGCGGCGATGAAGGCCGCGGCCTGGCCGACGATGCGGCGGGCGGTAGGCAGATCAGTGTCGGGCTGTGCCTTGGTGATGCGGGTGGCGAGCCGCTCCAACATCTCGGGGTCGACGAGGGTCGCCGGGTCTGTGGTGCCCACGGGACGCTCCAACGCGATGGTCATGTGCTTCCTCCTGTGGTGGACGTGCCCCTGTGCTGGGGCGGTCCCGCCTGGCCGGTAGGCCGGGCGGAAGTGTGTGGGGTTTCTCCGGCGTCGCACTCGGGGCAGGCCCAGACCTCGGTGTCGAGGACGTGGGCGCCGTCGCGGCATCGGATGGTGCCGGCGCTTACGGCTCCGGTCGTGAGCAGCCGCTTGCACCAGACGCAGGCCCGGCCGGCGGACTGGTCCCACGTGAGGGTTTCGAGCGGGGGGAGTTCCCGGGTGGCGGTCACGGCCGTCCCTTGCACCGCGGGCACTCGCAGGCCGGGAACCGGTCGCTGGCCTCGGGCCGTTCGAGGGGGACCACCTCGGCCTCCGGCTGCAGCACCCGGATCCCGCCGTCGCGGTTCACCTCGTACACCTTCATCGTCATCGCCATGGGTCTCTCCGCGTCGCTTGCGGTTTCCGTCGCCACCACAGCGTCGTCTCGGCGAGGTAACTGCGGGATGACCGGCGGGGGTTACCGAGGCGGTAATACACTCGTTGGCGCTCCAGTAAGGCGCCTGCGCGTGCATAGGATCGCAACGGAAGTCAGCCCATGGATGCCACCACCCCCGGCCTGCTCGCCCCCGACGTGCTCGACAGGGCAGACGTCCGGGCAGCGCTCACCGAGCACGACTTCGCCGCTGTCTTCACTTTGATCAAGAAGTGGGGCGGCCTCTCCCAGAACCGCATCGCGTCCGCCTGCCAGCTCACCCCCGGCAAGGTTTCTACGATCATCAGCGGGGCCCAGCGCGTCACCTCGTTCGACGTCGTCTGCCGGATCGCCGACGGCCTTCGCATCCCGGGCGGCCTGCTCGGGCTCGCGCCACGCGCCTGGGAGGGCGAACACACGACACCACAGCAGGACCAGCCAGAAACGTCAGGTGCCCGGCCGGACGCAGACGAGATCCCGTGGCGGCCGGACGCCACCGTGAACCTGGCTGCCCACCTCACCAGGAGTGATCTCGTGATGGACCGACGCGCCCTCACCCGCGCCCTCGCCGGCGCCGCGGTAACCGGCGCTGCCCTCCTCGACAGCCTCGAAGGCTGGCTCGTTCCGGCCGCCGCCGTCCCAGGGCAACGCCGCCCGGGCCGACTCGGGATGCGGGAAGTCGAAGAATTGGAGACCACCGCGCGGGCGTTCCGCCAGTGGGACCACCAGTACGGCGGCGGCCTGCGGAGAAAAGCGGTCCTCGGCCAGCTCGCCGAGGTCTCCGGCGCCCTCGACGACCACCAGGCCCCAGCAGTCACAGCCCGCCTGTACCGGGTCATGGCGCAGCTTGCCGGCACTGCGGCCACCATGGCGTGGGACTCCGGCCTGCACCGGCGCGCGCAGGACTACTACCGCCTCGCCCTGCGCGCCGCCCACGCCGGAGGAGACGTCGTCTTCGGGGCCAACGTGCTGGCCGGTATGGCCCGACAGATGCTCTACCGTGACCGGGCCGACGACGCACTCCAGCTGATCCACCTCGCCCAGGAGGGCGCCCGCGCCGCGATCGGCCCCCGGGTCCGCGCCATGCTCCACACTCGCGAGGCGTGGGCCTACGCCGCACAGGGCCGCACCGCCGGATTCCACCGGGCCACGGCCAAGGCAGCCGAGGCCCTCTCCGACGCCGGCGCGGATGGCGACGAGCCGTACTGGATCGCCTACTTCGACGAGGCGGAACTCGCGGGCGTCACCGGGGGACGGCTCCTCGACCTCTCCCGCACAGACCCACGCCGCCACGCCGCCCAGGCCGCGGACCAAATCCGGGCCGCCCTGGCATCCCGGGGTGCCGAGGCCGGGCGGTCCCACGCTCTCGACCGCATCGGCCTGGCGGAGTGCCAGTTCCTCACCGGTGACATCCAAGGCGCGGCCGCCGAAACTGTCCTGGCGGTGCAGGCCGCGCGAGGTACGCAGTCGGGGCGTGTCCGTGCACAGCTCGGGCAGCTGTATCCCTACACCGTGGGACACAGCGCTTCACGGCCCGTGCGTGAGGCACGGGATAGTATCCGCGACCTGCTGTCGAGCTGAGGAACGGGAGCATGACGACACTTGCCGTGACCGGGCACATGGACCTGACCGACGAGACCGTGCCCCTGGTACGGGCCGCGCTGCGAGACCTGCTCGCCAAGTACAGCGATGACCTGACCGGGGTGTCGTGCATCGCCGCGGGGGCAGACAGCCTCTTCGCGGAAGAGGTGACCGCGATCGGAGGCCGCCTCGTCGCCGTGATCCCCTCCGAGGACTACCGCGCCACGAAGGTCAAGCCGGGCCATGCCGCCGTCTTCGACCACTTGGTCGAGACGGCCGGGGAGGTGGTGACGCTGCCTCACACGACGGCGAACCGGGCTGCCTACGAGGCGGCGAACGCCGAGCTGCTGCGCCGCGCGGATCGCCTCGTCGCGGTGTGGGACGGCACACCTCCTTCGGGCAAGGGCGGCGGAACTGCCGACACCGTTGGGCAAGCCCGCCAGGCCGGGCTGGCGGTCGACGTGGTCTGGCCCGCCGGGGCCGTGCGGCGCGGACGCTAGCAAACGCGCCAGGTTCCCGGCCGTGAGGCCAGGACGGGTGTTGTGGTCACACGCCGATTGTTGCTTCGCTGTTCGTCCCGGGGCCCTCGCCCTTCTGTCCTGCGGGTACGGCTCTGCCCAATGCCATCGAGTGGTTCGCCACCAACTGAACCAGCCGCTCGTCTGCTCCGGGCACCATCCAGCGGATGAAAGCCGGTTACGCCCAGCTCCGGTGCGTAGCCGACATCGTGAAGAACGGCGGCAGAAGCCAGCAGCAGGTCCGCGTTATAGCAGAGTACTTTCACTTTGTCCCGCCGGATAGACCCAGCGGGACAAAGCGGAAGGATCGAATTGGCCGACAAATTCTCTGTGTAACCTCGCTTTCGGGCGGGGTTACTTATCGGCGGTCGAGCAATTTCAGCCACAGCCACATCGCGCCGCTGACGGCCGCGGCCAGCAGGATTATCGCTATCGGCAGGGAAGCACCGCGCCCGCCGACCAGCGCAACTGCAAGGACCGTGTAGGCCAGAGTCCCGAGGGCGAGCGTGCCGAAAACCCAGCGGCCCAGGTAGCGCGCAGCCGCTCTTGCCTGGGTTTTCTCCTGCTCGTTCACAGCACCACTACCCCTGCAGTTACCGGACGCCTTGCGGGCGCGTCAGGTCGACGGCTACTTTTTCGGTTGTCAGGCCGTCGTCGTCGGTTGTCAGAGTACGTACCCCGCCGTCAGTGTTCGCAGTCTCTGCGGAGGGTGTTGCGGGCATCGGGTCCACCTCGATGGGATTCCCATCGCCGTCGGTGGCGACTTCACCATCGGAGCCAAGAACCTTCACGGTGTCCGGGGCCTGATCCGGATCGACCACCCCGTTCTCGTCGACCCACTCCGGCGCTGGCGGCGAAGAGGAGCTGGAAGCTTGGGAGATGCCCAGGCCGTCGTGGTACCCGGACCAGATGCCGGGAACCCCGTCAGGGAAGACGTTTTTTCCGTTGTAGACCATCTCGGAGAAGTTCATCAGGCCGTAACTGCCCTTACCGCACCAGCCGCCCCAGTCCTCGCTGTACGCGTAGATCTGGTATTTGTATACCGTCGACGAGTTGGAGTACCAGCCGTCGGTGTACATGCACTCGTTCCACTCACCGGCGGTCTCGTTCCACTTGAAGACCGCCATGTACTCCCACAGATAGCCGGAGGTCACTTCGTAGGAGTTGGTGCAGCCCAACGGGGTGAGTTCCGAGTTGTGCAGTGAGGTGGCGTCGCCCTTGATGTACCCCTGACTGTTGTTTCCGTCCGATATCTCACTTCGGTTCTGGAGGCAGCGGGTGCCGTCACCGCTACGCCACGTCTCTGTCCATTCATAGACGTAATGAGCCTGAGCGCTACCTGTGAGTCCCAGGACCAGAGCAGCCGCTGCCGGGACTGCTAGTAAGGATCTTCGCATCTTCTTGAATGCGCTGATGAGATCATCTCCCGAAGTCGTCATGGATTGACGCTACTTGAGGGCAAGGGATGCCCTTGGGGTGCACGGGAAATGCAACACGCGCAGTTGTTCGACGTCAACAGCGCGTTCTGGCCAGACGGGGCAAAGGTCCTGGTCTGCCGCTGCGGCACTCCCGATTCGGGTGCCGCCCAGGGGTCGGCTGGTAAACCCTCCACGTAGAGCAGGGCGACGCCGCTCCTGTGAGGGGCGAGGGATTCGCCGGTATGCGTCGCACTCTGCATTGACTGACGCTCTCACCCTAGTAATGCAATGCGATCATCGCGCCTTCAGGGCGCCCGGAATCCCGGCTGGGCCCGGGCAGGGCGGTGCTTCCGCTTCATGGGCCGCTGCCGTATGTGAAGATGAGGTGATGAAGCTGGGAGGGATTCATGGGTGGGGACTGGGTGGCGATTGATTTCGAGACCGCCAACTACTGGCCGGGTAGCATCTGCTCGGTAGGCATGACAGCCGTTGCCGACGGTGAGGTTGCGGGGCGATTTGCGACATATGTCGAACCGCCGGGCGGCGGGGGATTCGCCTCGTACAACATCAGCATTCACGGGATCACGCCGACGCTGGTCCAGGGGGCTCCAAGTTGGCCAGAGGCGCTGGAGCAGATCCTTGCCTTCGTAGATGGCCGCCCCTTGGTCGCTCACAACGCGGCGTTTGATCTCGGTGCCTTGCGGGCGGCCTGCCATGAGACGGCTTCACTGTGTCCTGAACTGCGTTACGCCTGCTCGCTCGTCGTCGCTCGCCGCACATGGAAGCTGCTGGCATACCGACTTCCCTTTGTCGCCGAGGCCGCAGGCGTCGCGATGGAGGGACAACACCATGATGCCCAGTCTGACGCGGACGCCGCTGCGCGGGTGATGCTCGCAGCTATGGACGCGCATGGGGTAAACAGCCTCGATGACTTGTTGGGCAAGCTGCAGATCCGGTACGGAAGCCACAACGCGGTCTCCGGTTCGTGGAGCACTTGCCGCCGCCGTGCCTATGAGAAGCGCCCTTCCATTCCGCAGGCGAACCAGAATGCCGATTCCGAAGGGATGTTCTTCGGGCGGTATGTCTGCATCACGGGGACGCTGGGTTCCATGACGCGTAGCGAGGCCCAGGAGCGCTTGGCGGCCGTCGGCGGGCAAGCGACCCCAGGAGTCAGCCGCAAGACCGACATCCTCGTCGTCGGCACCCCTGATCCCTCTCGCTTCGTCCCTGGGATGGCCCTGAGCGCCAAGCATCGCAAGGCCCGAGATCTCCTCGATGCCGGTCACGACATCGAGGTCCTCTCCGAGGCGGAGTTTCTAGAGCAACTGTCGCTTTCCACCAGTGCTTCTCGACTCGACGCGGAAGCAGCCTTGTCACGCCCTTGCGTGAGCGATGCGTGAGCGGACGGTGAGGCACTACCCGGCTCCGACCGGGACGGTACGTCAGGGAGAGCACTCCTGAGCTGGGAGGATCGGAACCCGGAGCACCACCCGGAAGCCCCGGCAGGATCCTGCCGGGACTTTTAATCCGTTGGTTGTGGGTTCGAGTCCCACACGGCCTACCGACAGCGGGGGAGGGGAAACCCTCCGACCTGCGACTGCGCGCCCCGACCGGCTTCGGCCGGTCGGGGCGCGCAGTCGTACCCGGACGGGATCGTGAGCGGGTGGCTCTGGCGCCGGCCCCCCGGCGCCGCCGTGAGTGGTTCCGGTCAGCCGATCGCGCGCAGTGCCAGTCGCACCATGGTCATGACGCCTCGCCCGATCCAGCCGAGCAGCCCCAGTTCCGCGGCCAGTTCCGCGGCCTCCACGGCCGTTTCCGCCCGATCCGACGACGTGGAACGGCACCGGGAACAGGAGCGGGGCCAACGGCGCCTCCGCGTGCCGCACTTCTTGCACTTCGTCATAGCCTCGGATTCCGTCCGCGCGGGTGCCGTGTCCGTCGATGATGCGTGCTCAGGCGCCGGCGGCGGCGGTGCGCCGTGAGGTCCGGCCGAGAGTCCAGCGGTATGCGGCACCGAGCGCCAGCGCCTGCACAACGGCCCCGACGGCGACACCGGCGAACGGCAGTACACCGGGAAGCGCCGAGAACAGCAACGAGGTCGGGGCGGTCACGACGAACAGCCAGACCCCGGCGAAGCTGCTGTCCACGTGCTCGACGAGGAGCGTGTCCAGTCCGACCCATACGCCGACGGCGGCCACGACGGCCAGGTAGCCGAGGGCGACGGGGTTCACCAGGTAGCGGCGAAGGGACTGGGGCAGGGTGCGCGACGGGGTAGTCATCTCTAACTCCGATGTGAGAAAGCCGTGTTGCTCGGTGTATGACCCACCATGCCGTCGGGGCGGCGGCTGCGGCATGAGTACTCATACCCATGTTCGTATAGTGATGGCCGACTGGGCTCCGAGGGCGGTGCTCAGGGCGGGCGGGGGGCTGCTGCCGGGCTCGCGACGCCGCTCGGATCACCTTCGCCGTTCAGCCGACGTCTCCCTGTGGCGTACCCGCACATCCCGCGCACAATGGGAAGTGGGTCCGCCGACCGGCGGGTGCCCGAGCGAGACCCTCGGGCCGAGTGCTCCTGCCCGTCCGTCGCCGATCGCCCCATATGGGGCGGGTCGGTCCGTGTCGGTTGCCGGCTGCCTCCTCCCGGCACGTGCCCGTGTCGCCCCGTCGACGATTCCCACCGATCAGCGGCCCCCAAGGCGCCTGCTCCGGCCGCCCGCGTCTTGCCTACCCGAGGAAGGGCCGTGGCCATGGCATCCAGGCAGAGCCGATTTCCCCAGTTGCTGACAGCGGCGGAAACGGCGGCACCGGTGGAGGCCGTCGACGTGTTCGCGGAGAACCTGCGGCGGCGGTTCGGGGCTACGCAGGTCTCGTTCCTGATCGTGGACCTGACCGGCAGGGCGGTGGCGCGACTCACCACCACCACCGCTGCAACGACGGTCGGTCATGACGCGGATCACATCCCCATGCTCGGCAGCGTCTACGGGCAGGTGATCCGCGCCCAGCGGCTGTATCAAGAAGCGACCGGTGAGGGACACAGGGTGATCACTCCGGTCACCAACAGGGGAGACGCCATCGGTCTCCTGGAAATAATTCTGCCGACCCGTCCCGACGAGAACGTCCTGCAGGCAGTCGGTGAAGCCGCCCACCTCCTGGCCTACGTCGTGATCGCCAACGGGCGTTTCACCGACCTCTACACGTGGGGCAAACGCACGAAGCCCCCCACCCTTGCGGCGGAGATCCAGTACCAGCTGCTGCCCCAGTCGCTGTCGTGCGAAGGCGCGCAGTTCACGCTGTGCGGAAATCTGGAGCCTTCAGCAGACCTCAGCGGAGACACCTTCGACTACGCCGTCGAGCGCGACGTCCTTCACCTGTCGGTGACCGACCCCATGGGGCACGACCTCGCGGCGGCGCTCGCCGCCACCGTCCTGGTCGGCGCCCTGCGAGGTGCCCGCCGCGCCGGAACCGGACTGGCCGAGCAGGCCCGCCTGGCCGATCAGGCGCTGGCGGACTACGGGCAGGGTCACGCCACCGGTCAGCTGTTGCGCATCGATCTCCATACCGGGCAGGCGCAGTTCGTCAACGCGGGTCACCCCTGGCCCCTGCGGATGCGCGAGGGGGCGGTCGAGGAGATCCCCTGCGAGGTGGACCAGCCCTTCGGGCTGTCGGTGGTCGCCTCCCAGCACTACAGGGTCCAGGACATCGACCTTCGCCCCGGTGACCGCATCCTCATGCTCACCGACGGCATGCTGGAACATCATGAGGAGGACATCGACCTCCCGGCCCTGCTGCGGCGGACCCGCAACCTGCACCCCCGGGAGACCGTTCTGACGATGTCGTCCGCGGTCCGGCAGGCCGCCGGCGGCCCGCTCGAGGACGATGCCACGGTGATGTGCCTGGACTGGCACGGCCCCCAGGAGACGCAGCGGCACGTCAGCTCAGGCGCAGACGTGCAGCAGGCCTCGCCCGGCGTCGCGTAGCTGTGACCACTGTTTCTCCTGGACAGCACGGCCGACCGGATCTCGGCCGCACTCGGGGTCAGCGCGCGAACTTCTCGACAGCCGCTGGGGTGACGGGGGTGAAGAGGTTGACGAGGTTGCCGTCCGGGTCCCGGAACAGCAGCGAACGGTTGCCCCAGGGCATCGTGGTGGGCCCGGCCACGAACTCGGTGACGAAGCCGCTCAGGTTCCGGTGCACACGGTCCACGTCGTCGACGAGGAACTCGGTGATCACGCTGTGGTTCTCCGCCGGGCGGGCGGAGCCGGGGGCGAACAGGGGGACGGTGCGGGTGCTCGCGATCGCGAGAGTGGCGGCGGGTGTCCTGAGTTCGGCGAAGTCGTCGTTGGCCCACTCCGCCCGCACCTCCGTGACCCGCTCGTAGAAGGTGACGAGGCGTGCGACGTCACCGGTGATGATGCGGATCGAGACGAAGTTCATGAGGGCCTCCCAGGTCGTGCCGACGTCGTTCCGGCGTCGTGCATGTCGGAGGCTAGGGGAGATAGTGGACAGTTTCCGTCCTGTATCGGTTCTAGGCTGTGACCATGACCCGACCCGCCGGCCGTGTGCTGACACTCCTGGAGCTGCTGCAGTCCGGCGGCACGCGCACGGTGGCCGAGCTCGCCGACCGGCTCGGCGTCGACGGGCGGACCGTGCGGCGGTACGTGGACCAGCTGATCGACCTCGATGTGCCCGTGGAGTCGGTACGGGGCCGGTACGGCGGGTACAGGCTCGGCGCCGGATACCGGCTGCCACCCCTCATGCTGAGCGACGACGAGGCGCTGGCCGTGCTGCTCGGCCTGGTGGCGGGGCGCAGGGCGGGGACGTTGGCGGCGGGGCACACCGCGAGCGAGACGGCGTCCGCCAAGATCCGGCGTGTGCTGCCCGGACACCTCGCGGGCCGGCTCGACACGCTTCTCGGATCCCTCGCCTTCACGGACGGGCCCGGTGAGCTCGCCGCCCCGGACACCGGGGTCCTGCTCACGCTCGCCGACGCGGTGCGTCACAGCCGGCCGGTCTCGATGAGGTACACCGGCGGTGACGGCCGGCGTGACGAACGAACGCTGCACGCCTACGGGATCGTCGCCCACGCGGGCCGGTGGTACGTCACAGGCAGGGACCCCGGGATCGGCGAGGACCGTACCTTCCGGCTCGACCGCATCGCCGACGCACGGGCGCTCCCCGGGTCGTTCGAGGTGCCCGCGGGTACCGATCCCGCCGCGCGCGTGCTGTCGGGGTTCGCCACGGCCGGGTACCGGCACGAGGTGGCCCTGCGGATCCATGGAACGGCCGAGCAGATCAGGGCCCGGCTCCCCGCAGCCGTCGCGATCCTGGAGGAGGAGCAGGGGCCCGCGGCCGGTGACGACCCGACGCCCGGACGCTGGTGGCGTGTCGGCATCAGGGCGGAGCGGCTCGACTGGCTGCCTCCGGTGCTGGCCGCGCTCGATCGGCCCTTCGTCATCGAGCGCCCCGACGAACTGCGCGACCTCGTCGCCGAGCTCGCCGATCGCCTCGCGTCCTTCGCCCGCCGGGCGCCGTGAGGCGCAGCAGCCGGGAACGGGTCCTCGCGGCCCCTTCCCGGCACTGGCTCAGGGGCGCGGCCAGGGGCGGCCGCCGATGCGTTCGATGTCGGAGTTGAAGCGCCGCAGGTAGCCCGCGAAGGCGGAGATGTCCTCGTCGGCCCAGTCGGCCATGACGCGCTCCAGGGAGCTGACCATGCCCTCGCGTTCCGCGTCGAGGGTTCTCGCCCCCTCCTCCGTGATGCGGAACTTGCGGGCCATGCCCCCGTCCGGGTCGGGGATGCGCTCCACGAAGCCGGCGCGCATGACCGCGGCGGTCTGCCGGTTGAGCGTGGAGACGTCGAGGTCGAAGGCCTCGCTGAGCTCACCGACGGACATGGGGCCCTGTACGCGGATGCGGCTGAGCAGGACGTACGCGCTGCGCTCCAGGAGGCCGTCCTTGCGGCGTCCCTTTCTGTGGGTCAGCAGGCCGTGCCGACTGAGCAGCATCTGCTCGTACTCGACCTCGTGCGTTGCCCTCTTCATGCGCGGGCACCTCCTGCTTCCTGCCGGGCGGGCCGGTGTGTCGTCGTGCCGTCGTGCGTGCCGACTTCATCGTATGTTTACGAAGACTTGCATAGGCCACACAATGTGCATGATGCAATAGACGTGTACGATACCAAGTCTCCCATCGAACCGACCGGATAGCCGAGGACCCGCGATATGGACACGCCCCAGCCCACAGCCCGCGCAGGCGGTGTGATCACGACGCTGGCACTCGCCGGCACCGTCGCCGCCGTGATGCAGACGCTGGTGACTCCGCTGATCGCGGAGCTGCCGCGGATTCTGGACACCTCGTCCTCCAACGCGGCCTGGGTGGTCACCGTCACCCTCCTGGTCGCGGGCGTGTGCGTACCGGTCACCGGCAGGCTCGGTGACCTCCTCGGCAAGCGCCGCATGCTGCTGGCCTGCGCGGTCCCGCTGGTCGTCGGGTCCGTCGTGTGCGCACTGGCCTCCTCCGTGGTCCCGATGATCGTCGGGCGCGGTCTCCAGGGCATGGGCATGGGCATGGTGCCGCTGGGTATCGCGCTCCTGCGCGACGTGGTGCCCTCCGAGAAGCTCAGCGGCTCGATCGCGCTCGTCAGCGCCTCCATGGGCATCGGCGGCGCCCTCGGCCTGCCGATCTCCGCCGCCGTCGCCGAGTACGCCAGCTGGCGCGTGCTGTTCTGGGGTTCCGCGGTCCTGGCGGTGATGATCGCCGTGCTCATCTACGTCTTCGTCCCCGACGTCCCGGCCGGGGCGAAGGGACAGCGCTTCGACGCCCCCGGCGCGATCGGCCTCGCCATCGGCCTGGTGTCCCTCCTGCTGGCGATCTCCAAGGGCGCCGACTGGGGCTGGGGTTCGGGCACCACGCTCGGCCTGTTCGCGGTCGCCGTCGTGGCCCTCGGCACCTGGGGGTTCTACGAGCTGCGCACCCGTGACCCGCTCGTCGACCTGCGCACCACCGCCCGTCCGCGTGTGCTGCTCACCAACATCTCGTCGATCCTGGTCGGCGTCGGCATGTACTCCTTCATGCTCATCGCCCCGCAGCTGCTGCAGTTCCCCGAGGCCACGGGGTACGGCCTCGGGCAGTCGATGCTGGCCGCGGGTCTCTGGATGGCTCCCGGTGGCGTGATGATGATGATCGTCTCGCCGCTCGGCGGAAAGCTGATCAACGCACGTGGGCCCAAGATCGCACTCGTCCTCGGCGCCCTCGTGATCTCCCTCGGCTACGGCCTCTCCCTCTTCCTGATGGGCTCCGCCTGGGGCCTGATGATCGTCGGAATCGTCATCAACAGTGGTGTCGGCCTGGCCTACGGCGCGATGCCCGCCCTGATCATGAGCTCGGTCCCGCTCTCGGAGACCGCCGCGGCCAACGGCTTCAACACCCTGATGCGTTCGCTGGGTACGACCATCGGTTCGGCGGTCATCGGTGTGGTGCTGGCGCAGATGACCATGGAGCTCGGCGGCTTCTCGCTCGCCTCCGAGGACGGGTTCCGCGTCGGCCTGATGATCGGCTGCGGGGTCGCCCTCGTCGCCGCCGCGGTCGCCGCGCTGATCCCGGGCCTCGTCCGCCCCGCCGCCGACGGCGACCGGACCGGGCCCTCCGCGACGGACAAGGTCGCCGTCGAAGCCTGACCGCGACACCCGGGAGCGCCCCGGCCGTCGGAACTCCTGTTCCGGCGACCGGGGCGCTCCTGCGTTCCCGGGCGGAGAAGTTTCTGCTGCACGGGCATTGACCGGGGGGGTGGGCCGATTTACGTTCTTCGCGTTGCCCTTCGTATGTCATATATGAGACGCGATATGAGAGCCGAGCGCCGCATGCAGCCAGCCCCGAGCCCTCTCCCCTGCCGCCCCCGGCGCCGCGGGAGACGCTGAGGGCCCCCGCGCGCCCGCCCGGACTCGTCCCGGCCCATCGGTTCCCTCCGGCTCCGCAGGACTGCCGGAGCCCTGCGCTTCCCCGAAGCACCTCCACCCCGCACGGTTCACGCTGCGGCGCCCAGCTGCCCTGCGCCCCGCCGGTGAGCACTCAGAGAAGAGAGCCGACCATGATCAAGCCCCGCAACAGCCGTCTCGCCGCCGCGATATCCCTGGTGTCGGCTCTGGCCCTCACCGCCACCGCCTGCGGTGACGACGGGAGCGGCATCACCGGCGCCAAGGGCGCGGAGGGCTCCGGGACCGGGAAGATCGTGTTCTGGGACGAGAACGGGGGTGTCCGCACGGCGATCTGGAAGGAGATCATCGCCGACTTCGAGAAGGCCAACCCGGACATCGACGTGCAGTACGTGGGCATCGCCTCCACCGAGGCGCAGTCGAAGTACGACACCGCCATCCAGGGGGGCGGTCTGCCGGACGTCGGCGGTGTCGGCGCCGCGATGGTCGCCGGAATCACCGCACAGGACGCCCTGGAGCCGCTCGACGACCGGATCGAGGAGAGCTCGCTCAAGGGCAAGCTCAACGAGGCGATGGTCGAGAACGTGCGGAGCGCCGCCGGCCGGGACGAGATGTACACGGTGCCGATCTCCGCCACGAACGGCGTCCTGTACTACCGCACGGACCTGTTCGAGAAGGCCGGCCTCGACGAGCCGGACACCTGGGACGAGTTCTACGAGGCCGCCGCGAAGCTGACGGACAAGAAGAAGAACCAGTTCGGCTACACCATCCGCGGTGGCCCGGGTTCCATCGCCCAGGCACTGGACGCGATGTACGGGCAGTCCGGCATCGGTTCGTTCTGGGACGAGTCACAGACGAAGACGACGGTCAACGACCCGAAGAACGTCGCGGCACTGGAGAAGTACGTCGGTCTGTACAGGAAGGCCACTCCCGAGGCCGACCTCAACAACGACTTCACCAAGATGGTCGCCCAGTTCGACTCCGGCGGCATCGCCATGCTCAACCACAACCTGGGCTCCTACCAGGACCACGTGAGTTCGCTCGGCAACGCCAAGTTCCGTGGCATCCCGCAGCCGGAACTCGCCGACGGGACCCGGGTGATGGTCTCCAACCCGGTCTCCGGCCTCGGCCTGCTCAAGTCGTCCGAGAACAAGGCGGCGGCCTGGAAGTTCATCGAGTTCGCCGCCTCCCACGCCTCGAACTCCAAGTTCAGCGAGTCCGCCGGCCTGATCCCGGCCAACAAGGAAGCGGCCGAGGACCCCTGGCTCGACGAGGCCGAGACCACGAAGCTCGGTGCCGAGGCGCTGTTCTCCGGCGACACCAGGATCGTCCAGCTCCCCTACTACCTGCCGGACTGGAACACCCTGTCCAAGGCCGACAGCGAGGCGGGCTTCCAGAAGGTGATGCTCGGCAAGACGAGCGCCAAGGACTTCCTGGACACGCTCGCCGAGAACCTCGACGAGGCCCAGGCGGAGTGGAAGGAACAGCAGGGCTGATCCGGGCCGGGGGGCCTGGACCCTAATCCAGGCCTTCCTCCCGCAACTGGTACATCAGGAGGAACGTCCGGTAGGTCTCCGAGGACACGTCCAGGCACACGTCCGGCCGGTTGGTCCACGTCGACAGGTTGTCGAGGGCCCGCCGGCAGGCGGCCTCGGTATCGGCCGCGGACGGGATGTTCGAGATGTACGCGGAGATCAGCAGGACCACTGCGAGGACGACCACGCCGATACGGATGCGCATGGTCTCCCAACGACCGTGCGGCCGGGGCGGTCACTCGGGGCAGGTCACAAGCTCCCGGATCACTCGGACTCGTCGGTGAACGGCGGCAGGTCGGGCTCGATGAACAGGCCCGCGTACTGCGGCGAGGGCAGCGGGGCCGCGGCGCCCGTGTCGGTCGTGGTCGCGGTGTCGGCGTGCCGCTGGATCGTGCGGGCGGGCATGTCGGTCATCTCAGGTGTCCTGTACGTAGGTGTGGAGAGAGCCCCGTGACCGAGCCTCCGCATTCGATGCCGGACCGGTCCCGACCGGTACGGCGACGACGTGCCGCTACCGGTGCCGCGCCGCTCCGGGGGCGTCCGGATCATGTGTGCGGCGGTGCATGCAGACTGTAACCCTCCCAGCACGGCTTTCCCCCGGTATTGCGGGCCCGGCGTGACGGTCAGTGCGGCGGCGCGGGCTCGATGTTCTGGTTTGCGTGGAAGAGGTTGTGCGGATCGTACGTCCGCTTGGCCTCCGCGAGCCGGTCGTAATGCCCCCGGTAGGTGGCCTTGACGCGGTCCTGGGACTCGTCGGTGCCGATGAAGTTCACGTAACCGCCGCCCATGGAGTGCGGGTGCAGCGCCTCCCAGTAGCCGACGGCCCACTCGCGCAGCGCCGCCGCGTTGGCCGGGTCGGGGTCGATGCCGGCGATGACGCCGGACCAGTGTGCGTCGCGGTAGGCCCACGCGGTGTCGTCGGGGCCGACACGGCCCGCGGCGCCGTCGACCGGGTACAGGTGCATGGTCGACAGGCCGGTGGGGAGCTTCTCGGCGAAGGAGGCGTGCACGTCGGCGGCGTCGTCCGTGATCCGGTCGAAGAAGTCGCCCCGCCAGTACCACTGGAGGCCGGCCGGCATCAGTGCGTCGAACATGCTCTGCAGGGCCGGGTAGGGCATCGGCGCCGTGAAGTGGAAGGCGGGCGGCCCGGGTTCGTTCACGACGGCGAGGGTCTCGCCCAGGGATTCCGGATCCGCCGTCGAGGACCAGATGACCCCGCACATCTTCCGTCCGTGGATCTCCTCGGGGAAGGGCGGGCCCGGCGGCACCGTCAGCGAGGCGAAGAAGCCGTACAGGTCGTCCGGCGCCTGCGGCAGGAAGTCGCGGTACCACCGGATGACGTCGTGGAAGAGCTCCAGGGGCCACAGGGTGATCGCTACACCCACCGTGTCCACGGGGTGCAGCTCGAAGTCGAACGACGTGACGACGCCGAAGTTGCCGCCGCCGCCCCGGAGCGCCCAGAACAGGTCGGAGTGCTCGCTCGGGTTCGCGGAGACGAAGGTGCCGTCGGCCAGGACCACGTCCGCGGAGACCAGATTGTCCACCGAGAGGCCGTACTTGCGGGTGAGGTAGCCGTGGCCGCCGCCCAGGGTGAGCCCGCCGATCCCGGTCGTGGACATGATGCCCGCCGGGGTGGCGAGTCCGAACGCGTGGGTGGCGTGGTCGAAGTCCCCCAGCGTCGCACCTCCGTCGGCCTGGGCTGTCTGGGTGGCCGGGTCGACCCGCACGCCGCGCATGGGGGAGAGGTCGAGTGTGACCGCGCCGTCGGAGAGGCCCAGTCCGGGGCCGCTGTGCCCGCCGCCCCGGACGGCGACGTCCAGGCCGTTCTCCCGGACGAACTTCACGGCCTCCATGACGTCCGCCGTGTCGTGGCACAGGACCACGGCCGCCGGTTTCTTGTCGATCATGGCGTTGTAGACCGCACGGGCCTGCCCGTACTCCTGGTCGTCGGGGCCGATGACCGGTCCGCGCAGAGCGCTGCCCATCGATTCGAGGAGGGCGCCGTCCATGATCGTCTCCTAGCGCGCGTGCGTCCGGCTCGCTCCGGCACCACCGCTGCGGACGGGGATCACCGGCCGGCGCCGGCACCCGGGGGGCGCCGGGCGGACGGGACGGACACCGAAAAGTTGACCCTCCCAGCGTCCCGCCGCTCCGGAGGCGGCGCAATCGCGGAGCGCCGTGCGCCGGGGCGGACCAGGTCCTCCGGACGGCAGCACATGGAATTAGGGGTGCGGCAGTACCCTTGATCACGCCACTCCGCCTGCCAACTCCCCTTTACGCACGTCCTGTTGGAAAGAATGGCCGGTCAGGTCGACTTTCCGGTGATGAGGGGAGCGGGGGCGCGGCGGTCGTAAATGGTCGGAGCACCCTCCCGGATGGCGTAGAGTTGCAATCACAACGACGCGGGGTGGAGCAGCTCGGTAGCTCGCTGGGCTCATAACCCAGAGGTCGCAGGTTCAAATCCTGTCCCCGCTACTGAAGACAGAGGCCCGGATCCTTCCAAGGATCCGGGCCTCTGTCATGTGCCGCCACCGGGTCGGTGGTGACGGGCTTGACCTTGACGCTGCGTGAAGATCTAGCGTTTCCGGCATGGAGTGGTCCATACAGGAAATCGCCCGGCGGGCCGGCACCACGAGCCGGACCCTGCGGCACTACGGAGACGTCGGTCTTCTCGTGCCGAGCCGTAAGGGCGCCAACGGCTACCGCTATTACGACCAGGAGGCCCTGGTCCGGCTCCAGCGCATCCTGCTGCTGCGGGAGCTGGGGCTCCCTCTGCCCGCGATCAAGGACGTGCTGGAAGGGCAGCGGGACACCGCGGCGGCTCTCCGGACCCATCTGCGTCTGCTGGAGCAGGAGCGGGAGCGCATCGGGCGGCAGATCGCCTCGGTGCGGACCACTCTGCGCAGGACCGAGGAAGGGGAGGACCTCATGGCCGAGGAAGTGTTCGACGGTTTCGACCACACGGCGTACGAGGAGGAGGTCACCGAACGCTGGGGCCGGGAGGCGTACGAGCGGAGCGGCCGGTGGTGGCGTGGGCTGAGCGAGGCCGAACGCGTCCGCTTCCAGGGCGTGCACGAGGACATCGCCCGGGACTACGGGGCGGCCAGGGCCGCCGGCCTGGAGCCCGGCGGCGAGGAGGCGCAGGACATCGCGCGGCGGCACTGCGCGTGGCTGTCGGCGACGGCCGAGGTCACCCGCGCGTATGTGACCGGGCTCGGGGAGATGTACGTCGCCGATCCCCGCTTCGGGAGGAACTACGATCGCCACGGGGACGGAACCGCCGTCTTCGTACGGGATGCACTGACGATCCACGCGCAGCACCGGCTCTCCGACTGACCCCCGGAGGCGGGGCTCCGGCGCGCTCCTCCCTTCGGCCCACGACGGGCCGCCGTCCGGCGCGGCTCCGGGCGGCGGGGGCGGGGCGCGATACCGTCCGCAGCCGTGGGTGGACCGGGCAGGAGTGCACAGGTGGGGAAGCGGGACGGGCGGCGAGGGGGCGTGGGCGGGGTTTCCCGTTCCCGGCGGCTCGTGCGCGCCCTGCCCGCCGTGATGATCTGTGTCGGGGTGGCCTTCGACGTCGGGACGCCGACCGAGGTCACCGCGGTACCGCTGTTCGCCGCGGCTTCGTTGGTCGCCGCCCCCTTCTTCTCGCTGGCCGGCACCGTCCGGGTCGCGGTGGCCGCGATCCTGGTGGTGCTCGCCATCCGGTTGTCGGACGGGGCGATCCTCAGGGTCGTGTCGATCACCGACCTGCTCACCCTGGTGACCGTCGGCGCCCTCGCCGTCCTCATCAACCGCGTCGTGCGCCGGGGTACCGAACAGCTGGCCTCGGCCAGGGTCATCGCGGAGACCGCGATGCGCGCGGTGCTGCCGAAGCCCGAGGACCGGATCGGCGGACTCCTGGTCGCGGCGCGGTACGAGGCCGCCCAGGCGGACGAGTTCGTCGGCGGTGACCTGTTCGCCGTCGCGGACACGCCGCACGGGGTGCGCCTGGTCGTGGGGGACGTGCGGGGCAAGGGGCTGGACGCCGTGGCGGCTGTGGCGGTCGTGATCGGGGCGTTCCGGGAGGCCGCCGAGCAGGAGAGGTCGCTGGAGGGGGTCGCCCAGCGGCTGGAGCGGGCTCTGGCCCGGGAGGGGTCGCGGCGGGGCGGGCTCGACTCCATGGAAGGGTTCGTCACCGCAGTCCTGGCGGAGATCCCGGTCGGCTCGGACACGCTGAAGGTCATCAACCGCGGGCATCCCGAGCCGCTCGTGCTGCACCCCGACGGCGTGCTCGACGTGCTGGCACCGACCGCGCCCGCCCTCCCGCTCGGGATGGGGCTCGGCACGTGGCCCGACCGGTCCGACGAGTGGACGCTGCCGGCCGGGGCGATGTTCCTGGCGTTCACCGACGGGCTCTCCGAGGCGCGGGACATGACAGGAGTCTTCTACGACCCGGCGGACCGGCTCCGAGGCCGGCTCTTCCCGGGGCCCGAGGAGCTGCTGTCCGCGCTCACCGACGACGTACGGCTGCACACGGGGGGCCGGTCGACGGACGACCTGGCGCTCCTCGCGGTCGCGCGTCCGGCGAGGGGGCAGCAGGAGCGCCGGACCACCGTGAAGATCGTGCGGCGGGACCGTGAATGAGCGGTTGCGACCGTCGGTAGTCGAAGGGCTCCGCTCCGCATAACATTTGACGCACCGTCAGAAATTGGCAGCTGGATTACGGGCGCTCAACTTGCCGGTTTACGCCCGATTGAGCCCTGTAAGTCCAGGCCAGAGGCGTGAACGATCTGTGGGAACAGCTTGGAATCGGACCCGGGTGTCTATTAACGTTCGATAACGCAGCGCGGTTGTACCTGCCGTCGCAAGAGGCGGCACCGTGCGCAGCGCCGAATTCCGCAAGGGAACCGGGGAACCACCTACATGGGGTGAATCGGACACCTGTGTCTCGTGAGAGACGGAGGGGTCCGTAGGAGACCTTCCTGCTCCGAACCCGTCAGCTAACCCGGTAGGCGAGAAGGAAGGAAAGGAGTGCGCCCACGTGGCGTCCAACCAGCCTGCCCCCGAGGCCCCGTCACCCTTCAGGACCGACAGCTTCGGCGACGACGGCAGGACTTGGGAGGAATGGAATCCCACCGAGGAGTCCATCCGTCCCGTACGCGGTCGGCATCGCGTCGCCAAGCAGCGCGGCCTCGCCCGTAGCTCCACCGTCCTCGGCGTCGGTGTCATAGCGGCCGTCGGTGCGGGCGGCATGGCCACCGCGCAGAGCAAGCCGCCGGTCTCCATCTCTCTTCCCGATTCCATCGCGGACAATCTCCCTGACGCCAAGTCCCTTCCCGGCGTGGGCGCGTTCATGTCCGGCGACTCCGACTCGGACTCGGACCACGAGACGGTCGCCGCGTCCTCCCCCCTCACCACGGCGGGCATCACCGCGGCCGAGGCCGAAGGGGGCGCCACCGACGCGGGTGAGGCGCTGCGCGCCCGCATCCTCCAGCAGGCCGAGCAGCAGCAGGCCGGAGCCGACGCCGAGGCCAAGGCCGCGCAGGAGAAGGCGGCGGCCGAGGCGGCCGCGGCCCAGGCGGCGAAGCAGCAGAGCGCGGCGGAGGCCGAGGCCGTCGCGAAGAAGAAGGCGGCGGAAGAGGCGGCGAAGAAGAAGGCGGAGGCAGAGCGCCTGGCCAAGCTCGCCGCCAGCTACGCCGTCCCGACCTCGTCGTACTACATCAGCTCGACCTTCGGTCAGGCCGGTTCGATGTGGTCCTCCGGCTACCACACCGGGCTGGACTTCGCGGCTCCGACCGGGACCCCGGTCAAGGCCGTGCACAGCGGCACGGTGAAGTCGGCCGGCTACTCCGGTTCGTACGGTTACCGCACGGTCCTGGAGCTCGACGACGGCACCGAGGTCTGGTACTGCCACCAGTCCTCGATGGACGTGGTCGCAGGACAGAAGGTCACCACCGGTCAGACCATCGGCCGTGTCGGCGCCACCGGCAATGTGACGGGCGCCCACCTGCACCTGGAGGTCCACACCGCGGACGGCGCGGGCATCGACCCGATGGCGTGGCTCCGGGGCAAGGGCCTCACGATCTGATCCCCCGCGCCGGCTACCGGCGCAGCAGAACCCCGGCGGCCCTGACGCACGACCCCCCGACGTCAGGGCCGTCGGCCTGTCCGGGACCGCGGGACGGGCCGGGCGGGGGGCGTGCCAGTAGGGGCGGGCCGGGAGCGGCGGTCATCGGCGGCCGGGAGAAGGTGGTCCCCGGTGGCCGGGAGCAGGCGGCCCCCGGGGGCGGCGGCGGAGCGGAATAGTTGGCTCCGCCCGTTGGTTGTCCCTCGGCATGACGTCTTTGCGCCCGCTCGGTTCTTCGAGCCTTCAGGTCTTTCCCCTCGCTCTCGGCGGCAACGTCTTCGGCTGGACGGCCGACGAGGAGCGGACGTTCGCCGTCCTCGACGCGTACGTCGCGGCCGGCGGCAACTTCATCGACACCGCCGACTCCTACTCGGCCTGGATCCCGGGCAACGAGGGCGGTGAGTCGGAGACCCTCATCGGCAAGTGGCTGGCGTCCCGTTCCCGCCGCGACGACGTCGTCATCGCCACCAAGGTCGGCGCGCACCCTTCGTACAAGGGGCTCTCGCCCACCACGATCAAGGCGGCGGCCGAGGCGTCCCTGCGCCGGCTCGGCACCGACCACATCGACCTGTACTACACGCACTTCGACGACGAGAGCGTCCCCGTCGAGGAGATCATCACGGCGCTCGACCAGCTGGTGAAGGCGGGGACGGTGCGTGAGATCGCCGCCTCCAACATCAGTCCCGAACGGCTCCGGGCCTCCCTGGACTTCTCCGAGCGCGAGGGCCTGGCCCGTTACGTCGCGCTGCAGCCGCACTACAACCTCGTCTCGCGAGACACCTACGAGGGCCCCCTCCAGGACACGGCGGCGGCCGCCGGCCTCGCCGCGGTCCCGTACTTCTCGCTCGCCGCGGGCTTCCTCACCGGAAAGTACCGGCCGGGGGCGACCGTCGAGAGTGCGCGGGCCGAGGGCGCCGGCAAGCACCTGGAGACCGAGCGCGGCCGTAAGGTGCTCGCGGCGCTCGACAGGATCGCCCAGGAACACGACGCCGAGATCGCCACGGTCGCCCTCGCGTGGCTGGCCTCCCGGCCGACCGTGACCGCTCCGATCGCCTCCGCGCGCACGGTCGAACAGCTGCCCGCGCTGGTGGCGGTGGACGGTCTCCGGCTGAGTGAGCAGGAGCTCGCGGAGCTGACCGGGGCGTCCGCCTGAACCCACCCGCGCGGACGTCCCCAGGGGTGTCCGTGACGTCCCGCCGGAGAACCGTGCGGGACTGCTGCGTGGACGTCCCCTAGGCGGGCGGCGGGGTCCGCCGCCCGCCGTCCTCCGTGTACGGGTTGTGGCCGCCGTAGTGCCGGTGCGGTGCGGGGAGCCGGTGCGGGGGCGGGCCGCCGTAGGGGTACTGGCGGGGGAACGGGGGCGGCACGGGCGGCCGGTGGGCGCGCAGCCGGCCCGTCGCGTGGGCGGCGTACGTGAGGGCCGGACCCGCGATCTCCCGACGCTGCCAGAGGTGGTGCAGCAACTCCTGCTCGCGCAGGGCGAAGTCATGGCCCGCTCCGTCGTGGCGTGCCCTCCGGCGCAGCATGGCCAGGGACGTCGCGAACGACTCGTACTCGGCGACGGCGCGGGCCGCGGCCTTGCCCCGGGCGCGGTCCGGGTGGCTGTTCCAGTGCCTGGCCATGTCACGGGCCATGCCCCGCGCCCGCATCGAGGCCAGGGCGAGCGGCTCGGCGGGGGCCAGCCAGCCGGCCGCCGCGTACACCGGCAGCTCGGTGGAGAGCGTGCGCAGCTCCCGCTGACGCGACCAGACCGCCAGCCAGGTCACCAGGCCGAAGCACGGCACCATGAAGACGCCGTACACCAGGTAGAAGCCGTACGGCCCGAACGCGGACGAGCCGTTCCACAGGGCGTGCGTGCCCATGGCGAGGACGAGCCCCACCAGGGGCAGGACGACACGGCGTACCCGGTGGCGCGCGCCGCCGAGCGCGGCGATGCCGAAGCCGATCCCGGAGAGCACGGTGAACAGGGGATGCGCGAACGGCGACATGACCACGCGTACGAAGAACGTCCCGGCCGTCACGGAGGCGAAGCCCGTGGTGCCGAGGTGCTGGTCCTCACCGAAGGCGTTGCCCAGGTAGAGGATGTTCTCGGTGAAGGCGAAACCGGTCGCGGTGAAACCGGCGACCACGATGCCGTCGGTGATTCCGCCGAACTGCCTTCTGCGGAAGAGGAAGATCAGCAGGACGGCGACGGCCTTCGCGCTCTCCTCGACGACCGGGGCGACGAGCGTGGCCCCGAGGGTGTCGGCGCTCGCCGGATCCGCGGTCGCCGTCGCTATCCACCGGGTCGCGAAGGAGTTGGCGATGATGGCCACGAGCGCGGCGGCGCACGCACCCCAGGAGAAGGCGAACAGCAGATTCCGCCACGGTCCCGGCTCGACCCGGTCGAGCCAGCGGAACGCCGCCATCAGCAGAGGAACGGGCAGCACCGCCAGCCCGAGGCCCACCAGGAAGCCCTCGGTGCCCGTCTGCTGACGCACCAGCGCGAGGATCACCAGACCGCAGAGCGCGAGCACCGTGATCACCGCACCGGCACGGAACGCCTTGCTGCGCCAGACCATGCCGACCCGGCGGGGCCGGTAACGCCACTGGCCTCGCTCCGGGACGGCACCCAGGAACTCGTCGAGCTGCTGCCCTTCGAGAACCGGGACGGCCGGCTGCTGGTGCTGCACGGACCCCTCGGACATCCGACGACCCTAACGAGGACGACTGACACCTGGCCACGCCGTGGGGGCCGGGGCGCCGGCCGGTGGCCGATCAGCGACGGGTGAACAGCACGTCGTGCACGACGTGCCCCTTGTCCAGGCCCTGGCCCTCGAAGCGGGTCAGCGGCCGGAACCCGGGCCGCGGCGCGTAGCCTCCGTCCGCCTGGGTGTTCTCGAACAGGGGGTGCGCCGACAGGACTTCCAGCATCTGCTCCGCGTACGGCTCCCAGTCCGTCGCGCAGTGGAGGACCGCGCCCGGCTTCAGCCGCTGCGCCACGAGGTCGAGGAACTCCGGCTGGATCAGCCGGCGCTTGTGGTGCCGCTTCTTGGGCCACGGGTCGGGGAAGTACACCCGGAGCCCGTCCAGAGCGGCCGGTTCGAGCATCTCGCGGAGCAGGATGATCGCGTCACCGTTGGCGACACGGACGTTGGACACCCCCGCCCGTTCCGAGAGACCCAGCAGGTTGCCCTGGCCGGGTGTGTGCACGTCGACGGCCAGGATCCCGGTGCCCGGGTCGTCGGCCGCCATCTGGGCCGTCGCCTCGCCCATGCCGAAACCGATCTCCAGGACCACCGGGAGGCCGTCGAACAGCGTGGGGAGGTCGAGGACACCACGACCGTCGATGTCGAGGCCCCACTTGGGCCACAGCCGCTGGAGCGCGTCCTCCTGGCCGGTGGTCACCCGGCTGCGGCGCGGCTGGAAGCTGCGGATCCGGCGCTCGTGGTGCGAGCCCGCCGGGTCGGCCGCGGGACCGCCGGGGAAGCGGGGTTCCTGGCGCAGTCTCCGCTGGCGCTCGAAGGAGGCGGCACGGCGCGCCGCCGCGTCCGCCTCTGCGTCGGTGGCGGCATCCGCGTCGGCCGGGGCCGGTGCTGCGGCGTCGGGGCCGGGCGCGGTCTCCGGCGTCGCACCGGGCGTCTCCGGGGCGGGGCCGGGCGTCTCTGGGGTGGGGTTCAGGGGCTCAGACACAATGCCCCGATTCTACGGCGGGAGGCGTCCACCCCGTCGCGCGAGCCCGCAGCAGGGCCCGCCGCGCCACCTCCCTCCCGATGGGCAGGGACGCGGTGGCAGCCGGGGACGGGGCGTTCAGCACGTGCACCGTGTGCGGGGCGTCCCGGATCAGGAAGTCGTCCACCAGGGTGCCGTCCCGCAGGACGGCCTGGGCCCTTACACCGGCCGGGGAGGGCCGCAGGTCGGCCTCCGTCACCTCCGGCAGCAGACGCCGCACGGCCCGGGTGAACGCGCTCTTCGACAGGGATCTGTGCATCTCTCCCGCCCCGTACCGCCAGTGGCGCCGGGCGATCCGCCAGGAACCGGGCCAGGCCAGGGTGGCGGCCAGCTCGCCCGGGTGGACGACCGTGCGGCCGTATCCCTCGCGGGCCAGTGCCGGCACGGCGTTCGGCCCGACGTGGACCGAGCCGTCGACCCCCCGGGTCAGATGCACCCCGAGGAAGGGGAACGCGGGGTCCGGCACCGGATAGACGAGGCCGCGCACCAGTTCGGGCCTGGCCAGCTCGTAGTACTCCCCGCGGAACGGCACGATGCGCGCCCCCGGCTCGTCGCCCGCGAGCAGAGCGACCCGGTCGCTGTGCAGCCCCGCGCAGTTGACCAGGACGCGGGCCCTGACCACCTGGCCGTCGGCCGTGCGCACCGCGACACCCCAGGGCCGCCTGTCCACGGCGACGACCTCCGCGCCGTACCGGATCTGTCCGCCGGACGCGGTCACCTCGGCCGCGAACCGGACGGCCACCGCGGTGAAGTCGCACACCCCGGTCGTCCCGACCCGGATCGCGGCCAGTCCGCGCACCCGGGGCTCGTACTCCGTGATCTGCGCGGGACCGAGCTCCCGGACCGGCAGGCCGTGCGCCCGGCCGCGCTGCACCAGGGAGTGCAGCCGGGGCAGCTCCGCCCTGTCCGTCGCGACGATCAGCTTGCCCGTCACCGCGTGGTCGATGCCGTGCTCGGCGCAGAAGTCCACCAGCTCGGCGGCACCCCGCACCGCGTAGCGCGCCTTGAGCGAGCCGGGGGCGTAGTAGATGCCGCTGTGGATCACCCCGCTGTTGCGCCCCGTCTGGTGCCGGGCCGGGCCCCACTCCTTCTCCAGCACCGTGACCCGGGTGCCGGGCGCGGTGCGCGTGATCGCGTACGCGGTCGACAGACCGACGATTCCGCCACCGATCACCAGCACATCGCAGTCGTACGCCGCGTGCGTCATCATCACGCCACCTCCCACCCCGATAGTGCACTGACCCACTGACAGCGCGCTCAAACCAGGGAGGGCGCGAGCCTGCCGAAACGTTTCGCGCCCGGACCCGGCGAAACCGGGGCGTACCGGTCCCGCCGAGGCCGGCCTCGGTTCAGGCGGGGGAGACGAGGAGGGGACGGGCGCGCTCCCGCAGCTCGGCCACACGGGGCTCGTCCCCGTACGGTTCGAGGCGGTGCAGCAGGTCGCGTACGTACTCCGTGGTGCGCGCCGAGGAGATCCGTCCCGCCACCTCCACCGCCCGGGTCCCGGCCGCGCAGGCCGCGTCGAGGTTGCCCGACTCCAGCTCGGCGACCGCGGACACGACGAGCCGCAGCCCGTGGGAGCGGACGAACTCGTCGGTGGGTTTCGACAGGGCCTGTTCGGTGAAGCGCCGCACCTGGCGGGGCGCCTTGAGGTCGCGGTAGCACTCGGCGGCGTCGGCGGCGAACCTGTCGTAGGAGTAGAAGCCGAGCCACGCCGGGTCGGAGTCACCGGTCCGGGAGCGCTCCAGCCAGCTCTCGGCGGCTCTGAGCGCGGCCCCCGCGGCCGGTGCGTCGCCTGCCTTGGCGTGGGCGCGTGCCTCCACGAGCCGGAAGAAGCTCATGGTCCGTGCGGTGGCCAGTCCGCGGTTGCGTTCGACCGCGGCCTGCGCGAGGTCCACACCCTCGTCGGCGAATCCCCGGTAGGTCGCCTGCAGGGACATCGACGCCAGCACGTATCCGCCCAGCGGCACGTCGGCGGCGGCGCGCGCCAGGCGCAGTGCCTGGATGTAGTAGCGCTGCGCCGCCTCCTGCTGGCCGGTGTCGAAGGCCATCCATCCGGCGAGCCTGGTCAGCTCGGCGGAGGCGCCGAAGAGCGCCCGGCCCACCTCGTCGCTGTAGGAGCCCAGCAGGAGCGGTGCGGCGTCGACCCGTAAGCACTCCGGGACCATGGAGGAGCGCCAGTCGCCCCCGCCGTACTTGGAGTCCCACCTGCGCGCGTCCTGAGCGGCCTCGCGCAGCTTGGTCACGTCGCTGTGGCCCACGCGCAGCAGCGTGCCGTCGGCCCCGCCCGCGGTGTCCGGGCCCGGCTGGACGGGGATCTGTGCCCCGGGTGCGCCCTCCGGGCCGAGGATCGCGGCCTGCGCGGCCGCCGGGGCCCTAGCCACCGACGGATCGGCGGGGGTTATGAGCCATCGGGACGCGGGGGTCGCATAGGCGCTCACCGCGAAGGAGCCCGCCAGTGACTGCCATATCCCGCCGCCGCCCCGGCGGCCCGCGAGATCCAGCCGGTACAGATCCGTCGCCGACCGCACCGCCTCGCCCACGTCGCGGGGGAAGGCGAGGCCGACCTCCGGCGCCGGATCGGCGTCGGCGAGCCCGATCTCGTGCAGCGGCACGGGACGGCCGAGTTTGGCCCCTATCGCCGCCGCGATGAGATGGGGTGCCGCGCCCTGCGGCACCATGCCCTTGGCGACCCACCTGGCCACCGACGTCTTGTCGTAACGGAGGGTCAGACCACGCTGCGCCCCGAGGTCGTTGACCCGCCGGGCGAGCCCGGCGTTGCTGATTCCCGCGAGGGCGAGAACCGTGCCGAGCTTCTCGTTCGGCCCGCGTTGCTCCCTGGACATAGCCACCCCTCGACACACAGACGGCTGCCGCGTCACCGTCGGGCGCGCGGCATTCGTACCGTGTTCTCCCCAGCTACGGTCCCGGGCACTCCGGCCGCACACGCATTTGGCCAGGCCCCGTGGAATATGCCGCCCTGCTGAGAACATCGGTAAACCCAGCGTAGTTCGCCGCATCCCCACCGTTAAGGGGCAGACCTCCGTATGGCGGGAATGTTGTCCGTGCGGTGCGAGGCGCCGTGGTGTCGTGCTCCTGATGTGTGGCCGTGCGCCCGGCCGTGCGCTCTGCCCCGGCCGAATCGCAAGCGCTTCGATGGGTCCTGCGTGGGTCGGCCCGCCGAACTGGACTCGGCGGGCTGGGGGAGACCGCCGCCCCAATCCCCGCGGGCGGCGAACCGGTCCGGGAGGTGATGACACCTCCCGGACTGTGCGCCGCACGGGCGGGGATTCGGTAAGGCGGACGTGCGGACCGGCGCACCGGGGGGATGCGCCGGCCCGCACGCCGCGGCACCGGACGGCTCGTCGCGGGGGTGCCCCCGCAGCTCTGGGGGAGGGCTGCCGGCAGTCCGGGGGACGCGGTGTGCGAGCGTCTCCGGTGAGCTGCCGGGGCGAAACGCGCGGTTCCGTCGCGATCGGAAAATGGCTGGATAGCGCCGGTCGGGCGGGGCGCGGCGAGGCCGCCCGACTATGGCCGGATTACGTGGGTTCCAAGGCTCGGCCGGGGTGGGGGCCACCTCAGGGGCCGACTGCCGCAACTCCCCGAAGATCCAATTCCGTTGCGCGGGAATCCGCGGAGCCGTGGCCAGGCCTTTGCCAGGGGCGCATGCGCATCCCGTGTGCGCCGCCCGTACCCCCTCCCGGGCGCCGTTGTCGTGGCAGCATGTCCCGCGACGGCGTTCCCGTGTCCTGGCACGCCGGTTCGTCCACAGCCTGTGGAGGCGGCGATGCGTTGGTTGGTGGGGTGGAGCAGTATCGCCGCGAGCTTCGGCACCGTGGGCGCGGTCGGCCACCAGGGGGAGGAGCGCACCGTGCACCCGGTCGGCTCCCAACTCCTGTGGGGAGACCCGGATCCGCTCTGGGCCGTGGGCGACTGGCGACCTGACGAGATCCGGGTCGTCACCATCGCGACCCCGGAGGGGGCACCCACCACCCGCCTCGCCGTACTCGGCTGCTGCGGGGCCACCGACGAACAGCTCCGCGTCGGACTGCTGGCCGCCCGAGGCGGGGCGCTGCGCCATCTCACCGCCTGGCCCGGCAGTTACACGGCCGTCGTGCAGATCGGCCGCCGCATCACCGTCGCCGGGGACCTCGCCGGTGCGCGCCCCGTCTTCCACACGCCCTGGGCCAACGGCACCGCCTACGCCACCGCCGCCCTCCCGCTCGCCGACCTCATCGAGGCGCAGCTGGACATCGGTCACCTCGCCGCGCTGCTGGCCTGCCCCGAGACCCCGGAGGCGCTGGGCGACGGCACCCCGTACGCGGGGGTCAAGCGGATCCCGCCCGGGCACGCGCTGATCCTCCGGGAGGGTTCGCGCGAGATCACCGGGTACGAGGCGGTGGCCTCACTCGCCGTCGCGGCCCCCCAGGCCGACCCGGTGAGCGCGGTCGAAGGCGTACGGGACGCGCTCGTCGAAGCCGTACGCGCACGGCTCACGGCCCCGCGCCACGCCCCCGAGACCCTGCCGCCCGACCCCGGGCCCGTCCCCGGCATGGGGCCCGCCGAACGCAGGGCGGCCCGTGGTGCGCCCGTCCCCGGCATCGGAGCCGACCTCTCCGGCGGTAGTGCCTCCGCCACCCTCGCCCTGCTGGCCTCGGGACTGCCCGGGCTGCCGGGCACCGTGCTGGGCCACGGCACGGGCGCGGGCGAACGCCTGCTGGCCGTCACGTTCAACGATCTGTCCGCGCAGGGCCGTGAGGACGAGATGGAACGGGCCAGGGTGATCGCCGCCAACCCCCGTCTGCACCACGTGGTCGTGGCGGCGGGCGAGGAGGCGCTGCCCTACGCGTCGCTGGAGAGCGGGCCGCTCACCGACGAGCCCGCCCCCTCCCTGGTCGTCGCCGAACGCCACCGCCGCCGGCTGTCGGCGGGCAGCGCGGACCACTTCGTCGGCCACGGTGCCCGACAGGTCCTGGACGCGCACCCGGCACGGCTGGCCGACCTCCTCATGGACCGGCGCAGACGCCACCTCCTGCGGCCCGTCGCCGCGCTCGCCAGGGCCGAAGGCCCCTCCACGCACTCGTTGTTCGTGCCGCTGGCCGTCTACCGGGCTGCCCGCCGACTGGCCCGCACCTCCTACCGCACCGGGCTCGAGACCGCCGCGTCCCTGCTGCCCGACGCCAATCGGGACGCCCCCGACCTCGACACCCCGGCCGACGCCTCGCTCGCCTCCCTCGCCTGGTCACGGCCGGGCCCCGCCGCGCGGTGGCTCACCGGGGAGGCACTCGCTGAAGTATCGCTTCGTCTTCAGGAGGCGGCGATCCGGCCCGCCTCCGTCCAGCGCCCCGGAGAGGCCAGGGCCCGCGCCGCCCTGGCCCGGCACGCGGCGGACCAGCGGATCCTGGAACAGGCCGCGGAGATCCGCAGCCAGCGCCTGCACGCCCCCTACCTCGACAACCAGGTCGTCCGGGCGGCCCGAGCCCTCCCGGAGTCGCTGCGGGTCCAGCCGGGCGCCCGGGCCGCGATCCTGCGCCGGGTCCTCGCGGGCGCCGGCATCCACGACCTGCCGCCCGGCTGGGGTACCCCGTCACAGGCCACCTCCACCGCGGCCGGGCGCATCGGCCTGCGTACAGCCCTGCCCGAACTGATCGCCCTCTTCGACGCCCCGCTGCTCGCCGACGCGGGCCTGGTCGAGGCACGTGTCGTCCGCAAGGCGCTGCGCGCGGCCTCCGAGGGCGAACCCCTCCCGCTGGACGGCCTGGCCGAGCTGGCGTCCACGGAACTGTGGCTCCGCCGCCTGGTCACCCGCCGGGGCACCTGCTGGACCGGTACGGCGGCCCCACGGCAACGGGCCGTCGCGGGCGGCGTCGTCCCGGCCCGCCGCACCCTCCAGCCGTAGCCCCGGCCCTGACGGCCGCTGCCGCTCTCCCAGGCGCCGGACCAGGCGCCGGGCGATGCGCCGGGCGGGCGGGAGGCGAATGGCCGGGCGGGCGGCCGGGCGAGGGCGACACAGGCTTTCTGCTCGCGCCAGGGGACGCGGCCTGACACTTCAGGATCCCAGGACACCTCAGGACGCTCTCGGTCTTCTGACGGGCGGCACCCGGGAGTTCAGCGACAGCTGATGCGCGACTGCGCCCAGTCCGCCAGTGCGACGTCGCCGAGCGGGCCCGACGGCTCCACCACGAGCCGGATCGTCCGCAGGCCCTCGATGCCTACGCTCAACGGCACGGCGGGTTCACCACCGCGCACCACGGGTGACTGCCACAGCAGTGCCCCTTCCCCGCCGTACACGGAGAAACGCACGGCGCCGAGCCCCAGCGTCAGGTCGTCGACCCCGACCAGCGCGTCGTAGCGGGTGCACGACCGGTTGAGCTGGATGGTGACCGACGAGCGGGAGGGCGCGGTGACCCCATGGGCATACGCCGTCGAGGCGATCGACAACCCGCCGCGCTGCCAGAACACACCGCTGCTCCGGCCGAGCAGGATCTCGGGACCGGTGTGGTCACCGGCGACGGAGTACGCGAGCTCGTTGACCTGGTAGACCTCCGGCGCGGGCTCCTTGGGGGCGGGCGTCGGCGTCGGCGTGGGAGTCGGCGTGGGTTCGGGCGGGGTGGGCTCGGACGTGGGCTCCGGTGCCGGTGGCGCCGGAGTGGGAGTCGGCGTGGGCCTCGGTGCCGGCTCCGGCGCGGGCGGCGCCTCGGAAGCCGGTGACTCGGGAGGGGCCGGCGGCTGCGGGGCCGGTTCCGGTTCCGGCGGCGGGGGCGTGGGGGTCACGGGCGCCGTGACCGGCGGCTTGGCGACCGGCTTCTGATCCGGCGCCGGCCGGTCGTCACCGACCAGGGCCCATACGAGACCGGCTGCGGCAGCCACGGCCACGGCGGCGGCGATCCCGGCCTTCAGCGGGGCGCCGAGCCCTTCCGACGCCGCGGCCCCTCCGGCCGTGCCTCCTCCGGAGGACGCGCTGCCCGTGGCCGCCGCGGCGGCTCCGGCACCCGCCGCCCCCATGGCCCCGCCCGCGACGACACCGGCAGCCTTGACCGCGTAACCCGCCGCGAACCAGCCGATGACGGCGACCGGGAGCAGGGCCGGGATCCCGGCGTTCACACGGTCCAGTTCACCTGCGGCGACCCGGCACCTCGCGCACTCGTCGAGATGCTTTCGCAGCCCGCGTTCGGCCCGGGTCCGCAGACCGCCCCGGGCGTGGGCGCCGAGCCGGTCGGCGTACTGCGCGCAGTCGCCACCGGCCGTCAGCGACTGGCTCACATGGGCCTGAAGATAGGCCTGCTTGAGCCCTTCACGTGCCCGGACGGCCAGGACCGCCGTGGCATTGGCCGTCAGCCCGAACAACGGGGCGACCTCGCTCGGCGACTCCTCCTCCACGGTGGTGTGCCAGAGCACGGCCTGCCAGCGTTCCGGCAGGCTGCGGAACGCCTGCATGGCCATCGACCGGTCCGCCTCGTGCATGGCCAGCACATCGGCCCCGAGATCGAGGGTGTCGGTCTCCGACAGCTCGGAGGAACGGGTGGCCTGCGCGGCGAACACCGCGAAGTCGTCGACCAGATGCTCGCGCTTCGCGCTTTTCGTCCACGCGGCCGCGACGTGCCGGACAGCCGTCATGAGGTAGGCCCGGACGGCCTCCTGCGGTCCCTTGCCGCCGCGTACCGCCTGCAGCGTCCGGGCGAACACCTCGGCCGTCAGGTCGTCGGCGGTGTGCGCGTCCCGGCAACAGGTGCCGGCGTAGCGCCGCACGGCCCCCGAGTGGCGCCGGAACAGCTCCTCGTACGCCGCGTCGTTCCCCGCGCGCATGCCCTCGATCAACTGGGCGTCGGAGGGCCCGAGATCGGCGGATCCCACGCGTCCCTCGCGCTGGAGCGGGACCGCGTAGGCCGAATCGTGCCTCGCGCCGGGCTTCTGCCGCGCGCCCTTGTCGCCGGACGCCGGTGGCCAGGGTCCGGGCAGCACCGTGCCGCTCTCGATACCGTCGGCCGGCTCTTCCTGCTGCGCCTCACCGCTCATCGCGGAAGCCCCCGTAGACACCCTCGGACCCGAATACGGGGAAAGAGTGCCACAGAGCCACGCCGCGACGAACCCCGAGCATCGGCAACCACTCGTCCGGGGTGTCTTCCCTCGTCCGGAGGGCGTGAAATCACCCGCACGGGGAAGGAGCAACGCCCCCCGGCCGCACGGGCGTCCGGCCGGCGGGAGGCGTGTCCCACCGGCCGCAGCACCTGTGCGGCAGGAACGTGACCGGCCGCTCCCGCAGCGGTTACGCGGGGCGGGAGCGGAGGCCCTCCAGCAGGATGTCGAGCAGCCTGGCCGAAGCAGCGGCCTGCTGAGCGGGATCCGGCAGCGCCGGCGCCGCCGTGGCGATGACCAGCAGCACATCGGCCACCGTCACGTCGCTGCGCAGCTCACCCGACTCGCAGGCCCGGTCCACCAGCCTGCCCACGACCTCGAGGAGTTCGGCCGCCCCCGGATCGCCGTCGAAGCCCTCCTCGACGGCCGGGCGCCGGGCGTCCAGGAAGGGGCCGCTCTGTTCCACACCCTGCCTCTGATGCGGGACGCGCGTCTCACCGTCCGCGGTACCCGGACCCGCTGCCGGAGGCAGCTCGTCCTGCTCCGTCCTGACACGCAGCACCTGCGGCGGCAGCAGGCGCCCCGCGCCCGAAGCCACCGAGGTCCGCAGGAAGCGGGAGAGCGCCGACCAGGGCTCGTCCTCCTGACCGAGGGCCGACCGTGCCTGATCGGTCAGCCGCGCGGTCTCCTCCTCGGCTATCCGCCGCACCAGCACGTCCTTGCTCGGGAAGCGCCGGTAGACCGTGCCGACACCGACCCGGGCGCGGCGCGCCACGTCCTCCATCGGTGCGCCGTACCCCAGCTCGCCGAACACCTCCCGCGCGGCGCGCAGGACGTGTTCGAGGTTGCGCTGTGCGTCCACGCGGAGCGGTGCGGAACGGGCGGGGCCGCCCGTCACCCCCGCCGCCGTGACGGTCCCGACCGTGCCGACCGCACTCAGCCGTCCACGGTCCTCAACAGAAGCGGCGACAGCGCTCGGCCCCTGCAAATCCTGAATGTGCATGACTTCCCCCGGTTATGACGTCTCCCCCCGGAGACTTCCCCACCCGTGTCTCTCGGTGTGCGGACCTCAGCCCGAATCCGACACCCCGACGGGGTACGAACATAGTTGAGCCCGGGTCAATTCAGAAGGGGGTTGTTCCGCACGGAGCGCCCCCCGATCGGAGCAAGGACCGGTTGGACCCTGTTTCGGCCCCTGCGGGCCGGCCCGCCCGCCACACCTGACCTGCACAGCTCCGGGGTGGGAGAAGGGCGGCGGGCAACCGGATGATCGAAGTGCTCCGGTCACACAATTCGTCGGGCCTGTGGACAAACACAGGAGTCCGTTGCGTCATGGGATGGTGATGGGACCAGATTCCCGGGGAGCGCTCCCCGGCACCCGGCCAAGTATGCGCATTCTCGTCGTCGGCGGCGGCTACGTCGGGATGTACACCGCCCTGCGTCTCCAGCGGAAGCTGCGGCAGAGACTGAGAAGCGGCGAGGCCGAGATCGTGGTGGTCACGCCCGAGCCCTACATGACGTACCAGCCGTTCCTGCCCGAGGCCGCCGCCGGTTCGATCTCGCCGCGTCATGTCGTCGTGCCACTGCGCCGGGTCCTCAAGCACTGCACCATCGTCATCGGCGAGGCCGAACGCGTCGACCATGCAAAACGCACGGCGACGGTCACCACACTCGCCACGGGTGAGGACGGCACCGGCGCCCTCGAGATCCCGTACGACGAGATCGTCCTCGCGCCCGGATCCGTGTCGCGCACCCTGCCGGTCCCCGGGCTCGCCGAATTCGGCATCGGCTTCAAGACCGTCGAGGAGGCCATCGGTCTCCGCAACCACGTCATCGAGCAGATGGACATCGCCTCCGCCACCCGGGACCCGGCCATCCGTGACGCGGCCCTCACCTTCGTCTTCGTCGGCGGCGGATACGCGGGTGTGGAGGCGCTCGCGGAGCTCGAGGACATGGCCCGGTACACCTCGCGGTACTACCACAACATCAAGCCCTCCGACCTGCGGTGGATCCTGGTCGAGGCGACCGGGCGCATCCTGCCCGAGGTCGGTGAGGCGATGGGCAGGTACGCGGTCAGGGAACTGCGGGGACGCAACATCGACGTACGGCTCGACACCCGGCTGGACAGTTGCGAGGGCCGGATCGCCGTGCTCAGCGACGGTTCACGCTTCCCGACCCGCACCCTGGTGTGGACCGCGGGCGTCAAACCCGCGCCGGTGCTCGCCTCCACCGACCTCCCCCTCACGGACCGGGGCCGGATCCGCTGCACGGCCACGCTCTCCGTCGACGGCGCGGAACACGCGTGGGCCGCCGGCGACGCGGCGGCCGTCCCGGACCTCACCTCGTCCGAGCCGGGCACGGACACCGCGCCCAACGCCCAGCACGCGGTGCGTCAGGCCAAGGTCCTCGCGGACAACATCCTGGCCACGCTCGCGGGACGGCCGGCCGAGGACTACCGGCACTCCTACGCCGGATCCGTCGCCTCCCTCGGTCTGCACAAGGGCGTCGCGCATGTCTACGGACGCAAGGTCAAGGGTTATCCGGCCTGGCTGATGCACCGCGTCTACCACCTCAGCCGCGTCCCCACGTTCAACCGGAAGGCGCGTGTCCTTGCCGAGTGGACCCTGGCCGGGCTCTTCAAGCGGGAGATCGTCTCCCTCGGCTCGCTCGAACATCCGCGGGCCGAGTTCGCCCTCGCCGCACGTGGACACCTACATCCGGAGCCTCCCGAGAACATCCCGCCGAAGGACGACAGACCACCGGACGCGTCAGGTTGAGCCGCGGCCCGCCGTTCACCCGGCATGCCGGGTGAACGGCAGTGATTCAGCCGATGGACCGACTGCCGTAGGGCAACTGTCAGTACGGTCGGTCACACTGGACGTGTGACCATAGGTGGGCTCACACCTGCACAGAGTTACCCGGCAGACAGTCACCTACAGTGACCGGCAGCGATGAACGACAGCACCAAGAGGCCAGGCAGCGCGTTCCCGGAAGCCCGGCCCCGGAACCCCGGACCGGAATGCCGACCGGCAGGGGGACCGGCCCCCCGGACCCGCAGAAGAAGCAGCTCGCCCGAGCGGACCAGACCGACACACGAGGCCAGAAATTCCGTGAACTTCACGCGCTGGAGCGCCCGCTTTCCCGGAACGCAGCGTCGAGCCGCCGCGCGGGACGACCACAGTTCCGTACCCGCCGCCCGCGCCGAGTCCGTACGCCCCAAGGCCACGGCCATGCCGACGGACGACACCTCGGAACCCTCCGCCCACGGCCCCTCGCCCGAGGCACTGTCCGCCGGGGAACTCCTCGGCCGGCTGCCCGCCCCCGTCGCGCTGCTCCACGGCCCCGAGCACCGCATCACCTACGTCAACGCCGCCTACACGTCGGCCTTCGGCCCACGCCCGTCCGGCGTGCCCGCGGCGGAGGCCATGCCCGAGCTCGCCGAGCTCAGCCTGCTGCCCCTCATGGACCAGGTCCTCCGCAGCGGCACCCCACGTACGGTCAAGTCCCGCAAGGTCCTGGCCGGCAATTCCTACACGGTGACCTGCACGCCCGTGGCCACCGGCGACCCGGACGGGGAAGCGGGCGTCCTCGTCTACGCCACCGATGTCACCGACCACGCCGAAGCGGCGGAGCGTCTCCGTGCCAGCGAGCGCCGCCACCGCGAGACGGCCGTCACCCTCCAGCGGTCCCTGCTCCCGCAGGACCTCGAACAGCCCGACGACCTGCGCATCGCCGCCACCTACCAGCCGGGCGGCACGGACGCCGCGGTCGGCGGCGACTGGTACGACGTCATCACCCTGGGAGCCGGCCGCACCGCGCTCGTCATCGGCGACGTGATGGGGCGCGGGGTCCGGGCCGCCGCCGTCATGGGGCAACTGCGTACCGCCGTGCGTGCCTACGCCCGCCTCGACCTGCCGCCGCACGAGGTGCTCCAGCTGCTCGACGTCCTGGCCGCGGAGATCGACGCCAGCCAGATCGCCACCTGCGCCTACGCCGTCCACGACCCCAACGAGGGGCACCTCGTCTACGCCTCCGCCGGGCACCTCCCGATCCTCGTGTGCGACGAGGACGGCACGGTCCACCGCGCCGAGGACCCGACCGGACCGCCGCTCGGCACGGGCGGCTGGGTCCACACCTCGGGGACGATCCCCCTGCCGCCCGGATCCACGGCCGTCCTCTACACGGACGGCCTGGTCGAACGCCGCAGCGAGGACATCGACGAGGGCGTCGCCGCGCTGGAACGCGCTCTGTCCGGGGCCAAGGGATCACCCCAGGTGGTCTGCGACCGGCTCATCCGGTCCCTGGGCGTCACCGCGGAGCACGACGACGACGTGGCGGTGCTCGTGGTCCAGCACCCCGCCCGCACGGGCGCGAGCGCGGAGCTCTTCCACAACGCCTCGCTCGAACTGCTCGGCGGCGTCGAGGCCGCCCCGAGGGCCCGCGCCTTCGCCACGGGCGTCCTGGCTTCCTGGCGTTTCCCCATGGAACTCAGCGACCTGGGGGTGCTCGCCGCGAGCGAGCTCGTGGCGAACTCCCTGCAGCACGGCACCCCGCCCATGCGCCTGGGGCTGCGCCGGACCGACCGCCGCCTGATCATCGAGGTGACGGACGGGGACGACCACCTGCCGCGCCGCCGCCGTGCGGAACCCGCGGACGAGGCGGGACGCGGCATCTCGATCGTCGCGACCATCGCCACGTCCTGGGGCAGCCGCCGCACCCCCGGCGGTGGGAAGGCGGTCTGGTGCGAGTTCGCGCTTCCGGGCTGAGGCGCCCGTGCGCACGGCCGTGCGAGCCGGCCGGCCTCAGTGGACGGCGGTGGGAGCCGATCCGTCCCGGCGCACGGCGGTAGGAGCGGTGACCGGTTCGCTTCCCGGTACCGACACGGCGACCACCCGCGACGGCGCCGCCGCGAGCGAGGGCTTGTCCTGCACGGGGCTGAGGTGACGTCCCAGCTTCAGCGCCAGCACGCTGATGCCCAGCGAGAACAGCACGAAGGTGACGATGTACGGCCCGTGCAGCGACGCCCCCATGGGCCCGCCGACGGCAGGTCCGACGGCCAGCGCGAGCTGCTTCACCAGCGCGAACGCCGAGTTGTACTGACCGACCATGGACTCCGGCGCCAGATCCGCGACGAGCGGCGCCACCGTCGGCGACAGCATGGCCTCACCCAGTCCGAAGAGGGCGTACGTCGAGATCATCGCGGCCGTCGCCATGGTCTGGCTGCCGTGCCCGAGACCCGCGTACCCGGCCACGATCCAGGCGAAGGCCCAGATCAGTCCCACCCAGGCGATGACCCGGCTGCGACTCCGGCGCTCCACGAGCCGGAGCACGACGAACTGCGCCACCACGATGACCGCCGTGTTGGCCGCCAGCGCGATACCCAGGGTCGACGGGTCGATTCCGGCGGCGTCGGTGCCGTAGGCGGCGAGGCCGGACTCGAACTGTCCGTAGCAGGCGAAGAAGATCACGAAGCCCAGCACGCAGAGCTGCACCATCGCCCGGTGCGAGAGCAGTACGCGCAGTCCGGCCTTGGGCGCCGCCCCGTCGGCCGGCACCGTCCCGGCCAGGGAGGGGGCGCGTGGCATGCGCACCGTGGCGGCGACCACGCCGAGCACCACGAACATCGCCGCCTCTATGAGGAACAGCAGGGTGAAACTCGACGGACGGTCGACGTCCACGAGCTGCCCGCCGACCAGGCCACCGATGCCGAGCCCGAGGTTCTGCAGGAAGAACTGCATGGCGAAGGCGCGGGTACGGGTCGCGGCGCTCGAGCACCACACCAGCATCGTGGCGAGCGCCGGCTGCATGACCGCAGTGCCCGCGCCGAGGACGGCGGCCGACAGCACGGCGGACGTCACGCCGTCCGAGACGCCCAGGGCACAGGCGCCCACAGCGGCCGCGCCGGCGGCGACGATCAGCACGGGCAAGGGGCCGCGCCGGTCGATCGCCCGGCCCGTGAACGGCAGCACGGCCAGTGCCGCCATGGCGAAGACGGCCAGTACGACACCTGCCGTACCGGCACCGAGATCCCGCACCTGCGCCACGTAGACGTACAGATAGGGGACGGTGAATCCGAGCCCGAACGCGCTCAGCGCACTCCCCAGCTGGATCCGCCGCAGCGCTGCGCCCATCTCCCTGGTCACACTCACCTACCTCAAGACACGAAGAACCTTCAAGTACACAGACTCGTAGACTTTAGCACTAAAGTTAGAGACTGAACTCTTCACCCTGAAGGACTTCGACGGCGATGGAGAGCGTGCGATACTGCCCGCCATGTCTGACACCACCGAGCAGCCCGAGCTCCAGGAGCCGAGCCTCGACGAGCAGATCGCCGCCTACCAGCGCGAGTTCCGGGACCTCGACCCCCAGGTCGAGCAGATCGTCTCCGCACTGGGCAGGCTGAACCGCCGGATGAACGTCGCCTACGGCAGACAGGTCGCAGCCCTCGGTATCAGTAACGCCGAGTGGGAGGTCCTCAAGACCCTCGTCCTGTCCGGTACCCCGTACCGGCTGGGCCCGGGCGAGCTCGCGAAGCGCCTCGGGCTCACCCCCGCAGCGATGACCCACCGAATCGACCGCATGGCGGGGGAGGGCCTGGTCACCCGCGACCGGGACGAGAACAACCGGGTGCGCGTCATCGTCGAGCTGACGGACGAGGGGCGCACGAAGTGGCTGGAGGCGATGCGGATGGCCACCACCTTCGAGGAGGACCTGCTCCAGGACCTCTCGGGCGACGAGCGCGGAGCCCTCGGCGAGATCCTGATCCGGCTCCTGCGCCGTGTGGAACACGAGCAGCCGGACGCCGGCGGCCGACTCACCGACCTGGGCTGAAGCTCCGGAACAGGGCCGGGGAGCGGGGCCCTGGGACGGGGGAGAGCAGGGAAGGGGCGGGGTTGACACACCCCCCTCGCATCCGTAAGGTTCTTCGAGTTGTCCCGGAGCCCACACGGTCCGGCGGCAACCGATCCCGCCGCTCAAGCGGCAAACAAACTCTGTACGACCTCCCACCGGGGAGAATTTCGGCATGCCGAAATTCAATTCACCGACTCGATTATGAGTCGGCGGGAGAATCCGCTAGAGTTTGAGACGTCGGAACGGCCCAACAGCCCGGAAGACGAACCCCGCTGACTGGGAATCAGGCCCGAAAGGATCTGATAGAGTCGGACTCGCCGGAAAGGGAAACGCGAAAGCGAAGAACTGGAAAGCACGGTGGTGAATTAACCGCCGAGTAGTAACCCGCTTCGACCGGGAATCGGACACGAAAGAGTCTGATAGAGTCGGAAACGCAAGAACGAAGGGAAGCGCCCGGAGGGCCCCGGTGAAACGGGACCGAAGGAAGCGTCCGTTCCTTGAGAACTCAACAGCGTGCCAAAAGTCAACGCCAGATATGTTGATACCCCGGCCTGCATCACGCAGGTTGGTGGTTCCTTTGAAAAGTCCTGCACGGTCCTCGGACCGGGTAGGCAACATCAGCGAGGACGCTGTGAACAACCGGTCATATTCCGACCTGGTTGTTCCGCTCTTGCATGGTGCTCTCCCGATTACGGGAAAACATTCATGGAGAGTTTGATCCTGGCTCAGGACGAACGCTGGCGGCGTGCTTAACACATGCAAGTCGAACGATGAAGCCCTTCGGGGTGGATTAGTGGCGAACGGGTGAGTAACACGTGGGCAATCTGCCCTTCACTCTGGGACAAGCCCTGGAAACGGGGTCTAATACCGGATAACACTCTGTCCCTCATGGGGCGGGGTTAAAAGCTCCGGCGGTGAAGGATGAGCCCGCGGCCTATCAGCTTGTTGGTGGGGTAATGGCCTACCAAGGCGACGACGGGTAGCCGGCCTGAGAGGGCGACCGGCCACACTGGGACTGAGACACGGCCCAGACTCCTACGGGAGGCAGCAGTGGGGAATATTGCACAATGGGCGAAAGCCTGATGCAGCGACGCCGCGTGAGGGATGACGGCCTTCGGGTTGTAAACCTCTTTCAGCAGGGAAGAAGCGAAAGTGACGGTACCTGCAGAAGAAGCGCCGGCTAACTACGTGCCAGCAGCCGCGGTAATACGTAGGGCGCAAGCGTTGTCCGGAATTATTGGGCGTAAAGAGCTCGTAGGCGGCTTGTCACGTCGGATGTGAAAGCTCGGGGCTTAACCCCGAGTCTGCATTCGATACGGGCTAGCTAGAGTGTGGTAGGGGAGATCGGAATTCCTGGTGTAGCGGTGAAATGCGCAGATATCAGGAGGAACACCGGTGGCGAAGGCGGATCTCTGGGCCATTACTGACGCTGAGGAGCGAAAGCGTGGGGAGCGAACAGGATTAGATACCCTGGTAGTCCACGCCGTAAACGTTGGGAACTAGGTGTTGGCGACATTCCACGTCGTCGGTGCCGCAGCTAACGCATTAAGTTCCCCGCCTGGGGAGTACGGCCGCAAGGCTAAAACTCAAAGGAATTGACGGGGGCCCGCACAAGCAGCGGAGCATGTGGCTTAATTCGACGCAACGCGAAGAACCTTACCAAGGCTTGACATATACCGGAAAGCATCAGAGATGGTGCCCCCCTTGTGGTCGGTATACAGGTGGTGCATGGCTGTCGTCAGCTCGTGTCGTGAGATGTTGGGTTAAGTCCCGCAACGAGCGCAACCCTTGTTCTGTGTTGCCAGCATGCCCTTCGGGGTGATGGGGACTCACAGGAGACTGCCGGGGTCAACTCGGAGGAAGGTGGGGACGACGTCAAGTCATCATGCCCCTTATGTCTTGGGCTGCACACGTGCTACAATGGCCGGTACAATGAGCTGCGATGCCGCGAGGCGGAGCGAATCTCAAAAAGCCGGTCTCAGTTCGGATTGGGGTCTGCAACTCGACCCCATGAAGTCGGAGTTGCTAGTAATCGCAGATCAGCATTGCTGCGGTGAATACGTTCCCGGGCCTTGTACACACCGCCCGTCACGTCACGAAAGTCGGTAACACCCGAAGCCGGTGGCCCAACCCCTTGTGGGAGGGAGCTGTCGAAGGTGGGACTGGCGATTGGGACGAAGTCGTAACAAGGTAGCCGTACCGGAAGGTGCGGCTGGATCACCTCCTTTCTAAGGAGCATCTAGGTTTCCTTCGGGGAATCCAGAGACCATTTCGTCGGCAAATGTTCGACGGTGGTTGCTCAAGGGTGGAACGTTGACTATTCGGCACGACAGGTAACTCACTGCTAGTACTGCTTCGGCGTGGAACGTGGTGAGGGATCGGTCGGGTCGGGCACGCTGTTGGGTATCTGAAGGTACGGGCTCGTTGAGTCTGGATCTTCGGTTGCCGGCCCCAGTGCACTCACCTGTAAGGGTGGGGTGATGGGTGGCTGGTCGTTGTTTGAGAACTGCACAGTGGACGCGAGCATCTGTGGCCAAGTTTTTAAGGGCGCACGGTGGATGCCTTGGCACCAGGAACCGATGAAGGACGTGGGAGGCCACGATAGTCCCCGGGGAGCTGTCAACCAAGCTTTGATCCGGGGGTTTCCGAATGGGGAAACCCGGCAGCCGTCATGGGCTGTCACCCGCTGCTGAACACATAGGCAGTGTGGAGGGAACGAGGGGAAGTGAAACATCTCAGTACCCTCAGGAAGAGAAAACAACCGTGATTCCGGGAGTAGTGGCGAGCGAAACCGGATGAGGCCAAACCGTATGCGTGTGATACCCGGCAGGGGTTGCGCATGCGGGGTTGTGGGAGTTCTCTTGATCAATCTGCCGATTGGTCGGCAAGTCAGAAACCGTTGGTGTAGGCGAAGGACATGCGAAAGGTCCGGCGTAGAGGGTAAGACCCCCGTAGCTGAAACATCAACGGCTTGCTTGAGAACCACCCAAGTAGCACGGGGCCCGAGAAATCCCGTGTGAATCTGGCGGGACCACCCGCTAAGCCTAAATATTCCCTGGTGACCGATAGCGGATAGTACCGTGAGGGAATGGTGAAAAGTACCGCGGGAGCGGAGTGAAATAGTACCTGAAACCGTGTGCCTACAAGCCGTGGGAGCGTCGCTGGCAGCACTTGTGCTGTCAGTCGTGACTGCGTGCCTTTTGAAGAATGAGCCTGCGAGTTAGCGGTGTGTAGCGAGGTTAACCCGTGTGGGGAAGCCGTAGCGAAAGCGAGTCCGAATAGGGCGATTGAGTTGCACGCTCTAGACCCGAAGCGGAGTGATCTAGCCATGGGCAGGTTGAAGCGGAGGTAAGACTTCGTGGAGGACCGAACCCACCAGGGTTGAAAACCTGGGGGATGACCTGTGGTTAGGGGTGAAAGGCCAATCAAACTCCGTGATAGCTGGTTCTCCCCGAAATGCATTTAGGTGCAGCGTCGTGTGTTTCTTGCCGGAGGTAGAGCACTGGATAGGCGATGGGCCCTACCGGGTTACTGACCTTAGCCAAACTCCGAATGCCGGTAAGTGAGAGCACGGCAGTGAGACTGTGGGGGATAAGCTCCATGGTCGAGAGGGAAACAGCCCAGAGCATCGACTAAGGCCCCTAAGCGTACGCTAAGTGGGAAAGGATGTGGAGTCGCAGAGACAACCAGGAGGTTGGCTTAGAAGCAGCCACCCTTGAAAGAGTGCGTAATAGCTCACTGGTCAAGTGATTCCGCGCCGACAATGTAGCGGGGCTCAAGCGTACCGCCGAAGTCGTGTCATTCATACACATATCCCCAACGGGAGTATGGATGGGTAGGGGAGCGTCGTGTGCCGGGTGAAGCAGCCGCGGAAGCGAGTTGTGGACGGTTCACGAGTGAGAATGCAGGCATGAGTAGCGATACACACGTGAGAAACGTGTGCGCCGATTGACTAAGGGTTCCTGGGTCAAGCTGATCTGCCCAGGGTAAGTCGGGACCTAAGGCGAGGCCGACAGGCGTAGTCGATGGACAACCGGTTGATATTCCGGTACCCGCTTTGAAACGCCCAATACTGAATCAGGCGATGCTAAGTCCGTGAAGCCGGCCCGATCTCTTCGGAGTTGAGGGTAGTGGTGGAGCCGACGAACCAGACTTGTACTAGGTAAGCGATGGGGTGACGCAGGAAGGTAGTCCAGCCCGGGCGGTGGTTGTCCCGGGGTAAGGGTGTAGGCCGTGTGGTAGGCAAATCCGTCACACATTAAGGCTGAGACCTGATGCCGAGCCGATTGTGGTGAAGTGGATGATCCTATGCTGTCGAGAAAAGCCTCTAGCGAGTTTCATGGCGGCCCGTACCCTAAACCGACTCAGGTAGTCAGGTAGAGAATACCGAGGCGTTCGGGTGAACTATGGTTAAGGAACTCGGCAAAATGCCCCCGTAACTTCGGGAGAAGGGGGGCCATCACTGGTGATCCGATTTACTCGGTGAGCTGGGGGTGGCCGCAGAGACCAGCGAGAAGCGACTGTTTACTAAAAACACAGGTCCGTGCGAAGCCGTAAGGCGATGTATACGGACTGACGCCTGCCCGGTGCTGGAACGTTAAGGGGACCGGTTAGCTGACTTTCGGGTCGGCGAAGCTGAGAACTTAAGCGCCAGTAAACGGCGGTGGTAACTATAACCATCCTAAGGTAGCGAAATTCCTTGTCGGGTAAGTTCCGACCTGCACGAATGGCGTAACGACTTCTCGACTGTCTCAACCATAGGCCCGGTGAAATTGCACTACGAGTAAAGATGCTCGTTTCGCGCAGCAGGACGGAAAGACCCCGGGACCTTTACTATAGTTTGATATTGGTGTTCGGTTCGGCTTGTGTAGGATAGGTGGGAGACTTTGAAGCAGCCACGCCAGTGGTTGTGGAGTCGCCGTTGAAATACCACTCTGGTCGTGCTGGATGTCTAACCTGGGTCCGTGATCCGGATCAGGGACAGTGTCTGATGGGTAGTTTAACTGGGGCGGTTGCCTCCTAAAGAGTAACGGAGGCGCCCAAAGGTTCCCTCAGCCTGGTTGGCAATCAGGTGTTGAGTGTAAGTGCACAAGGGAGCTTGACTGTGAGACCGACGGGTCGAGCAGGGACGAAAGTCGGGACTAGTGATCCGGCAGTGGCTTGTGGAAGCGCTGTCGCTCAACGGATAAAAGGTACCCCGGGGATAACAGGCTGATCTTCCCCAAGAGTCCATATCGACGGGATGGTTTGGCACCTCGATGTCGGCTCGTCGCATCCTGGGGCTGGAGTCGGTCCCAAGGGTTGGGCTGTTCGCCCATTAAAGCGGTACGCGAGCTGGGTTTAGAACGTCGTGAGACAGTTCGGTCCCTATCCGCTGTGCGCGTAGGAATATTGAGAAGGGCTGTCCCTAGTACGAGAGGACCGGGACGGACGAACCTCTGGTGTGCCAGTTGTCCTGCCAAGGGCATGGCTGGTTGGCTACGTTCGGAAAGGATAACCGCTGAAAGCATCTAAGCGGGAAGCCTGCTTCGAGATGAGTATTCCCACCACCTTGAGTGGTTAAGGCTCCCAGTAGACGACTGGGTTGATAGGCCAGATGTGGAAGCCCGGTAACGGGTGGAGCTGACTGGTACTAATAGGCCGAGGGCTTGTCCTCAGTTGCTCGCGTCCACTGTGTTAGTTCTGAAATAACGAACGGCCGTGTTTTCATCCGGTGTTGGTTAATTTCATAGTGTTTCGGTGGTCATTGCGTTAGGGAAACGCCCGGTTACATTCCGAACCCGGAAGCTAAGCCTTTCAGCGCCGATGGTACTGCAGGGGGGACCCTGTGGGAGAGTAGGACGCCGCCGAACAATTATTCCGGGAAAGCCCCGTGCCCTTGTGGCACGGGGCTTTTCTGCGTTCTGAGCACTTTCTCGATCAGTCGGGCAGGCGGTCCAGGAGCCAGGTACAGAGTTCCTCGGTGACCTTGGTGTGGCGTTCGTTCTGCGATGCGCAGAGGAAGTCGTCCACCTGGGCCTCGTCCGGGGGCAGGGAGTCGATGTCCGCGTAGAGGTCCTTGTGGCTGTCGAGCCCTCGGATGGCGACCGCGCTGACTGCCGGAACGAAGCAGTGGCCCTCGACCGGGTTGTCGACGCCGAGGCCGATGATCTTGTTGAGGGCGTCGGCGAGGATCTGGAAGCTTTCGAGAGTGCCGCCAGGGGCGCCGTCGATGTCCGGGAGGCGTTCGGCGAGGACCTCGTTCTTCTGGAGCGTGACCACTCGGAGCTTCGCCGCGAGTGTGTCGCTGCCGGTCGGCGTGGTGCGCAGGTCGGTGCCGATGATGCCGATGCCCTTGCCCTTGACCGCGGTGGTGCCTGCTTCGATGCCGTTGCCCGTGCCGTTGCCGGCGCCATTGGCGACCGCGAGGATCCTGGGGATCCTCGGCCAGCCGCCGACCCTCTCCAGCTCGTCGAGGAACTGGGTGCGGAGCGGGCTGACGCCCGGTTTGTCCGACCAGTTCTCGATATGCTGCCACAGCAGCTGCTGTGCGGCCGGGCTGTTCATCTGGTCGGAGAAGCGGCTGTTGAGCTTGCGGATGTAGTGCGCGAACGCCTGGAGGGAGAGGGGGATGTGGGCGCCGTTGTGCGGGCTGTCGTAGGAGAAGTACACGCCGACCTGGTGGTCCATCCGCTGCAGTTCCATCTTGGCGAGCGCGTAGCGCGTCACCAGTCCGCCCATGCTGAAGCCGCCGACCACCAGGCGGGCGCTGCCCAGCCGTTCGGCGGAGGCCCGGTGGATCGCGGCCGTGGCAGTCTGGGCGTTGTCGAGGATCGATGCGCTGCGCTCGTCGTAGCCGATCAGGACGACATCCCGTCCGCGACGGCGCAGTTCGCTGATCAGCGGGTACGCGGAGTTCTCCAGGCCGGCCCAGAGCTCGTCCAGCGAGCTGGGGCCGCTGTTGAAGCCGTCGGCCATGAGCACCGGTCGGACGATGCCCTGGTTGCGTTCGCCGTAGTAGACCCAGGCCGTGCCGCCCGGGAGCGGCCAGGTTTCGTCGGGCTTCGGCGCGGGTGTGACCTGCTCCTTGGGCGGAGTGGCGGCCAGCAGGATCGGAGCGGCGGCCTCGAACGCGTCGGTGACTTCGCGCTCGGTGGGTTCGGACATGCATTTCCCCTGACATGGGAGGGAGACCGGGACGCGGCGCCGCCCTGCGGCACCGCGGCCATCCTGGAGCAGCCGATCCGGGGCTGGTCGATCTCCGACCGGGAATCACTCGTATGGGGGCGCCGAAGCGTTCACCAGGGGTGATGCGCGGACGGACGGCTGACGTCCGCCGGCAGTCGCCCTGTCGCGTGGTTGCCCGCCTTCACCGACGTCCCGATCCGGAGACGCGTTTCTACTGCGGGTTCACCAGTCGTGTGTCGTACGCCAGGATGACGGCCTGGATGCGGTCGCGGGACCCCGTCTTGGCGAGGATCCGGGTGACGTGCGTCTTCACCGTCGATTCCGCGAGGTGGAGGCGTGCGGCTATCTCGGTGTTCGTCCAGCCCTGACCGATGACCGTGAGGATCTCCCTCTCGCGCTCCGTGAGCGAGGCGGTGCGACGGTCTCCTGTGACCTGCTTGTCGCCCGGTGCGGCGGGCAGGTGGTGGGCGTAGGCGTCGAGGAGTCGGCGGGTGAGGCTCGGGGCGACGACCGCGTCGCCGCTCGCGACGGACCGGATGCCGGAGAGGAGCTCCTCCGGCATCGCGTCCTTGACGAGGAATCCACTGGCCCCGGCCCGCAGGCCGTCGTAGGCGTACTCGTCCAGGTCGAAGGTCGTCACGATGAGGACGCGGGTGGTGGAACCGGACTTGATGATGCGCCGGGTCGCCTCGATGCCGTCGAGTCCGGGCATGCGGATGTCCATCAGGGCGACGTCGGGGTGATGGCGGGCGACCATGTTCACAGCCTCCGTACCGTTGGCCGCTTCGCCGACGACCGTCATGTCGTCCTGGCTCTCCAGGAGCATGCGGAAGCCGAAGCGCTGCATGGCCTGGTCGTCGGCGATGAGTACCGTGGTCACGGGGGTGCGTCCTTCAGGGGTAGGCGAAGCCGGGTCTGCCAGCCGCCCGCGGGGAGCGGGCCCGATTCGAGTGTGCCGTCGTAGAGCGAGGCGCGTTCCCGCATTCCGCCGATGCCGCGTCCGTCTCCGGGATTGTCGGGCCGTGGGCCGTGCGGGACACCGCCCGTGTCCGTGGTGCGTACCTCCAGTCCGGTGGGTGTGTACGTGAGGGTGACCTCGGCCGTGGCTTCGGGGCCCGCGTGCTTGAGGGTGTTGGTGAGGGACTCCTGGACGACGCGGTAGACGGCGAGTTGCCGGCCGGGCGAGGCGGGGACGGGCGGAGGGCTGCCGTGGGTGGTCAGTCGTACGTGCAGACCCGCGTCCCGCACACCTGCCAGCAGGGAGTCCAGGTCCGACAGGGAGGGCTGGGGCGCCAGTTCGGCGCCCGGGGCGGGTTCCCGCAGGACGCCGAGCACGCGCCGAAGGTCGGTCAGGGCCTGGCGGCTCGTGGTGCCGATGGCTTCGAGGGCCTGACCGGCGCGTTCCGGATTTCTGGCGGCCGCGTACGCCCCGCCGTCGGCCAGGCCGGTGATGACGGAGAGGTTGTGCCCGATGATGTCGTGCATCTCGCGTGCGATGCGGGTGCGTTCGGCGGCTGCCGCCAGCTGGGCCTGCTGGTCCCGCTCGCGTTCCAGCCTGTGGGCGCGTTCGACGAGGGCCTCGGTGTACTCCCGGCGGGTGCGGACGGCGATCGCGAGCAGGGCGACGAAGGCGATTCCCCAGAGGTAGGAGACGAGTTGCCGGCCCGCGGTGCCGGGGACGAGGAGCGCTCCGGCGGCTGCGGGGAGGCACAGCAGCAGAGCCGACCCGAACAGTGTCCGGAGAGGCAGCCGCAGGGCGATCGTGTAGGCGGGGATCAGTTGGAGGAAGGCGGACTGGACGACGGCGCCGGTCCAGATGTTGAGGACGGAGACCGGTGCCATCAGGGCGAGCACGGTCACCGGCCGGCGCCGCCGCCACAGCAGGGGAACCGAGAAGCACAGGCTCATCAGCAGGACCAGTGACTCGGAGGCGTCGGTGTCGACGGCGACCGTGCGCCATCCGCCGGTGCTGTAGTCGAGTACGGCGACCGTGACCCAGAAGCCGGTGACGAGGAGGTCCCACATCATCGGCCGGCGGCGGTCGAAGGCGCGGAGCCGCTGCTGGAGGTCCTGGATGTACGGCGTCAGCGGTGTGGTGCCCGTGGTCAGGTGTCCGGGGTGCGGGTTCTCGGGAGGCGGTGTCGCGGGGTGCGGGTTTCCGGGGGTTCCCACCGTGTGCGTCCCCTTTCCGTCCGTCCCTTGTCCGACTGTCACCGTGCTCCTCCCGTCAGGCGTCCCGGCGGCGCAGAAGCACGGCGGCGGTGCCCAGTGCTGCCGCCGCCCACAGGCACAGGGCCAGCAGAGCCGGTCCGGTGGCTGCGGCGCCCGGTATCGGGGTGGCCGATCCGAGTGCTCCGGCGGCCTGGGTCGGGAAGTACTTCAGGGCGCTGTCCACGGCATCGTACGGAAGCATCCCGAGTACCTCGGGCAGGACCAGGACCCCGCCGAGGTACGCCCCGACACTGCCGGGCACGGAGCGGAGGGCCCCGCCGAGCCCGAGGGCGATGAGGCTGAGCAGGGTGATGCCCGCCGAGTTGCCCGCGATCGCGCCGAGGACGCCCGGGTCGGTGAGGGCGGCGGCCTGGTCGGTGTCGCGCAGCAGCAGTTGGGCGGCGAGGAAGGTGATCAGCGCGGTGGTGAACATCGAGCCGAAGGCCGCGACGGTGAACACGGCGGCCTTGGCCCACAGGACGGGAAGCCGGCGCGGTACGACGGTGAGCGAGACACGGATCATGCCCGTGGAGTACTCCCCGGCGGTGACGAGTATGCCGAGGACGGTGATGCACAACTGACCCAGCAGGGTTCCGTAGAGCACGAGGACGACGGTGTCGACGTCCGAGTCGCCCCCGCCGGAGGTGTACGTCCCGCCCATGATCAGCCCCACACCGAGTGTCAGGGCCGCCGCCGCGAGGATCGTGATCCAGGTCGAGCGCAGCGACCGGAGTTTGTGCCACTCGGAACGCAGGACACGGCTCGGGGTGACGCGGTACGGGGTGGGCGCCGTGGCTGTGGTCATGCCTGGGCTCCGGTCAGGGGTGCGGTGGTGCGGTACTCGACGGATTCCTGGGTCAGGTCCATGAAGGCCTGTTCCAGGGAGACGGTCTGCGGCGTGAGTTCGTGGAGGGGGATGGCGTGCGCGGCGGCGGTGCGGCCGATACGGGCGGCGTCGGTTCCGTGGACGGTCAGTTCGTCGGCTGTGACGGCGGCGATCCGTACGCCGGGGCCGGACAGCAGGGCGCTCAGGGTGTCGGCCTGCGGGGTGACGACCTTGACCGTGGCGCCGCCCGCGGTACGGATCAGTTCGGCGACGGTGGTGTCGGCGAGGAGCCGGCCGCGGCCGATGACGACGAGGTGGTCGGCGGTGAGTGCCATCTCGCTCATGAGGTGGGAGGAGATGAGGACGGTCCGGCCCTCTGCGGCGAGGGTCGTCAGCAGGGTGCGGATCCAGAGCACGCCTTCGGGGTCGAGCCCGTTGACCGGTTCGTCGAGGATGAGGGTCGCGGGGTCGCCGAGGAGTGCGGCGGCGATGCCCAGGCGCTGCCCCATGCCGAGCGAGAAGCCCTTGATCCTCTTGTCGGCGACTCCCGCGAGGCCGGTGAGGTCCAGGACGTGATCGACGCGGCTGCGGGGGATGCCATGGGTGTGGGCGAGTGCCATGAGGTGGTTGTGGGCGGTGCGGCCGGGGTGGACCGAGCGGGCTTCGAGGAGTGCCCCGACCTCGGTGAGTGGCGCGGGATGGGTGGTGTAGTCGCGCCCGCCGATGGTGGACCGGCCGCTGGTGGGGGCGTCCAGGCCGAGCAGCATGCGCATGGTGGTCGACTTGCCGGCGCCGTTGGGGCCGAGGAAGCCGGTGACGGTGCCGGGGTGGACGGTGAAGTCGAGGCCGTCGACGACGGTGGTGCCGCCAAAGCGTTTGGTGAGTCCGTATGCCCTGATCATGCCGTCGACGCTACGGAGCCGGCGCCTGGCGGGCGTCCGACCGCGGTCGGGAGGTGAGGGCCGGCGTAGTACCGGGGTACGACGGCGCGAGCGGGCGGTGCGCCTCAGCCGTACAGGGACTGTTCCGGCTCCCGATGACCGGAGCGGGGCCGCCGGAGAGGGCAAGAACGGCCTGTTGCCCGGTGGTCGACGGCCATGGGGGCTTCCGGGTCCGCTTCACCGCATGTGGCGTTCCTCACAGCGAAACCACAGCAAGTGAAAGCAACTGCGCCCTTTCGTCTTTTCTGTCCGTCCGGGGGGCGTTGTTCCGGTTGAAAAGGGTGAAGAACTCGTGACGGTGTACAGCTACTCCGGCTCTACGATCACTTCGAGTCGCACCTGCCTGCCCCATTTCTGCTCTGCTGCGACCCCTTCTTCTCTTTCCGGACCTCGAAGGGCTCACGTGAAGATCCGCCGAATTCTTGCCACAGCAGTTGCCGCCGCAGTGACCACGCCTGCCCTCATGCTGTCGGTCACCCCCGCGTTCGCCGATGACAAGCCCGCGTCGCAGACGCAGGAGAAGCCGTCCATCGCGGAGCTGAAGAAGGCCGCCGCGGCGGCCAAGGCGGTGTACGACGACGCCGTGGCGGCCGAGACCGCCGCCTACGCGGCCGTCGAGATCGCCATGTCCGACACCACTCCGCTGGCGCTGGCCGCCGCGGAAGCCAAGACCGAGGCGGACGCGGCGGCCGCCGCGAAGACCTCCGCGGACGAGGCGGTCGTCGCCGCCCAGGCCGTGGTCGACGCCCTCACCCCGGAGTCCACCGACGAGGAGAGGACCGCCGCGGAGTCCGCTCTCACCCAGGCCGAGGCCGACGCCGTGTCCGCCGACACGGCCAAGACCGCCGCGGACGCCAAGCTCACGGAAGCCCAGGACGCGCGCGACGACGAGCGGGTCGGCGCAGCTCGGACTCTGGACCAGGCGCAGAAGGCCACCAAGGCGGCGCTCGCCGACAAGGACGCCGCCGACAAGGCGCTGGCCAAGGCGGAGGAGGAGGCGGCCGAGGAGGGCGACGACGACGAGGACTGCGTCCCCGAGCCGAAGCTCACCACGGTCGTCACGGGTCTGCCGTCCACGGTCGTCGCCGGCACGAAGGTCAACTTCAAGCTCCGGGTGACCAACGGCACCGACAGGACGATGGACGAGGTGTTCCCGTTCGCCTACGTCCACGCGACGGACAAGAGCGGCCGCAACGACCTCGGCGACCTGGTGCACCTGCAGTGGTCCTCCGGCTCCTCCTCGAAGTGGGAGAACGTCGACAACGAGAACTACATGGACCCCATCAGCTCGCTGAAGGGCGGGTCCCATGTCGACGTGAAGATGCGGCTCGCGGTCGACGCCTCGGCCCCTGCGGGCAACGGCGTCACCTTCGTCGCCGGTGACTACTGGAACGACAACGGCAGCTGTGGTGGAAGCCCGGACCTCGAGGGCTACGAGTTCATGATCGCCGCCGTGGGCAGCGAGCCCGGCAAGGGCGAGGCCACGCCCGGCCCGACCAAGCCGAACACCCCGGACGTCAAGCCGCAGAGCGGCTCGTCCACCCCCGTGGGTAGCCTCGCCGCCACGGGCTCCTCCGACGCCACGTCGCAGCTCGCCCTCGCGAGCGGTGCGGCCCTGGCGATCGGCGCCGGTGCGGTGTTCGTCGTACGCCGCCGCAAGGCCGGTTCCCACGCCTGACGCATGAGACGTGGTGCCGGCCGGGCACCATGACCCGCGCAGGTCGCCCGACGGGCCCGACACCGAGAGGTGTCGGGCCCGTCGTCGTGCGCGGCCACCCCGGCGTATCTCGTTTGCCGTGGTCGGGGCGGCGGGGCACGATCGGCGAATGGACTACGTCGTGCGTGCGGTTCGGGCCGAGGAGTGGGAGCGGGCCAGGGAGATCAGGTTGGCGGCGCTGCGGGACCCGGCTGCCCCGATCGCCTTCCTGGAGACGTACGAGCAGGCGCTGACCAAGCCCGACGTGTTCTGGCAGGAGCGGACGGCGAGGTCCTCCGCGGGGGAGCACGGCCGTCAGTTCGTCGCGGAGGCTTCCGACGGCCTGTGGGCGGGGACGGTGTCGGTCCTCGTCGAGCGGCCCGCGGGCGAGCCGGGCTTCGGGGAGGCGGCAGAGGTCGACCAGGCCCACCTGGTGGGGGTGTTCGTCCGGCCGGGGCACCGGGGGCGCGGGGTGGTGGACGCGCTGTTCCGTGAGGCGATCGACTGGTCCTGGTCGCTGACGGGACCGCCGCTGCAGCGGGTACGGCTCTATGTCCACGAGGCCAACGCGAGGGCTGCGGCCTCCTACCGCCGGATCGGCTTCGTCCCGACCGGGCGGACGCTGCCGATGGAGGGCGACCCGACCTCGCTCGAACTGGAACACGAGATCCGCCGCCGGTGAGCGGGAGGAGGCAGCGAGGTGGTCAGCGCGGTCCGGCTGCCGGCAACGGTTCCCGCCAGCGGGCCCGGGCCTGTTCCTCGGAGCGGAGCAGGACCAGGGTGGTCATTCCCAGGCCCTCACCGGCCGACAGGAGCTCCGGGAGCTGGGGGAGCGGGGCCACGGCCGCGACATCGTCGAGGACGAGCGTCATTGGTGGGTCGAGCCGACCGTCGGTTGACCGTGCGGCCATGCGGCGGCCGTGCTCGACCACGTGCGAGGCGAGTGCGGTGAGCAGGGGCATCGCACCGGGGTGGTGGCGGGGATCCTCGATGGGTTCACCGACCACATAGAGCGTTCCCCCTTCACGCGCAAAAGAATCCAGTACGAGCGCATCGGCTCGGTTGGGTGTGCACGCCTCACGGACGTGGACCGACGAGAGGGCCGCGAAGGCACGCACGATCAGTTCCTGTGCCACGTCCTTGCGTTCGGGGTACGCGGTGAGTGCCGACTCCAGGAGCCCGGCGAGCCCCGAGGCCGCCTTCGGGTGCGTACGGAGCAGGCGTACCGGTTCGTGGCCTCCGGCGCCGGAGGCCCAGCGGTGGACCTGGCGGAAGGGGCGGCCGTCCACGGCTGCGGCGTGCAGCCAGCAACGGAGCAGGGTCTCGGCGGTGTCGGCGACGGCCGCGTCGACGCGGGCCAGGGGGCGCACCGGGGTGAGGAGCGCGGCTGCCCGGGACGCGGCGGTGGCGGGGTCCTCGCAGCCGGCGGTGGGCGGCCAGTGGAGGCGGGCCGGGGTGTCGCAGAGGTGGCCCGGGTCATAGACGAGGACCGGGCCGAGCTTGCTGCGGGCGTCCTTGGTCTCGGCCCAGACGGTGGGGTCCGAGGTCACGACGAGAGCGGGGCCGTCGGCGTCACGGATGGCGTGGACGACGGCCGGTCGGCGGGTGGCGGACGCGCCGTAGAGGACGTGGGGGGTGCGGGGCGTGGGGACCGGGGCGCCGGTCTCCCGCGTGTACGCGGCGAGGGCCTCGACGGGGTCCGCCTGCGCGGCCCCGTGCGCGTACGGCGTGACGGTCGCGGGTGCCGGGGCCGCCTCCACGGCGGCCACAGCGGGGGTCGCGGCGGGCGTCGGAGCGGGGACTTGAGCGGGGGCCGGTTCGGCGGGCCGCGCCTCGCGTGCGGGTGCCTGGGCGGCCTCCTGCGGTGCGGGCGCGGGGGCGTCGGTCGTCCGGGCCGCCTTCCGCTGTGCACGGACCAGCCTCCAGCGTGTCACCACGCCCACCGCGAACACGGTCAGGACCAGCAGCACCATCACTTCGCCGATGAACAGGCCCCAGAACAGCCCGTACCCGGAGAGTTCGCCGGGCGGGGTGTCAGGCCAGGCGCCCGGCAGATCCGTCGGCTCGACCGCCAGGGCGCGCAGGGCCAGCGGTGTCCCTGCGAACGAGACGCCGTCCGGCCAGCCCCCGTGGGCGAACAGCCCCGCCAGGCCCGTCGCCGTCCAGGCCAGGACCGTCAGCCCGAAGAGGAAGGCGAGGAGGCCGATCAACAGGCCGTCCGGGATCCCTCCCTGGCCCTCTCCGCCGCGTCCCGGACCGGATGGTGCCTGGCGTGCCATGTCATGCCACCGTTGACTCGGACGACTCGTTCAGCCGTTGCTGGTGCTCGATCCGCGCCGCTCGCTGCTCCGCCTCCAGCTCCGCGGCCCGTACGTCCTCGGGGAGCAGGTCCACGGCGGAACCCTCGGTCATCGCACGGTCGGTGAAGACCAGGGGGCGTTCGGCCTCGGTGATCAGGTGCTTGACGACCTGCACGTTGCCGTTGACGTCCCACACGGCGATGCCCGGCGTCAGCGTCGGGATGATCTCGACAGCCCACCTGGGCAGGCCGATGACCTTGCCCGTCGCTCTCGCCTCGTCCGCCTTCTGGGCGTAGATCGTGCGGGTGGAGGCCATCTTCAGGATGGCCGCCGCCTCCTTCGCCGCCGCGCCGTCGACGACGTCGCTGAGGTGGTGGACGACCGCGACGAAGGACAGGCCGAGACGGCGTCCGAACTTCAGCAGGCGCTGGAAGAGCTGGGCGACGAAGGGGGAGTTGATGATGTGCCAGGCCTCCTCGACGAGGAAGATGCGCTTCTTCCGGTCGGGCCTGATCCAGGTGTGCTCCAGCCATACGCCGACGATGGCCATGAGGATCGGCATCGCGATGGAGTTCCGGTCGATGTGCGAGAGGTCGAAGACGATCAGCGGCGCGTCGAGGTCGATGCCGATCGTGGTCGGGCCGTCGAACATGCCGCGCAGGTCACCGTCGACGAGGCGGTCCAGGACGAGGGCGACGTCCAGGCCCCAGGCCCGTACGTCGTCTATGTCGACGTTCATCGCCTCGGCGGACTCGGGCTTCGGGTGGCGCAGTTGTTCCACGATGTCCATCAGTACCGGCTGGCGCTCGGTGATGGTGTCGTTGACGTACGCGTGGGCGACCTTGAGTGCGAAGCCCGAGCGCTCGTCGAGGCCATGGCCCATGGCCACCTCGATGATCGTGCGGAGCAGGGCCAGCTGGCCGGTCGTGGTGATCGACGGGTCGAGGGGGTTGAGCCGGATCCCGTCGTTCAGCGCGGCCGTCGGGTCGAGCCGGATGGGCGTGATGCCCAGTTCCTCGGCGATGAGGTTCCACTCGCCGACGCCGTCCTCACCCTGGGCGTCCAGGACGACCACCTGGCGGTCGCGGAAGCGGAGCTGGCGCAGCACATAGGTCTTCTCCAGCGCCGACTTGCCGTTGCCGGACTCGCCGAGCACCAGCCAGTGCGGGGCGGGGAGCTGCTGCCCGTAGAGCTGGAACGGGTCGTAGATGTAGCCCTTGCCCGAATACACCTCACGCCCGATGATCACGCCGGAGTCGCCGAGACCGGGCGCGGCGGTCGGCAGGTAGACGGCCTGGGCCTGACCCGTCGACGTACGCACCGGCAGCCGGGTCGTCTCCACGTTCCCGAAGAGGAAGGCGGTGAAGGCATCCGACAACGCGGACAGCGGATCTCGCATGGCGTGACTGCCCTCTCGTTAGCGACGGATGCCGGTGGCGAACGGCAAGGTGTTCACAAAGGCCCGGTGGTGCTCCCGGTCGCACCACTCCAGCTTCAGATAAGACTTGCCGGCCGAGGCCCGGATCGTCCGCTTGTCGCGGGCGAGTGCCTCGGGGGACCGGGACGACACGGTGATGTACCCCACCAGATTCACCCCGGCCGCGCCGCTCGCCAGATCTTCACCCCGCTGGTCGAGCCGCCCGTGGGCGGCGATGTCGCGGGGGTCGACCGTGCGGTTCATCTTGGCCTGGCGGCTCGCCTCGGCGTCGTCGTTGGTCTTCTCGGTCAGCATCCGCTCGATGGCGATCTCGGTGGGTTCGAGGTCCATGCAGACGGCGACGGTGCGGATCACGTCGGGCGTGTGGACGAGGAGGGGCGCCAGGAAGTTCACGCCGACCGGGGTCATCGGCCATTCCTTCACCCAGGCCGTGGCGTGGCACCAGGGGGCACGCGTCGTCGACTCACGGGTCTTGGCCTGGAGGAACGTCGGCTCGACCGCGTCGAGTTCGGCCGGCCAGGCGTTGCGCTTCGTCATTGCCTGGATGTGGTCGATGGGGTGGTCAGGGTCGTACATCGAGTGCACGAGGGAGGCCAGCCGGCTCTGGCCGAGCGGCTGCCGTACCCGGATGTCGGCTTCGGCGAGACGGGCGCAGATGTCGGTCAGCTCGCGCGCCATGACGACGGCGAGGCCCGCGTCCCGGTCGACCTTGCGGCCGCCCTGGGGGCGGATGGCACGGGCCATGGCATTGGCCTCGGCTGCCAGGTCGCGGCTGTAGTGCATGCAGGCGACGAGGTAGGCGCGGTGCTGCTCGCTGGAGGTGGAGACCATCGACTGGAGCTGGTCGTAGGAGTCCTGGAGCCAGCCGGGCGCCGACCTGTCGCCGCGCTGGGCGACGTCCTTGGCGTGCGCGTCGGGGTCGGCGGGCAGGGTGCGGGCCAGCATCTGGAGGCGCGTCACGAAGCCGTCGCCGTTGGCCACGTGCTTGAGCAGGGTGCCGAAGCGGTCGACCAGGGCCTCCTGGTCCTCGCTGTCACGCAGGCCGACCCCGGGGCCCTCGATCTCGATGGCGGCGGTGACCGTGCGCCGGTCGGCGTGCAGCAGTACGGCGATCTCGTCGGGGCCGAACGGCGCGGCGAGCCAGCTGATCCTGCCGATGCCCGGCGGCGGCCCGATCTCCACCTCGCGTCCGCCGGCGCTGACGCCGGCCTCCATGGCGGACGAGCGGTAGGCCGTGCCGCGGCGCAGGGTGCGCTTGAAGCTGCGGTTGATCTCGAACCACTTGTAGAAGGTGCGGCCCTTGTAGGGGACGTAGACGACGGCCAGGGCCAGCATGGGGAAGCCCATGAGCGTCACGATCCGCAGGGAGAGGACCGGGACGAGGAGCCCGCTCATCATGCCGAGGAAGGCCCCGAGGATGATCAGCGCGATCTCGCCCGTCTCGCGGTTCTTGCCGACGATCGCGTTCGGCCGGGCCCGGCCGATGAGATACGTGCGGCGGGGCGCGATCGTGTGGGCCTGGGTCGTCAACGCCCTCCACCTCCTGTGCTCGTGTTACCTGTGCTGCCTGAACCGCCTCGTGGAGAGCGGTTGCCGTGGGGGGTGCCGGAGGTGGGTCCGGCACCGCTGCGGGGCGACGGGGCGGAGCCGCCCCCTGCGCCCGGGTTGCGGGAGCTGTGGGCGGCGACACCGCCGCTGACCGGGTTGGAGGGCCGTGCGCCGCCACCGCCACCGCCTTCACCGCCGCCACCGCGGCCGCTGTGGGTCTTGATGCCCTGCGAGACGAGCGCGGCGGGCGAACTGATCATCGCGGCGGCCTGGGAGCCGTCGGTCGCCTGCTTGCGGTTGGTGCGGGCGCCCTGGATCTCGTCACCGAAGCCGGGGACGAAGCGGTAGATCATGGCGGAGGCGAAGATGGCCAGCAGGATGATGGCCAGGCCGGAGACGACCGCCGAGAAGGCGTTGGGGCCGTCGTCGGCGGAGAGCGCCCCGGCGAGCCCGAGCACGATGACGATGACGGGCTTCACCATGATCACGGCGATCATGATGCCCGCCCAGCGGCGGACGTGGCCCCACATGTTCTTGTCGACGAGCCCGGAGTACACGACGACACCCAGCAGGGCGCCCACGTAGAGCAGGGCGGCCCGGATGACGAGCTCCAGCCACAGGATGCCGGCGGCGAGGATCGAGACGAGCGAGACGACGATCAGCATGATCGGCCCGCCGCCGATGTCGGTGCCCTTCTTGAGCGCCTCGGCGAAGGACCCGAAGAAGACGTCGGACTGTCCGCCTGTCGCGGCGGAGATGACTTCCGTGACGCCGTCGGTGGCGGAGACCACGACGTACAGGATGAGCGGGGTGAAGGCGGAGGCCAGGACCGTGAGCCAGAGGAAGCCGATGGCCTCGGACATCGCGGTGGTGAACGGGACGCCCCTGATGGCGCGCTTGGCCACGGCGAACAGCCACAGGACCAGGGTGAGGATGGTGGACGCCGCGAACACGACGGCGTACTGGGTGCGGAACGTGGAGTTGGTGAAGTCGACGGTCGCGGTGCTCTCCACGGCCTCGCTGAGCTTGCCCACGAGGTAGGCGGCGGCGTCGGCGCAGCCGCGGGCGAGCGAGGTGAGGGGGTCCAGGGCGTCGTCGGTCACGGTGGGCGTACTGCGGGCTCCGGATCCGGCTTCGCCGTCCTCGCAGTAGTCGCGAGCAGCACCGTAGATGAGGTCGCAAGGGTTGTTGCTACCGCTCGGGCTGGGCGTAGGGGTTGGGGCAGCTGTGGCTTTTGCGGCGAACACCACAAGTGTGGCCTGTGTCGCTGCGAAGAGGGCAACGAGAGACCTTGGACGAAGCAAGGGCTTACCGGGCATAAGTGAAGCCTCCGAACCCGTTGACCGCACCGGCGATCTCATCTGCGCTGGATGCCCTGTTGTCGCCGCCCACGGGGGCAGGGCCGCCCCTCTGGGAATGCGTGATGGCCTTCCAGTCGCCATCGACCCATTGCAGTTCCATGGTGATGGTGAACCAGCCATCGGTAACTGGCTTGGTCGAGCCTTCACCCGCCAAGCCGATCAGACCTGAGCACCAGACCTCGACGGTCGCCTGATCTGCACCTGACTTCGTCACTTTGGTGCCGATGGGTGTCGTACGGGAGACGAACACGAAGCCGGCAGGGGGAGTGCCGTCGTCGTTGAGGCCGAGGTTTCTGAAGAAATCGGTCGAGTACGCCTTGTCGAGTGTGGTCCGGAACTTGTCGACGGAAGCTGGCGCAATTACGGCGTCGAGGATCCCGTCGCGCTTCGTCTTGTCGAACATCTCCGCGGACCCCAGCGCCACCGCGTAGTTCGCCGCCGCGCTCTGCGCCCCCTGCTCGTCATGCGCGAAGCCCGAGGCGATCGTTCCGTTCCTGCCCTGGACCGGCTTCGTGCCCGTCGCGGCCGTGGGGCCGGCGCCCGCCGTGTCCGACTGCTTCTCCTTGGCGCTGTCCGAGCCGCCGCCCCCGCCCTGGTTCGCGAACGCGATGGCCGCGATCAGCAGCACCACCACACCCACCACCATGATCAGCGAGCGTGAGTTGCGGGCGGGCCTGCGGGCGTAGCCGTCGCCCTCCTCGCCGCCGGGCAGACGCGTGCGTGTCTGCCGCGTCCCGCCGAGGGTGCTGTACGCGTCGTCGTTGCGGTTTCCCGGCTCGTGACCGCCGTAACCGCGCTCGTCGCCCTGGCTCATGCCGCGTACGCCCCCTCAGCCGTGTGCAGTTCCGCGTAGTACGACGGTAGCGCTGCTGGTTTCCGCGTGGGCGCGGTGTGGTGACTCGACATCAGGGGACGCAACCTCTGCCGGTGGGCACGACGGACGGGTGGTGGGGTGGACTCGGAGGGGCCCATGGCAGGGTGGTGGTCCGACCGTGGGTCAGACAGCCATGCCGTACACGATGGTGAACAGCGTGCCCAGCGATCCGATGATGAAGACGCCGGTCAGTCCTGCCACGATCAGGCCCTTGCCCTGTTCCGCGCTGAAGGTGTCGCGCAGTGCCGTCGCGCCGATGCGCTGTTTCGCGGCGCCCCAGATCGCGATGCCGAGACAGAGGAGGATGGCGACCGCCATCACCACCTCGATCATGATGCGCGCCTCGTTGCCCAGGGTCCCGAACGGCCCCCAGTTCGGGGCGATTCCGCCGATGATGGTGGTGATGTCGCCCTTCTCCGCTGCCAGGATCATGTAAGTCACCGCCCCTGTTGGGTAGTTCGCAGCCCGTGCCGTGCGACACGGGTCGGTCTCTATCTTCGCTGATGAAACCGGCATCGCACGACGCCTTCCCGGGTCTCTTTACCCGGATCTCGCACGTTTGACCGGAGGAGCTGCCCTGACCTGCGGCTCGCGCCGGATTCCGCCCGCATATGCATGGTTACTCTGTGTATCACGCTCCGTGACCGCTAGCAACGACGGTGGCCATGGGTTCCGGGTGCGGTGGATGCGTTCACCGGACTCCGGGCATTCGTACGCGCTGTTCGAGAGCCGTGCGTGCGCCGGTGGCTTTCGGCCGATGCGTCGTCAGGTGATCGGCTGTGAGCGGCTCATGTCTGCGGGTCCCGGAGCACGGTGCGTACGGGCGCCGGGCCGCGGGCCGGGGTCGTCCAGTGCGGCGGTGGCTTGAAATCGCACCACGAGCCGTCGAACGGGAACGCTCCGGCCTCGGCGAGACCGGCAACGCGTCGTCCCTCGGCACGGATCGCCGCCGCCTCCTGCGCGGACCAGTAGGCGGGGTGCCCGGTCTTCTCGGCGAACGACCGCTCGTCCTTCAATTGCCGGCTGCGGTCCGGCGCCACGAGGACGTCCAGCTCGTGATCGGCCACGTCGATGTCGTCGCCGTGATGGGTCCGGTGCTCCAGGTTCACGTACCAGCCGCGGAACCGTTGTCCGCGTCCGAAGAGCCAGAACACCGCGTGCGTGGCTCCGGCCGGCTGGTGGATGAGGGCGCTGCCCCGGGGCCACCGGCCGGCCCTTGCCGGATAGCCGTGCGGGGGCCGGGCCTCGGGCGCGATGTCCCGCAGGTGCGCCCGGCGGGGGAGCTTCGTCCGCCACATCGGGGTGCCGGACTCCAGCCACACCCACTGCCCTCCCTCTGTTCGTTCGACCAGGCGTACGGGCACGGAGGAGCTCAGGTGGCCGCCGATGAAGAGGTTCCACCGCAGGACCTGCCCGGCCTCCGGACCCACCGCGTCCGTACCGCTCCTGCCCCCGCCCAAGGACCCGCCCACGGACCCGGTCATCGGGTTAGGAGCGCCAGGTCCTCGTCGGTGAGCCGCAGCGCACCGGCGGCGACGTTCTCGACGAGGTGGTCGGGATTGCCGGTGCCGGGGATGGCCAGGACGTGCGGCCCCTGGTGCAGTGTCCAGGCCAGCCGTACCTGGGCGGGGGTCGCCCCGTGTCCGCGTGCGACCTCGATCACCGTCTCGTCGTGGGCCCGGATCGCGCCTTCCTCGCGTCCGGCGCCCGCGATGGCGAAGAACGGTACGAAGGCGATGCCCTGTTCGCCGCAGTAGCGCAGGAACGCGTGGTCCTCGGGCGGGGAACCGATGCCGTAGGCGTTCTGTACGCAGACCACGGGAGCGATGCTCCGGGCCTCGGCGAGCTGTTCCGGTGTGGTGTTGGAGATGCCGAGGTGGCGGATGAGACCGGCCTCGCGCAGCTCGGCCAGGGCGCCGAAGTGGTCGGCGACGGACGCGGCTGCCTGGCTGCTCGCGAGGCGCAGGTTCACCACGTCCAGGTGATCACGTCCGAGCTGGCGCAGGTTCTCCTCGACCTGGCCGCGCAGCTGCTCGGGGGCGGCCCATACGAACGCCCCGGAAGGGTCCCGGCCGGGGCCGACCTTGGTGGTGATGACCAGGTCGTCGGAGTAGGGGGAGAGCGCGCTGTTGATGAGCTCGTTGGCGGACCTCAGCGGCGAGAAGTAGAAGGCCGCGGTGTCGATGTGGTTCACGCCGAGTTCGACGGCGCGGCGCAGGACGCCCATGGAGCGGTCCCGGTCACTGGACGCCCGGTCGGCGAACGCCGCGCCGTTCTGCGGGAGCCGCATCGAACCGAAGCCGAGGCGGTTGACCGTCAGGTCCCCGAGCTCCCAGGTGCCGGACGCCGCAGCCGACACGGGTCCCGCAGCAGACACGGGTCCCGCTGCCGACGCGGATGCCGCTGCTGAAGCTGCCGATCCGGATGCCGATGCGCTGATCGTTTCCGATGAAGAGTGCATCATCGGATTGTTCCACCGGCCTGGTTCCCGCAGTTGCCGGTGCGCCGCCTCAAGCCCTCCCCCTCAGCGTCGCCGTGAAGCTGCGGCCGTAGGCGTGGTGGGTCGTGACGTCGAGGCGGGTGCCGCCGGGGACGTGGTGGACGCGGACCCCGGGGTCCGCCGAGACGGTCCGCAGGGGACGGCCGTGGAGGGTGACCGACACGGTGCGCCGCGTCGTCGTGGGGTCGGACACCGCGACGGAGTACGTGCCGCCCTCGGTACGGCGCAGCATGACGCTCGCCGGGCCGTCGATCGAGAGGCGTCCCGCCCGGTGCGTGCCGGGGGTGAAGGCGTTGGCGGCGGTGATGCCGAGGTGGGTGTGCGCCGCGGCCTGGAGGCGTTCCGTGTTGGACAGGACGGAGAGCGGGCCGTGCGCGTAGGAGGCCAGTTGCTCCGCGGAGGCGTTCGGGACGAGAGCGTGCGCCATGGAGGCGGGCCGCGCTCCGGCGGACTGTTCGTAGGACAGGGTGAAGACCTGCTTGGTCACCGGCGTGTCCGCGTTGGTGAGGCGTACGAGGCGTCGGCTGCGCGTGACCGTGTCGAGGGCGACGACCGGTGACGGGCCGGACAGGAAGACGTATCCGACCGAGGTCCTCTGCCCCGCGTCGGCGTACCGCAGCCAGGCCGGCGGGGCGGTGCCGGTCCGCTGCCAGGGCGACCCGTCGCGGAGGCCGCCCGTGACGGTGACCGGCGAGGAGGGGTCGGCGATGCGGCTGTCGACGGTGGTGGTCACCGCGCGGCCCGCCGGTCCGGTCACGCCCGCGGAGAGCACGAGGATCTCGTCGTCGAACATGAACCAGGACCTGGTGGCCCGCGCCGCGCGGTAGGTGACGAAGTCCTCGGGCAGCGTGCCCGCCTGCTGGGCGGCGTGGGCGGCGTCGTCGGACAGGACGAGTCCCGCCGATCCGTAGGCGTCGAGGCGGGCGCCGCCGGAGAACTCCTGGGTGGCGCGGGGGAAGTAGACGTAGGCGTTCTGCGATTCGGAGGACGAGGTGAAGCCGCGCCCGGGGTTGTCGTACCAGAGGGTGCCGTACAGCTCGGGGACGGTGCGCCGCGTTCCGGCGGGGGCCGTGACGCCTGCGAGCCGGTGGGGCGGGACGGCGGTGAAGTAGTCGATGCCGAACGCCTGCCGCTGGTCCGCGCCGGACAGGTACAGGTAGTGGGCGCCGGTGCCCTGGAACCACGGCATGAGGTTCTCGCCGCTCATGTACTCGTACATGCTGATCCGCGCGGAGCTGCGGGCGAGCGCGAAGGCGTAGCCGGGCCGGCGGTGGACGGTCCGGTCCATCGCGTTGTACGCGGCGTGGGAGGCGGCGGGGCCGAGATCCGTCGCGGGCACGGGGGAGCCGAGGATGTCGGCGTAGCGGGCGATGCTGACGGGGGAGACGAAGGCGGTGGGATCGAGGCCCGCCTTCGACGTCTGCCGGACGTGTTTGACGTAGCCCTGGAGGGCTTCGGTGTCGCTGCCGGTCGTGTGCGCGGAGAGGTCGACGACGGCTTCCACGACGGCGGTGACGTCCGCGTACCCCGTGCCGGTCCGTGAGACCGCGCGTCCCTTGACGATCTCCATCATCCAGCCTTCGAAGATCAGCGGGGCGAAGCCGTCGGCGATCCAGCCCTGTACGACACCGGGCAGGCTGTCGTCAGGGAGGTAGCCGGTGCCGTCGAGGATCTTGACGGTCTGGACGATGCGGGTGAGCAGCCCCTTGCCGTAGGAGCCGGTGTAGGCGACGGAGCCGTGCTGGACGAAGGAACCGTCGGCGTGGAAGCCGTCGGTGACCCCGTGGCGCGGCCGGTAGGGGTCGACCGTCGCGAAGACGGTCAGCTGGTCGGCGAGCGCCTTGGTGATGCGGGCCTCGTCGCCGAGCAGGGCGCCCTGGAAGATGCGGTTCGTCGTGATGTCGGCGAGGTTGGCGCCGGTGTGGAAGCGGGAGTCGAGATCGACGTCGCCGTCCTTGCCGTTGCGCAGGTAGCCGTCCATGGAGGCGATGTAGGTCGCGGTGAGTTCCGGACGGTGCTCGGCGACGTCGTCCCGGAGGAGGACCAGGGTCCTGGTGGCGTGGCCCGGTATGCCGATCTCCCAGTGGAACCAGTTGCCGTAGTAGCCCTTCGACCGGTCACCGAACCAGTCGTCGTGGAGCCGGGTCAGGCCGTCGACGACGCGGCGGCGGACCGTCGCGTCGGCGTACGGGCCGGAGGTGTCGGTGCCGCCGGGGAGGCAGGCGGCCAGGGCCATCTCGTAGAGGTACTGGTACGACGTGTTCAGGTTGGGGTCGCTGGTGCCGAGGGGTACGCCCTCGAAGAGTTCGTCCTGCCCGGCGCGGTCCATCGCCGCGAGCCTGGTCCGTGCCGTCGCCCGCAGCGCGGCCAGTTTCGGGGCGACCTCGGGGCGGGCGTTGGACTCGGCGGTGCCGGCGAGGACCGCGACGGTGTTGCGGAGGAGGACGGCCGCATCCGACGGTGCCGAGGACGTGGAGGCGCCGCCCGTGGCGGTCGGGTCGCTTCGTGGTGCCGCCTCGGCCCGCAGCGCCTGGGAAACCGCCCAGAGCGTGGCGGCGGGGATCGCGGACAGTGCGGAACGACGTGAGAGCTCCACCAGCACACTCCATGGTCCGGCCGTAAGTGCTTGTCGCCCTTGCTCCCAGCGAACCAACGGTCTCTCCAGCGTGTCAACGGCCTGGCGCGGCGGATGACTGGGGAGGAATGGCGCGCAGCCGCCGGGACCGCGGTGCCGTTGACACAGCAAGCTAATCGCATTAGCTTTTACCTAAGGATGTTAGCCAAACGCTCTGGAGGGCGTCGTGACCGAATACCTTGCCGTCGACGGTGGCTCGATCGCTTACGAGGTCGCGGGCTCCGGTCCGCTGATCGTCCTCGCGCACGGCATGGGCGACAGCCGTGCCGCGTACAGCGAGGTGGTCCCGGCGCTGGTGGCCGCCGGTCACCGGGTCGCGGCGGTCGACCTGCGGGGCTGCGGCGAGTCCAGCGTCGACTGGCCGGTCTGGAGTCGCACCGCCATCGCCGGCGACCTGCTGGCCGTGATCCGTCACCTGGGCGGCCCGGCCGTGATCGTCGGTCACTCGGTCTCCGGTGGCGCCGCCACCATCGCCGCTGCCCAGGAGCCCTCGCTGGTCACCGGGGTCGTCGAGCTGGCGCCCTTCACCCGCAAGCAGTCGATCGCCCTCGGGGACCTGAAGGTGAAGCGCTTCAGGCAGGGCATGCTGCGGCTTCTCGGCGCGGGGCTGTTCGGCAGCGTGCCCCTCTGGCGCTCGTACCTCGACGTGGCCTACCCGGGTGTGAAGCGGCCGGCTGGGCCGACCGGCTCGGCCGCATCGAGACGATGCTGCGCGAACCGGGCCGGATGAAGGCCATGCAGGGCATGGGCCGCAGCGCCCCGGTCGACGCTGGAGCTCAGCTCGGCAACGTCCGCTGCCCGGTCCTCGTCGTGATGGGCACGCTCGACCCCGACTGGGCCGACCCGCACGGCGAGGGCTCCGCGATCGTCGACGCCCTGCCGTCCGGCCTCGGGCGCCTGGAGATGATCGAGGGTGCCGGGCACTACCCGCACGACCAGTTCCCCGACCAGGTGGTCACGCTCGTGCTCGGCTTCACGCGGACGGACGCCGCCCGTGCCTAGGGCAGGCCTGGACCCGGCGTCGGTGACCGCCGCGGCTGCCGCCCTCGCCGACGAGGTGGGCCTCGGCAGCCTGACGATGGGCCTGCTGGCCGAGAGACTCGGCGTGCGTACCCCGTCCCTGTACAAGCACGTCAGCGGCGTGGAGGACCTCAACAGGCGGATCGCGGAGCTGGCGATGGGCGAGGCCGCCGAGGCCGTCGGCGTCGCGGTGCAGGGATACGCGGGCCGCGACGCCCTGGCGGCCGCCGCCCGCTCCTTCCGCGCCTTCGTCGTGGAGCACCCGGGCCGCTACGCCGCCACGCTCGGCCAGGAACCCTCCGGGCCGGACGACCCGCTGGCCTCCGCGGCGGGCCGGCTGCTCGACGCGTTCACTGCGGTCCTGCGCGGCTACGAGATCGCCGAGCCCGACGTGGACCACGCCCTGCGCACCCTCCGCAGCCTCTTCCACGGGTTCGCCACGTTGCAGGCGGGAGGCGGGTTCCAGTGGAGCGCGGACATCGACGAGAGCCTCGAATGGCTGATCGCCTTCGCCGACCGGGGCCTGCGCGCCGCATGAGAACTCCTGTGCGGAGGAGCGTGGTTACGCCGTCATAGGGTGCTTCGATGAGAGCTATGCATGATCGGGTCAGCGCAGTGATGCAACAGGTGACGTGCCTGCGCGTCGCCACGGCCGGCCTGGCCCTCGCCGTTGTTGCGGGCTGGAGCAGCCTGTTGCTGGTGGTCATGGGGCGCGTGGTCCCCGGGTGGGCGGTGGGTACCGGCCTGTGCCTCGTATCGCTGATCCTCATGGCGGTCCATGTGGTGCGACGCGTTTCGGCTGACGACACGTACCCGCAGGGTCGTCGGGTGCTGCCACGCGTCGCTCTCGCACTTCTGACGGCGGCAGCCGGACTCGGCAGTGCGGCCGGAGCGGTCAGCGACCTCTTGGGGGGAGCGGACTACCGCGTGCTCGAACCCGTAGGCCCCTACGGCTGCACGGCGGTGGTGCGGGAGACCTCCTTTCTGAAGATCAGTGACGGCGTGGTCTACGCGGTGGGCCCCACCGGGGTCGCATGGAGGGAGTCGGGTTCCTGGATGGCCGACGACATTCACCGTCCCGTGGCCGACGGCACGTACGAACTGAGCTGGAACGGGTCCGGCGTCGGCACCTTCCGCGTCCGCGGCACCGCCACCGACCCGATCGTCGCCTCGGATGTGGGACCGCTCGACTGCGGTTGAGGACCAGGGCTCCGCAGGACGTCAGGTTCCCGGTGTGGGGGGCTCGGCGAAGTGGTCGAACTCGCCTGCCATGACGCCCTTGGTGAATGCCTCCCACTTCTGTGCCGTGGTGGTCACGACCGTCCCGGGATCGCCGGTCTCGCGCAGGTGTACGAGCCCTTCGGGGCCGAACGCGATCTCGATCCAGGGCCCGGGTCCTTCGGCGCCCTCGGGTGCGGCGCGGGTCCAGGTGAGGGCCACGGGCTGGTCAGGCACGGTTCCGGGTCTCCTTGACCGCGCGGATCAGGGCCGCCCAGGCGGCCGGGCTCGTCCGGAGTATCGCGCCGCCGGGATCGCCGCTCTCGGTGAGGGCCACGGATCCGTCGTCGGTCGCTACGTGTACACACGAATTGCCTTGGGCGCAGTAGGACGACTTCTGCCATGCGAGTGCGGACATTTCTGATCCCTCACAGATTTCGGGCGACGGTGTGTATGAAGTCGCGTGACTTCTCGGGTGAGAGCGCGATGGCCTCGATCCGGCTCAGCAGGACGCGGTACTTCTGCAACTGCGTCTCCTCGTCAAGGAAGACGGGCCCGTGGGACTGATCCAAGTTGACGCTGTCGAGCTGCGGTACGGCTCCGTGGATGTAGTAGATCGACTGCCCTGAACCGGCGAAGGCTCCGGCTGAGAACGGCAGGACCTGAAGCACGACGTGATCGAGCGTGCTCATCTCCACCAGATGCTCCAGTTGGCGGCGTGTCACCTCGGTTCCGCCGAACTGCATCCGCAGCGCTGCCTCATGGATGACGACGTGCTGAGCGGTCGGGGCACTCCGGAACAGCACGGCCTGTCGTTTGACGCGATACGAGACGCGGTGCTCGATGTCGGGAGGAGACAGCTCCGGGGCGTCCTGGCGGAAGATCTCGCGAGCGTGCTCCGGTGTCTGGAGGAGACCGGGAATGTGGACAGTGACCGCGGTGCGCAGCCGAGCCGCGTGGTGCTCACTCTCCGCGAGGTCCAGAAGCGGCGAGGGCAGGATCTCCCGGTACTCCTCCCACCAGCCGCGCGTACGGTCGGCGGTCATGTCGCAGAGGGCCGCGACCACTTCCGTGTCCGCGTATCGGTAATGGCCGGCCAGCGTGCGGACCCTCTCAGGGCTCACGCCCACGCGCCCGGCTTCCATGTTGCTGATCTGGTTCTGCTTCACGCCCAGCAGTTGGCCTGCCTGTGTCGCGGTCAGACCGGCGCGTTCACGGAGCTTGCGCAGTTCGCAGCCGAGACGCAGTTGGCGGCCTGTCGGATTGGTTCTCATCGATCGGCTCGCCCCCTCGAACGCCTCGTCACCCGGACGAGTGGTAGTTCACTCATTACTCAGCTTTCGGTTAATGCATTATCCAGAACTGGCTACGTTGGACCCAGGCCACCCGCCCGGAAGTACCCCGCTCGACGGAGCGGTCTCGTCACCGGGCCCTGCGACAGCACCTCAACCGCCCCTCCGTGAACGGAGACTTCCATGGTTCTGGCCACCGTAACGCCGCCCTGGGCGTACACCCTCCAACTTCCGCAGGATCCCCGCGGGCCCGGGATCGCCCGGTCGACTCTGCGGACCGTCCTTCGGGTGCACGGGATGCGGGATCTCGTCGACACGGCCGAGCTGTTGGCGAGCGAACTCGTGACCAACGCGTACCGGCACTCCTCGGGTCCGTACTCGCTCCGGATGCGCGGAGCGGGGCGGAACCGGGTGCGGGTCGGGGTGTGGGACAGCAATCCGGAGATTCCGGCTCCGTTCTGCGGCGGAGCCCTGGAGGAGAGAGAGGTCCTGGCCGAGCGGGGGCGCGGACTTCAGCTCGTGCGGCAGTGTGCGGAGAGCTGGGGCGCGTACCCGATCAGGAGCGGACTGCCCGGGCAGGGCGGGAAGGTGCTGTGGGTGGAGTGCGCCTTCCCGCCCTGCCCGGGGCGGGGGCGTCAGCCGGAGTAGCGCGCCTCGAAGGTGCGGAAGCTCTGCTCCTGGCGCCATTCCAGGCGGGCCTTCGGGTTGTTCGCGAGCAGTCGGGCGCAGCGGTCGGACTCCGGCGCCTGGCACTCCCGGGTCAGGCGCCAGCCCTGGCGTACGGGGTCGGGGCGCCACAGGCTGCGTCCCGGCAGGAAGGCGTACTCCAGGGAGGCCCGGGCCAGGTCCTTCAGTTCCGGGTAGCCGAGTCCGTAGGTACGGGCCGCACGCCGGTACTCCTGGCCGATGTCACCTCGCGAGATGCCGGGGTCGTCGGTGGACAGCACGACGGGTACGCCGTACTTCCGGTAGACGGGGAACGGGTGGTCGTCGCCCTCGACCTGGAGGATCTGCGCGTTGCTGGTGAGCGGGACCTCCACGGCGACCTGTCGGCGTGCCATGTCGCGGGCGAGCTTCCGCCAGTCGTCCTCCTCCACGAGGTCGACGCCGTGGCCGATGCGCTCGGCCTGGCCGGTGCGTACGGCGTCGTCGATGTGGAAGGTGAGGTCCTCGGGCTTCACCAGGCCGGGGACGAGCTCGCCCGCGTGCAGGGTGATGTGGGCGTCGGGGTAGACGCCGTGCAGGTAGGCCAGCATCCGCATGTGCAGGCGGTAGTCCCGCAGGGAGATCTCGCCGTCCTCGGGCTGGACCAGGTTCACGGCGACGAACCGCTGGTCGCGTTCGGCGAGGCGGAGACCAAGGGCGATCTGTGTGAAGACGCGTTCCGGGACGCTGTTGCGGGACACCTGGGAGATCCAGCGCACCGTGACCCGGCATGCGGGGCGGGGTTCCGCGGTCGCGCAGCCCGCGGTGTCGCGGAACTCGGCGTCGGCGGTGTCGGCTTCCTTCGTGGCCTCCGTCACCAGCTGGTCCAGCCTGCCGCCGGCCAGCAGCTTGCTGTGCAGGGCGGCCAGGTCCGCGTCCCAGCCCACCTCGGTCGCCAGCTGCCGGGCTCCGGCCGAGGCGGGGCTGACCATGGTCTCCAGGTAGGTCTGGTTCTGCGTGGCGGCGGTGCCCGCGACATCGGCCAGCATCTTCCCGCGGTGCGACGTCGCCGCACCGAACTTCCCGAACGTGGCGAAGAAGTGGTCGTGCCCCGACTCCCCCTGAGGGAAGTCCTGCATGGACCAGGCCCGGACGAGCTTCTGGCGGAACGCGGCATCGGTCAGGGCGTCCGCGGCCGGCCGGGTGCCGGTGGCGCACGGCGGTGCGACGGCGGTCGTCGTGGCGTCGATGCAGAGGTTGTCGTCGGCGGCGAGCTGGATGAGGTACTCGGTCTGCACCGCTCCGGAGAGGTGGTTGTGCAGGTCGCCTCCCTTGGGCAGATCGCGGAAGAAGTTCCCGGGCCGCTGCGGGTGCGCCTCCAGCCACGCTGCGGTGCGGGCCTCGGCGGCGGTGACCGGCCGGGGTGGCGGTACGGCTTCGGGGGCGGCGCCCCTGGCGGTCGGCCCGGCGGGCAGGGATGCGGCCAGGGCCGCTGCGACGAGTCCTGCGGCTGTCAACAACCGTCGGGCCCGCGCTGAGTTGTGGGGTACGGAGATCACGTCTTGCATGATCACGAAGACCGGCCCGCGCGACCCCGGGCCGCGTGGACCGCGCCCCGTAAACCATCCGTCCGGGCGAACTCTCCGCAGGGCCGGTTCAGACGCGCAGTTCGGGCGGGAAGCCGGTCCAGCGGAGCTCCGCCGGGAGGTGACCCATGTCGTTCACCATGACCAGGGCGGCGGGGCGGCCGGGGGTGTACCGGACGACGGTCAGCGCGGCGTTGGCGTGGTTGAGGCCCAGCCAGCGCCATGCGGGGGCGTCGAGGGCGTCGCGCACGAACCAGGCGGCCAGAAAAGCATGGGTCACTACCAGTTCGTGACGTGGCTCGTCGCCGGAGACCACGCCGGTGAACCGTGCCATCGCGGCGCCGGCCAGCTCCGGGCCCCGGTTTCGCTCGTCCTCCGGGAACTGTCGCACGAAGCCGAGGAGCCGGTCCGCGGACTCCTCGGGGAGCTCCTCCCGGCTCGGGACGTACGGGACGTAGTCCCCGGCCTCCTCCGAGACCTGGAGCGGGATGTCCCGGCTCAGCCCCTCGTGGACGAGGCGGGCGGTCTGCGCGGCCCGGGGGAGCGGGCCGTGGTGGACGGCGGAGAGCGGTATGCCACGGAGCCGCTCGCCGAGGAGGGCCGCCTGGCGTCGGCCCCGTTCCGTCAGTTCGGTCTCGTCCTGGGACGCCTCGCCGTGCCGGGCGATGTAGAGGAAACGGGTCGAGGTCCTTGCCGTGGTCATGAGGCCCTTTCGGCTGGTCGGGTGGATGCCGGGGTGGACGGCGTCCTGCCCACCGTCGGTTCCGGGTCGCGCGTTCGGGTGATGTCGGGACCGGGCTGTTCCTTACGGGGCCGGGGGTCCGGCTCACGCCGGGCCGAGTGCCCGGCGTGTCGGGTGTGCGGCCTTTGGGACAGTGCCGCTCCGTGATCGAGGAACGGGGTGAGCGGGCATGACTGGCGTGCGCGGGCGGAATGACGGGACGGCACCGCCGTCGGGCGGGGACGGCTGTGGGCAGAGGCTGAAGCACAGCGACGGACCGTGGCTGCGTGCCGCCGGCGGTGCGGACGAGCTGAAGACGCATCTGGCGCCGGTGCAGCAGGAGTTGAGCCTGGCGCATCAGGGGCTCATGTCCGGAGCGGGCCGGTTGACCGCCCTTGCGGAGCTGGCGGCTGTACGGGAGTCCTGGGAGCGGCGCATCCAGGTGGCGCAGGGGGAGTGCGGCAGCCTGGCGGACAAGCTGCGCGATGTCGCACGTGTCCAGGGCGGCACGAACGAGGCCGTCAGGTCCTCCTTCACCTCGGTGCGGGTGTGCGAGGGGGACGAGCGGTGACGCCGATGCCGACGCCTACGTTGACCTGGGCGCAGTTACGCGACGTGAAGTGCGCCGAGTTGGAGGGTGCCGCCGACGGGTGGGGCAGGTCGAGCAACCGGGCCGACGTGGCGCGGGACCGCATCGAGCAGCAACTGCTCACCGGGCTCCGGGACACGCAGGAGGGCGAGGCGGCGCAGGCGGCGGTTGCCCGACTGCGGCAGCTGGGGCGCAACTTCCAGTACGTGTACACGGAGTGCGGGCTGCTCCGTACGACGCTGAACTCCCTGGCCCATGAGATGAGGACCCAGCAGCGGGCACTGACGGAGGCGCTGGAGGACGCGGCCGCGCTGAAGTTCACGGTGCACGCGAACGGGTCGGTCACCTACCCGGCGGGAGGCGAGGGACTCGTCGACGGGGCGCCGCTGCGGGGTGGTACCGCGTCGTCGGGCGGGGCCACGGGGCTGACGCCGCCTTCGGGCCTGGTCGCGCCGAACCCCCACGCGGCCAAGGCGCAGGACATCGCGGACCGGTTGTGCGGGGCGGTGCGTTCGGCGGCCGAGATCGACTGGCGGTACGCGGGGATCCTGCGCCGTCTGAAGGCGGAGGAGGGCCTGAAGGTCCCGGCCTCCACCTGGAAGGACGCCGCCGGCGACGCGGCGGAGGTGCGGGACGCGGCGGGGGCGTACCTGAAGGACGCCATCCCGCACGACGCGTCTCCTGAGGCGCGGCGCGACTGGTGGGCGGGGCTGACCCAGGAGCAGCGGGAGGAGTACCTCGCGGTGTACCCGGACCAGATCGGGAACCTGGACGGAATCCCCGCCCTGGTCCGCGACGCGGCCAACCGGGACAACCTTCAGCTGCTGATCGGCAAGCTGGAGGGACGAGACGACGAGAGGTCGATGACGCAGCTCGCGGGACTGCGGGAGATCGACCGGCAGTTGGGGGCCGCACCCAAGCCCGGAGAGCCGCCCATGTTGCTCTTGGGCATCAGTGATGAGGGGAATGGGCGAGCGATCGTCTCCTACGGAAACCCGGATACGTCGAAGAACGTGGCTACTTATGTGCCGGGGCTGAATACTTCGCTGGACGAGGATTTCGCGGAGGGTGACCTGAAGCGAGCGCGTGACACCGCGATTGGCGCCCGGTATCACGACCCCTCCAGTGCGGCAATTGCCTGGCTCGGTTACGACGCGCCACAGATAATTGATGGCTTCAGTAGTTTGGCGGTGGCAGGTGATGCTCGTGCAGAGAATGGTGGAGCGCGCTTCAGTGAATTTACCGCAGGGCTCTCCGCGACGAACGAAAATGATGACCCTCACTTCACGGCCATCGGGCATTCGTACGGCTCTCGAACTGTAGGTGCGGCTGCGCAGCAAGAAGGCGGAATCGCTGGGGTTGATGACATCGTGTTGGTTGGAAGTCCAGGGGTGGGTGTTGATCGTGCCGAGGACCTCGGCGTGGGGAAGGACCATGTGTTCGTCGGTTCGGCCGAGAACGACGTAGTGACAAAGATGCCATCCAAGCAGCAGGTGGCGGCCGGAGCCATGGCATCTCTGTCCGGTCCCTTCATCTATGTCGTGGGAGACGTCGCCGACCAAGGCGACGACGACCTTTGGTTCGGTAAGGACCCGGCAAGTGAGGCGTTCGGCGCCAAACGTTTCCCCGTGGATGATGGTCCAAGATTCATTGGTGGCGGGGGAGTCTCAATTGACGCACACTCTCAATACTTTGACCCGGTTCGGGATCCGGCATCGGCAAATAGCATTGCCCTTATCGCGGCAGGACGGTCCGGGAAGGTCAAATCTGAGGAGTACCGGTGATTCACTCACTCCGTTACGCAACTGCCGTTGCAATGGTATTTATCGCTCTGACGGGTTGCTCGCGCAGTCCTGCGTCATCTGCGGGGAATGAGAGGTCTGAGATGGACATGCAGGAGGCAGCGAATCGCGCTGACAAGATGCTGGACGAGATGTTCGATCAAATTCAACCGGAGGTGCGGTGGACCCACGGGCCCACCACTGCCGGCAGTTGCGACGTAACCAGAAGGCGTGCCGTCATGACCATCGTTTCCCCGGAACGCAGAGGAAACTTCTTGGGCGTGGTTGATCGTGCCTGGCGGGCCAGTGGATACCGGATGAAATCCATCAACAACGATCCGGACGTTCCGGCGATCTTTGCCCAGACCAAGGACGGGTTCGGCGTCAGCATGATCGTCGGGGGCGAGGGGCAGGTGTTCTTCGAGGTCGACACCCCCTGTGTCGAAGAGTCCGAGGTAGCCGAATCCACCACCCAGGCCACCGCGCCCACCTACGAGGGCATGGAGAACATCCCCCGCCCCAACATCCGCTCTCCCTTCTGGTCCGCCGGCGCCCCCTGACCCTTCGCGGCCGCCCCTGACGCCCCCTCATGCACCCATCCACCCGTACACACCAGCGAATCGTGCGGTGAAGCGCGCCCGAATGGGGGATGGTTGGGGAGTGCGGAAATACTGGGTGTTCGTCGGCGGTGGGATCGGGCTGGGCCTGTGCTTCATCGCCCTGCTCGTCGTCGGGACGTACTCCGCCGCCGCCGGGATCGCCGGGGCGAGCGGGGCCGTCGGGCTGGCCAAGGGGGCGGTGCCCGCGCGGTACCAGCCACTCGTGGAGAAGTGGGGCAATCTCTGTCCCGCCATCAACCCCGCCCTCCTGGCCGCACAGTTGTACCAGGAGAGCGGCTGGAACCCGCGCGCCCAGAGCCACGCCGCCGCGCAGGGCATCGCGCAGTTCATCCCCGGTACCTGGGCCTCGCACGGCATCGACGGGGACAACGACGGGGACCGTGACGTCTGGGACCCGGCCGACGCGATCCCGTCCGCCGCGTCCTACGACTGCGAACTGGCCGGTTACGTCAAGAAGGTGCCGGGCGACCCGACCGACAACATGCTCGCCGCCTACAACGCGGGCGCCTACCGGGTGATCCAGTCGGGCGGGGTGCCCTCCATCAGCGAGACGCAGAACTACGTCAAGATCATCCGGTCCCTGGAGAAGAGCTTCGCCAAGCCTGTCGGCAGGGTGCAGCCCTCGCAGCAGGCGGCCGGGGCGATCTACTTCGCGCAGAAGAAGCTGGGCACTCCCTACCTCTGGGGTGGGAACGGGACGGCCGACCAGGGTGGCAGGTTCGACTGTTCGGGGCTGACGCAGGCCGCGTACCGGACGGTCGACATCGAGCTGCCCCGGGTTGCCAACGACCAGTACAACGCGGGGGCGCACCCTGCCCGGGACGAGCTCCTCCCCGGCGACCTGGTGTTCTTCTCGGACGACCTCGAGAACTCACGGGCCATCCGGCACGTGGGGCTCTATGTCGGAGGGGGGTACATGATCAACGCTCCGTACACCGGTGCGGTGATCCGGTTCGACAAGATCGACACCCCTGACTATTTCGGTGCGACAAGGGTCACGAAGGACGGTGCCGCGGCGCTTCCGACAGCGCTCCCGGAGAGCTGACGCCCGGTCGTCCGTGGCCGGAACTCTCCGTGAAGCCTGGGCCCTGAGCTGCGACGATGAGTCACTCTTCGATAACGTCATGGTGATCATTCGGTGGAGAACGGAACGTCCGTCGCTGACAGGTCGTTCCCTGGACCGGGACAGCATGCGCACATGACCATGCGTGACTGCCCGGACCGGTCGGGCGTGACGGCATGATGGCGTGACGCGGCAGTGAATCCGCACCGACCACGGGGGTCAGACCAGGGCGACGCACGCTTGTGCGTCGCGGCAGCAGACAAGGCAAGGGGCCGCGGCAGATGGCTGGACTCGCACTCGATGGGTCGAACCCCGATGTCAGCCTGCTCTACGACATCAATGGGCTGGCGAAGGCCGCTCCGACCTGGTTCGACCGGGTCATGGAGTTCGTCGGTGAGTTCGGGATCATGTTCGCCATGGTCCTGGCGGTCCTGTGGTGCTGGTGGAGCGTGCGCCGACGCGGGACGATCGAGGACTCGGTGACGGCGGTCGCCGGGCTGGTGTGGGCGCCTCTCGCCGCCGGGATCGCGTTGCTGATCAACATCCCGATCCGGGGCTTCGTGGAGAGGCCGCGTCCGTTCCTCGACCACGAGGGGCTCGAGGTCCTGGTGCAGGGCAAGACGGACTTCTCCTTCGTGAGTGACCACGCGACGATGGCGATGGCGATCGCGGTGGGGCTCTTCGTGGCCAACAGGAAGTTCGGCCTGGTGGCGATCGGGCTGGCGATCCTCGAAGGCTTCTGCCGTGTCTACATGGGCGTGCACTATCCGACCGACGTGATCGGCGGCCTGGCCCTCGGTACGGCCGTGGCACTGCTGCTCGCCCCGCTCGCGATGATGCTGCTGACACCTCTGGTGGGCGCCGTGGCCCGCACCGGGGCGACCGGTTGGCTCGTCCGCGCGGGCGGTGCGACCGCCGTCCTGGACGGGCGGGGTGAGTCGCGCGGGATTCCTGAGCCGAGCCGGGGTCCCGGCCGTGGCGGCGCGCCGGACGAGAAGGATCTCGCCGCGTAGAACGCGCAGTTCGCCGACGTGAGGGCGACGTGAGGGGGTGTCCCGTGGGACGCCCCCTCACGCATGTTCCGAGAATTGGCTGATTTCTTTCGTTCCGCCATCGCTCCTTCGGTGACGGGGCATCATGTGCGGGGACCGCGGGGGTGGTGCGTGTGGCCGGTCGGCGGCCGTCAAGGCAGGAAGTCAACCGGCGGCGCGAGCGCACGGGGTTCGTGGGGCGTCGCGGTGAGCTGGCGGTGTTCCGGGAGACGTTCGCCCGTGACCCTGAGGAAGCCGACTTCCCGTATCTCTTCCACGTGCGGGGCAACGGCGGTGTGGGGAAGTCGACCCTGGTGCGGCAGTGGGAGTCCACGGCTCGCGAGCAGGCCTCCGTCGTCACGGCGTACGTGGACGACGAGGTGCACGACGCGATCGAGGCCATGGAGGCCGTCAGCGCCGGGCTCGGCCGGCAGGGGCATCCTCTGAAGAGGTTCGACAAGCAGCTGACCACCTATCGGCAGCGCAGGCACCAGGCCGAGAGCGCTGCTTCCGCCCCGCAGCCAGGACCGGGTGAGCCGGGAGCGGCGGTACCTTCGCCGTCCAGCACGGTGGTGGCCCAGATGGGCCTTGCCGGGCTGGGAGCGCTGGTGCCCGGGGCCGCGTTGTTCACCGGGGCCGTCGATTCGCAACAGGTGGCACTGGGCGCGGACCGGGTGCGGGCGATGCTCAACACGCGCCTGCGCAGCCACGACGATGTGCAGCTGGTGATGAACCCGCTCACGGGTCTCGCCCCCGTCTTCCTCGACGACCTGGCGGACGTCGCCGAACGGTGCGAGCGGGTGGTGCTGTTCTTCGACGTGTACGAGAGGACCGGGCCGGTCCTGGACACCTGGCTGCGGGCCATCGCCTTCGGGGACGAATACGGCAGCCTGCCCGTCAACGTGCAGATCGTGCTGGCCGGACAACTGCGCCTGGACACCCGGGTCTGGGGCGATCACCTCGGCCAGGTCACCGAGGTGACCCTGGAGGTCTTCTCCGAGGAGGAGGCCCGGACGCTGCTCTCCACCCACGGGGTCACCGACGAACCCAGCGTCGAACTGGTACTGCGCCTGTCCGGACGGCTTCCGCTGCTCGTCGACATGCTGGCCCGGAGCGATCCGGGTGGCGGCGCGGCCATGGGCGACCCCTCCGAGACGGCGGTCGAGAGATTCCTGAAGTGGGAGCCCGACCCGGAGCGCCGCGAGGCCGCCCTGGCCTGTGCGCTGCCCCTGCAGACCGACGAGGACATCTACCGTGCGGTCGTCCCGGAGTCCGCGGCCGGCAGCTACGCGTGGCTGCGCGGCCTGGCCTTCGTCTCTCCCCAGGCCGGCCGCTGCCGCTACCACGACGTCGTACGCGCCGCGATGCTGCGGCTCCAGCGGACCCGGTCACCCGCCCGCTGGCAGCAGGCACACACCCGGCTGGGCGATGTGTTCCGGCAGCGGCGGCTCGCAGTGGAGGCGGACCTCGGCACCGACCCCGAGGAGCTCTGGAAGGAAGCCGTCTGGCGGGAGCACCGGCTGAACGAGACGTACCACCGGCTGTGCGCGAATCCTCGTACCGCCCTTCCCGACGCCCTCCGCCAGAGTGCCTACGCCATCGGTCTCGACGTCGCCACGCTGCGTCGCTGGGCCCAGATCCTCGGCGGCGCCGGGCTCGACACCGACGCGGCGGCCCTGGTCTCGTGGGGGGAGCGGCTGGAGGCCGCGGCGGAGCAGGAGCAGCCGGGTGCGGTCGTGCTGACCCTGCTGCTGAACGCATCCGAACTCGACGCCGCCGGAAGGGCCTTGGCCTACACCGTCCGTGCCGAGGAACACCGGCACGTGGGCGATGCAGGGAGCTCGCTGGCGGACTGCGAGGCAGCGGTCGCCCTCACACCGGACGCGGCCCGCCCCCATGCGGGGCTGGGTGAGACCTACCGGGTACTGGGCCGTTACGAGGAAGCGGTCGCCTCCTGCACCCGTGCGGTGGAGATCGACCCGGGATACGCCCTGGCGTTCGGCAGCCGAGGCGATGCCTACCGGAACCTGGGCCGTCACGACGAGGCCTTCGCCGATTTCGCCCGTGCCATCGAGATCGACCTGCGGTACGCCTGGGCGTACGCCAGCCGTGCGCGGGTGCACGAGGCTCTGGAGCGGCACGAGGAGGCGCTGGCCGACTACGACCGTGCGCTGGAGATCGACCCGTCGTACGAGTGGGCCATCGGTAGCCGTGCCCAGCTCTTCGAGCGGATGGGCTCGTACGGGGAGGCGCTGGCGGACTACGACCGTGCCGTGGAGATCGACCCGCAGTACGCCTGGGCATACGGCAGCCGTGCGCGGGTGCACGAGGCTCTGGAGAGGCAGGGGGAGGCGCTGGCCGACTACGACCGTGCCGTGGAGATCGACCCGCAGTACGCCTGGGCCGTCGGGGGCAGGGCGCGGCTCAAGAAGGACATGGGCAGGTTGCAGGAGGCCGTGGCCGACTACTCCCGGGCCGTCGAGATCCTGCCCGACTACGCCTGGGCCTTTCAGGGCCGGGCACAGGCGTACGTCGCACTCGGCCGCCCTGACGAGGCCCTGGCCGACTTCACCCGTGCCCTCGACCTGCGACCTGGGTACGGCTGGGCCCTGGGCAGCCGTGGTGAGCTTTACGAGAGGCTGGGCCGCCACGAGGAAGCGGCGGCCGATTTCACCCGGGCCATCGAGATCGATCCGACCTCGGACTGGGCCCTGAGCGCCCGGTCCCGGGTGTATCTGCGCCTGGGCAGGCACGAGGACGCCCTCGCCGACTGTGCCCGGACCGTCGAGATCGATCCGCAGGACGGCTGGAACCGGATGCTGTACGGCGTGGTGCTGCGGGCGGCGGGTGAGACCACGGGAGCGGAGGCGCGCTTCGCGGACGCCCTGCGCCTGTTCACCGCAGCCGCTGCGGGCACAGGGGACGCGGCTGTGGAGGCCCATCAGGGCCTGCTCCTCCTCCACTGCGCCCTGCTCGACCCCGACAGGGCGGCCGCCGTGTGCGAGGCGCTGATCGCGCTCGGCCCCGGCGGGGATCCGATCAGGGAGACCATCGAGGACCTGTCGCTTCTTCGCACGCTCAGTCCCGAAGCGGGGCCGGGCATCGAGCCGGTCACGCGGAGGCTGCGGGAGACGCTTCGGCACCGTTGACAGCGGATCTCGGCCCGGGGACGCATGATTCGCGCCCGTGCCGCCCGCGCCCGACCTCCGGCGCCAACTCCTAGCCCCGCTCCTCCGGCGCCCCGAGGTGCTCCTGGGCATCGGTGCGGGCCCGGTCCCGGGAGCGTCTGGCGGCGCCCGACCAGCCGCAGCTGCAGCGTGCCAGGCAGAACGAGCCCCGTTCCACGGTCGTGGTGGTGTGTTCCGGAGAGGGGCTGTGGACGGGGGAGTCCGAGGGGTCCTGATACACGCGTCCACGGTACCGGGGACGCCGTGCGACGGGCAGCGAGTGGGCCGATCGGCTGCCGTGAGGGGGCCCATGGCGTGACGGGGCGCCCCGGCCGTCGTTAGGCGGGACGGGCGGGAACTCGGTCAGGTGTACGTCGTTGGGGGTTGGCAGGCGATGGTGGTGCGACAGCACAGGTGCGGAGGCGGGGCACTGGCGCTGTGCGCCCTGGCTGTCGCCGGCGTGATGACGGTGGGCAGCGGGTGCTCCGATCCGGGCGGTGACGGCGGTGACGGGGCCGGTCGGCGGGCGGTCGCCCTGGACGACCCGGCCGGCACGCCCGTGGCCGTGGTCCGGCGGGCGGCCGAGGAACTGGCCGGTGCGGGAAGCGCCGAGACGCGTACGTCGATGGAGACGGCGGCCGGCGGTACCCGGGTGACGATCCGGGGCGAGGGGGCGTACGACTTCCGGAGACAGCTGGGGCGGATCAGGGTCGTCCTGCCGAAGGACGCCACGGGGTCCCACGAGCACCGGCCGATCACGGAACTGCTGGCGCCCGGTGCGCTGTACATGAAGAACCGGGGTGCCGGGGTGCCCGCCGGCAAATGGGTGCGGATCGACACGACCACCCTGGAGGACGGCAATCTGGTCACCGGTGGTGTGACCGATCCGATGGCCTCCGCCGAGCTGCTGCGCGGCGCGGACGAGGTGCGTTACGTCGGGAGGACGGAGCTGGCCGGGGTCACGGTCCGGCACTACCGGGGGGTCGCGGACATCGGACGGGCGGCGCGGGCGGCCTCGCCGTCCTCGCGCGGGGCCCTCGACGCGGCGGCGAAAGGGTTCAGCACGGACTCGGTGCCCTTCGACGCGTATCTGGACGACGAGGGGCTGTTGCGGAAGGTGCGCCACCGCTTCACCTTCGCGACCGAGGGGCCGGCGGTGGCGGTGGTCTCGACGATGCTTCTCTACGGCTTCGGGGCGCCGGTCTCCGTGCAGCTGCCGCCCGAGACGGACATCTACACGGGGCAGGTCGAGCAGGGGCGGAGCGGCCCGGAAGCGCCGTAGGGAGGGGGCCGAAATGGTCCGTCCGTGCCATGCGCGGCGTGTGCCGCGCTCCCTACGCTAGGGAGTCGGTGCGCCAGGAATCGGCGACAGCAGAGAGAGGTGACGCAGGTGGTGACGCTCAGCGCTCCGAACGCTCAGGACGGTGTGGCCCTCGCCGAGATCGAACTGTGCGCCGAACTCATGATCGCGGCGGCCGACGCGCTCGAGGACCGGCTCAGTCCGGACCGTATCGACGAGGTGCTGAACGTCAGGGCGGATGCGCCCGAGTCGGCCCCTACGATTCCCCGGCAGGCCCGCCACCGGGGATGATCCGCCCCTGGCCACGCCGCTGTCAGGGTCAACGCCGCCGTCCCTGTGTGTGTCGCCGTCCCTGCGCCTGTCGCGTCCCCTGCCCGCGCCACCGTCTGCGCGCACGTCATGTACGCAGGAGGCGGGCGATCGCCTTGGTGGCCTCCTCGACCTTCGCGTCGATCTCCTTGCCGCCCTTGAGCGCGGCGTCCGCGACACAGTGGCGCAGATGCTCCTCCAGCAGCTGGAGCGCGAAGGACTGCAGGGCCTTCGTGGACGCCGAGACCTGGGTGAGTATGTCGATGCAGTAGACGTCCTCGTCCACCATCCGCTGGAGGCCGCGGATCTGGCCCTCGATGCGGCGAAGGCGCTTGAGGTGCTCCTCCTTCTGGTGGTGGTAGCCGTGGATTCCGCGGTCGTGGTCGGTGACGACCGCGTCCGTGCCGACCGCGTCCGTACCGGCTGTGCCCGTACCGACCGCGTCCGTACCGGCCGTGTCGGCGGCCTCGGTGGTGGTCATGGGGTCCTCCCGTTGTCCTCTTGGCCTGCGGTGCGCGTGCCGTTCTGTGCCGTCTGCATACCCCTGCCGGGTATATCGTACCGAATCGAGCCGAAACGTGACCGGGGGGCCGTGCTGATCACTGTGCCCGATGCGCGACACTGAAGAACGCCGGTTAGCCGTGGCCGGATGATGCGCCTAGCATCAGCCTGACCGAATCCAAAGCACCCCGAGGACCCCACGTGCGCTTTCGTCTGACCCCCAGGGAGACGAGCTTCTACGACATGTTTTCCGCATCCGCGGACAACATCGTCACGGGCTCGAAACTCCTCATGGAACTGCTCGGGGCGGATTCTGCCTCCCGAGTCGAGATCGCGGAGCGTATGCGGGCAGCGGAGCACGCGGGGGACGATGCCACCCACGCGATCTTCCACCAGCTGAACTCCTCCTTCATCACGCCGTTCGACCGCGAGGACATCTACAACCTCGCGTCGTCGCTCGACGACATCATGGACTTCATGGAGGAGGCCGTCGACCTGGTCGTCCTGTACCAGGTCGACGAGCTCCCCAAGGGTGTCGAGCAGCAGATCGAGGTCCTGGCCAGGGCGGCGGAACTGACCGCCGAGGCCATGCCGAGTCTGCGGACCATGGAGAACCTCACCGAGTACTGGATCGAGGTCAACCGTCTGGAGAACCAGGCCGACCAGATCCACCGCAAGCTGCTGGCCCAGCTCTTCAACGGCAAGTACGACGCCATGGAAGTGCTGAAGCTCAAGCAGATCGTGGATGTGCTGGAAGAGGCGGCTGACGCGTTCGAGCACGTCGCCAACACCGTGGAGACCATCGCGGTCAAGGAGTCCTGAACCTCGTGGACACCTTTGCGCTGATCGTGACCATCGGTGTCGCGCTCGGCTTCACGTATACGAACGGCTTCCACGACTCGGCGAACGCCATCGCCACCTCGGTCTCCACCCGGGCGCTGACCCCGCGTGCGGCTCTGGCGATGGCCGCTGTGATGAACCTCGCAGGCGCCTTCCTGGGCCAGGGGGTCGCCAAGACCGTCAGCGAAGGCCTGATCGCCACGCCCGAAGGCCAGAAGGGGATGGGCATCCTCTTCGCGGCGCTGGTCGGAGCGATCATCTGGAACCTGATCACCTGGTACTACGGCCTCCCGTCGTCGTCCTCGCACGCCCTTTTCGGCGGCATGGTCGGCGCGGCGCTGGCCGGCGGGACGATGGTGCACTGGGACGGGGTGCTCGACAAGGTCGTCATCCCGATGTTCCTGTCCCCGGTCATCGGCCTGGTCGTCGGCTATCTGGTGATGGTCGTGATCATGTGGATATTCAGGAAGGCCAACCCTCACAAGGCCAAGCGCGGTTTCCGTATCGCGCAGACGGTCTCGGCGGCGGGTATGGCCCTCGGGCACGGTCTGCAGGACGCCCAGAAGACGATGGGCATCGTGGTGATGGCCCTGGTCATCGCCGATGTCGAGGGCCCGAACGACGAGATCCCGGTCTGGGTGAAGATCGCCTGTGCGGCGATGCTGTCCCTCGGGACGTACGCGGGCGGCTGGCGCATCATGCGGACGCTGGGTCGCAAGATCATCGAGCTGGACCCGCCGCAGGGCTTCGCGGCCGAGACGACCGGCGCGTCGATCATGTTCGGTTCGGCGTTCCTGTTCCACGCACCGATCTCCACGACTCATGTGATCACCTCGGCGATCATGGGTGTCGGCGCGACGAAGCGGGTGAACGCGGTCCGCTGGGGCGTGGCCAAGAACATCATCATGGGCTGGTTCATCACGATGCCCGCCGCGGCGCTGGTCGCCGCGGCGAGCTACGGCATCGTCGTGCTGCTCTTCGGCTGAGCCGAATCCCCGCGGCGGACGGCCGCCGCGGCCCGTAGGACACGGAATGGGTCCGCCCCTGCTCTCCACAGAGGAGCAGGGGCGGACCCTTTCGCCTTGTGGTGGCACCGCCATGCAGCACCCCAAGGCCGTCTGTGGTTATCCGAAGCGGCCCGAGATGTAGTCCTCGGTCGCCTGCACCGACGGGTTGGAGAAGATCCGCTCCGTCTCGTCGATCTCGATCAGTCGGCCGGGCTTGCCGACCGCCGAGAGGTTGAAGAAGGCCGTACGGTCCGAGACGCGTGCCGCCTGCTGCATGTTGTGCGTCACGATGACGATCGTGAAGCGCTCCTTCAGCTCGCCGATCAGGTCCTCGATGGCGAGGGTCGAGATCGGGTCGAGCGCCGAGCACGGCTCGTCCATCAGGAGCACGTCCGGCTCGACCGCGATCGCGCGGGCGATGCACAGGCGCTGCTGCTGGCCTCCGGAGAGGCCGGAGCCCGGCTTGTTCAGGCGGTCCTTGACCTCGTTCCAGAGGTTGGCGCCCTTGAGGGACTTCTCGACGATTTCGGACAGCTGGTTCTTGCGGTACGAGCCGTTCAGCCGCAGGCCGGCCGCGACGTTGTCGAAGATCGACATCGTCGGGAAGGGGTTCGGGCGCTGGAAGACCATGCCGACCGTGCGGCGCACGGTGACGGGGTCCACGCCGGGTCCGTACAGGTCCTCGTCGTCCAGCAGTACCTTGCCCTCGACGCGGCCGCCGGGGGTGACCTCGTGCATGCGGTTCAGGGTGCGCAGGAAGGTGGACTTGCCGCAGCCGGAGGGGCCGATGAAGGCGGTCACGGAGCGGGGCTCCACCGTCATCGAGATGTCCTCGATGGCCTTGTGGGAGCCGTAGTAGGCGGTGAGTCCGCCGATGTCGATGCGCTTGGCCATGTGAATCACTGCTTCTTTCGGGAGGTCGCTGATGGCCGCGTCAGCGACCGGTCTTGGGGGCCTTCCAGCGGGCGATGCCGCGGGCCACCAGATTGAGGATCATGACGAAGGCGATCAGGACCAGGGCTGCCGCCCAGGCGCGGTCGTAGGACGCGGCCTCGCCGATCTTGTACTGCTCGTAGATGTAGAAGGGCAGCGAGGACTGGGCGCCTTCGAAGGGGTTCGTGTTGATCAGCTGGCTGCCGAAGACCAGCAGGATGATCGGTGCCGTCTCTCCCGCGATACGGGCGATGGCGAGCATGACGCCGGTGGTGATGCCGCCGATCGCGGTGGGCAGGACCACCTTCAGGATGGTGCGCCACTTCGGGATGCCGAGGGCGAGGGAGGCCTCGCGGAGCTCGTTCGGGACGAGCTTGAGCATCTCCTCGGTGGAGCGGACCACGACGGGGACCATCAGGATGGTCAGGGCCAGCGCGCCCATCAGGCCGGAGGGCTCGATGCTGCCGATCAGCATGATCGACAGGATGAAGAGACCGGCCACGATGGACGGGATGCCCGTCATGACGTCGACGAAGAAGGTGACGGCCTTGGCGAGCGTGCCCTTGCCGTACTCGACCAGGTAGACGGCGGTCAGCAGCCCCACCGGGGCCGAGATGACGGTCGCGATCCCGACCTGTTCCAGGGTGCCGATCAGGGCGTGGTAGACACCGCCGCTGTCCTCGGAGCCGAGGACCCCGGCCATCGAGTGGCTGAGGAAGTATCCGTCGAGGCGCTCGGAGCCGCGGCTGATCGTGGTCCAGAGCAGCGAGGCGAGCGGGACGACGGCGACGAGGAAGCACACCCAGACGATGCTGGTGGCGAGGCGGTCCTTGGCCTGGCGCTGGTTCTCGATCACGGTCGTGGCGACGTACGAGATGGCCAGGAAGAGCAGGGCGGAGAGCAGGCCCCACTGCACGCGGCTGTGCCAGCCGGCGGCCAGGGAGATCCCCACACCGAGGGCGATCCCCAGGGCGGCGAAGCCGAGCGGGGCCCAGCGGGGGAGGCTGCGGCTGCTGAGGCCGCCCTTGCGGGGTTCCGGCGAGGTCCGAGGACGCTTGTCCTGGACGTCGGTGGTGGTGGCGTTGCTCATGCGTTGGCCCCCGAGTACTCCTTGCGGCGGGCGATGATGAGCCGGGCCGCGCCGTTGACCAGCAGGGTGAGGACGAAGAGGACGAGGCCCGAGGCGATCAGGGCGTCACGCCCGAACTCGTCGGCCTCGCCGAACTTGGCCGCGATGTTCTGTGCGAAGGTTCCGCCGCCCGGATTGAGCACGTGCAGCGAGATGAGGAAGCTCGGCGACAGGACCGTGGCGACGGCCATCGTCTCGCCGAGTGCCCGGCCCAGGCCCAGCATCGAGGCGGAGATGATGCCGGAGCGGCCGAAGGGCAGCACCGAGAGGCGGATGACCTCCCAGCGGGTGGCGCCGAGGGCCAGCGCGGCCTCCTCGTTCATCTTCGGGACCTGGAGGAAGACCTCGCGGCTGACGCTGGTCACGATCGGCAGGATCATGATCGCGAGCAGGATGCCGACGGTGAAGAGCGAGCGGGCGACGCCGACCTCGGTCTTCTCGAAGATGTACGTCCATCCGAAGAACTGGTCGAGCCAGAGGTTCAGGCCCTCCAGGTACGGCACGAGGACGAGGGCGCCCCAGATGCCGTAGACGATGCTGGGCACCGCGGCGAGCAGGTCGATCACGTAGGCGATCGGCGCGGCCAGCTTGCGCGGCGCGTAGTGCGAGATGAAGAGGGCGATGCCGACAGCGATCGGAACCGCGATGAGCATCGCGATGATCGAGCTGACGACCGTGCCGAAGAGGAGGACCGCGATGCCGAAGACCGGCGGGTCACCGGCCGGGTTCCAGTCGAAGGTGGTGAGGAAGTTTCCCTCGTCCTTCGAGATGGCTATGACGGAGCGGTAGCTGAGGAACACGGCGATCGACGCCATGAGCACGAGCAGCAGGATGCCCGAGCCGCGGGAGAGACTCAGGAAGATCTTGTCGCCGGCGCGCCCGGTGGACTTGGGGCGGCCGCGCGTGGCCGGCGGAGCCGGTGGGATGTCGAGCGGTGTGGTGGAAGCCATGGTCTTTCCGGTCTGTGTGGGGGAGCGGCTGGCTCCCCTGGCGGCGGTGCACCGGATGGGTCGGGCGGTGGGGGCCGGTCCGGAGGGGTGCGCCGGACCGGCCCGCCTGTGCGTGCGTGTCGTGCGGTGGCCTGGTTACGAGAGACCGGCGACGGTCTCGCGGACCTTGGCGTTGATGGCCTCGGGGATCGGGGCGTAGCCGGCGTCGGTGAGGACCTTCTGGCCTTCCGCGGAGGCGGTGTAGGTCAGGAAGGACTTGACGGTGCCGAGGGTGTCGGCCTTGTTGCCGGTGTCGCAGACGACCTCGTACGTGACCAGGACCAGCGGGTAGGCGCCCTCGGCCTTGGTGGTGTAGTCGAGGTCGAGCGCCAGGTCCTTGCCGGTGCCCTTGACCTTGGCGGCGGCGATGGCCTTGGAGGCGTTCTCCGAGGTGGCCTCGACCGGGGTCGCACCGCCCGTGTTGATGTCGACGGTGGTGATCTCCTGCGACTTGGCGTACGACAGCTCGAAGTAGCCGATGGAGCCGTCGACGGCCTTCACCTGGCTGGCGATGCCGGAGGAGCCGGACGCGGCCTGGCCACCGGGGGCGGGCCACTTCTTCTCGGCCTCGTACTTCCAGTCGCCCGGGGCCGCGGCGTTCAGGTACTTGCCGAGGTTCTGCGTGGTGCCGGAGTCCTCGGAGCGGTGGAAGGCCTGGATCGGCTTGTCCGGCAGCTTCACGCCGTCGTTGAGCTTGGCGATCGCCGGGTCGTTCCACTTCTTGATCTTGGTGTCGAAGATCTTGGCGAGGGTGGAGGCGTCCAGCGTGAGCTTGTCGACGCCCTCCAGGTGGAAGCCGACCGCGATCGGACCGCCGACCATCGGGAGGTTGATTCCCTGGCCGGTCTTGCAGATCTTCTTCGACTCGGCGACCTCTTCGGGCTTCAGGGCGGAGTCCGAGCCGGCGAAGCCGACGGTGCCCTGGTTGAAGGCGACGATGCCCTCGCCGGACGAGGAGGAGCTGTAGTTGACCTCCACGCCGGAACAAGCGGCCATGTAGTTCTTGACCCAGAGGTCCATCGCGTTCTTCTGGGCGCTGGACCCGGAAGCGCGCAGCTGGCCCTCGGCGTCGTCGCACTTGATGTTCGACGCCGCGGCGCTGGTCTTGTCGCCGCCCGCGTCGGCGCCGGTGTTGTCGTCCGAACCGCACGCCGTGAGGACCAGGGCGCCGGAGACGGCGAGGGCACCGAGCGCGGTGGCACGAAGCCGGTTCTTGCGCTGAAGCTTCACTTTCGGGGTGTTCCTTCCAGGAGCCGCCGCGGCTGGTGGGGACGAGGCGGCGTGCGACGGAGTGGTGCGTGGCTTGGTGCCGTGCACCGGGTACGTCCGAAATTAGGCAGAACAGGTGAAGCGCCCTACGGGGCAGAGTGAACGGCAGGTGAACCGTGCCGGGCGGGCTGGTTCCGCTGGTAGTGCGGCGGGGCAGGAGGACGCCCCGGCCGTCCTCGGGGACCGGGCCGGGACCGCACGGGCCGGTCCCCGAGGCCGGGCGCGGCCCGGCCGGGGCCTGTGAAGGGTGTCTTCGGGGCTCTGCGCGCCGGGTGCCGGGCGCGGCGGGGCCCGGCCGCCGGACGGTCCGGGTCCGCCCGCGGGGGCTCAGTAGCCGGACGGTCCCGGGTCCGCCGGTCCGATGCGCAGGAAGGCGTCGAGCTGGACGCGGTCCCCGGGACGGGACAGCCTGTCGCGGACGGTCCCCGGGGCCAGCCAGGCCAGCCGGTCGACCTCGTCGTTCGGCACGAAGGTGCCCTCGGCAGCCTCCGCCGCCCAGTAGCTGACCTCCTTGGGGCGCCCGTTCGCCGTGTACAGGGCCGTCGGCAGCGGGGCGCCCGGCACGCAGTGGTGGCCCGTCTCCTCCAGGACCTCGCGCCGGGCGGCCTCCAGCGGCGTCTCGCCACGCTTCAGCTTGCCCTTGGGGTACGACCAGTCGTCGTAGCGGGGCCTGTGGACGAGGCAGATCTCCAGCCCGCCGTCCGGGGCGCGGCGCCAGAGCACGCAGCCCGCGGCCCGCACGGTGCCGCTCATGACGCGGTCACGGCAGCCGCGTGTGGCCAGGTCTCCCGGAACACCCCGCGTGCCGCCTCCACCTCGTGCCGCTGGTCGGCGTGCAGCACGCCCAGGGCGTACGCCGTCGCGGGGGCGATGCGAGGGGTGCGCGCCGCCGCCGAGGCGGCAGCCGCGGCCTCTGCCGCGTCCCGGTGCAGGTCCAGCGCGTGCCCCGGCCCGACGAGAGCCGGATCGGGAGCGCCCCGCAGCAGCTCGTGCGCGTACCGGTGCAGCCGGAGCAGCTGACGGGCCTGGTGCCAGAGGGCGTCGTGGGCCTCGTTGTACGGTTCCACCGCCTCGTCGGGCGGCAGTGCGGCCACCGCGTCCAGCATCCGCTGCTCGGCCAGCTCGGCCGGGGCGTGCAGCACCAGGCCGGCCGGTTCCGCGGCGGAGGGCGACAGGGGGACCTCCGAGGCGAGCAGCGCGACCGCGTCCGCGACGGCGTGGAAGCGGGAGGAGCCCAGAGCCTGGAGCGCCGCCGAGTGGGCGCGGGTCCTGGCGAGGGTCAGCCGCCGTTCCAGGAGGGCTCCGGCACGGGCCGCGCCGACACCGAGTGCGGCCCGCTCCTTGTCGGTCTCGGAGGCGCCTTCCCCCGAGGGGGGCCGGGCCGCCGGGAGAGAGGCCCCGGAGAGCTGGTGCAGCGCGTCCAGGAGCCGGCCGAGGCGGGTGGCGTACGCGTGCTCCCGGGCCAGCGTGCCGGAGAGCCAGGCCAGTTCGGCTCGGAGCTGGTCGGCCCAGACCGGTTCGAGCGCGCCCCGGAAGGTGTGCAGCGTGCCGCTGATCCGGCGTGCCGCGTGGCGCAGCGCGCGGGCGGCCTCGTCGGCGCGCTGCGTGCCGGCGTCGGCGGGAGCGCTGTGCTCGCGTTGCAGCCGCAGGCCCCGCAGGAAGGAGGCGGCCTGTTCGCGCAGGTAGGGCGCGAGCACCGCTTCCGCGGTGAGGGTCGTCGTCTGGTGGTCAGGGCGTCGCACGCCGGCGCCTCCGGGCGTCAATGAGCATCTCTTGTACGTGCCGCAGCGGCTGCCCGTCCGCGTCCGTGGAGTGCCGGGTCCAGTTTCCGTCGGGGCCCAGGTGCCAGGACGAGGTGGTGTCGGACATCCCTGTCTCCAGGAGCCTGCTGAGGGCGGCGCGATGCGCGGGGTCGGTGACGCGGACCAGTGCTTCGATCCGGCGGTCGAGGTTACGGTGCATCATGTCGGCGCTGCCGAACCACACTTCGGGCTCGCCGCCGTTGCCGAAGGCGAAGAGCCGGGAGTGTTCGAGGAAGCGGCCCAGTATCGAGCGGACCCGGATGTTCTCGGAGAGGCCGCTGACTCCGGGGCGGATCGCGCAGATCCCGCGTACCCAGATGTCGACGGGCACTCCGGCCTGTCCCGCCCGGTAGCAGGCGTCGATGACCGCTTCGTCGACCATCGAGTTGACCTTGATGCGTACGTAGGCGGAGCGGCCCGCGCGGTGGTGGGTGATCTCCTTGTTGATGCGGGCGATCAGTCCGTCGCGCAGGGACTTCGGGGCGACCAGCAGCCGGCGGTAGGTCTCGCGGCGGGAGTAGCCGGAGAGCCGGTTGAAGAGGTCGGAGAGGTCGGCCCCGACCTGCGGGTCGGCGGTCAGCAGCCCGAGGTCCTCGTAGAGCCGTGCCGTCTTGGGGTGGTAGTTGCCGGTGCCGACGTGGGAGTAGCGGCGCAGCGTGTCGCCCTCCTGCCGGACGACGAGCGACAGCTTGCAGTGGGTCTTGAGGCCGACGAGGCCGTAGACGACGTGGCAGCCGGACTCCTCCAGCTTGCGGGCCCACTTGATGTTGGCCTGCTCGTCGAAGCGGGCCTTGATCTCGACGAGGACGAGGACCTGCTTGCCTGATTCGGCCGCGTCGATCAGGGCGTCCACTATCGGGGAGTCGCCGGAGGTCCGGTACAGGGTCTGCTTGATCGCGAGGACGTCCGGGTCACCCGCCGCCTGCTCCAGGAACGCCTGGACGGAGGTGGAGAAGGAGTCGTACGGGTGGTGCAGCAGTACGTCGCGTTCGCGCAGGGCGGCGAATATGTCGGGCGCCGAGGCGGACTCGACCTCGGCGAGGTCGCGGTGGGTGCCGGCGACGAACTTGGGGTACTTCAGCTCGGGCCGGTCCAGCGAGGCGATGCCGAACAGTCCGGTGAGGTCGAGCGGTCCCGGCAGCGGGTAGAGCTCGGTCTCGGAGATCTTCAGCTCGCGTACGAGCAGGTCCAGGACGTACGGGTCGATGGACTCCTCGACCTCCAGGCGGACCGGCGGGCCGAAACGGCGCCGCATGAGCTCCTTCTCCAGGGCCTGGAGCAGGTTCTCGGCGTCGTCCTCCTCGACCTCCAGGTCCTCGTTCCTGGTGACCCGGAACATGTGGTGCGCGAGGACCTCCATGCCCGGGAACAGCTCTTCGAGGTGGGCCGCGATGATGTCCTCTATCGGGACGTAACGCTGCGGGGACGCCTCCAGGAAGCGGGTGAGCAGCGGCGGGACCTTCACGCGGGCGAAGTGCCGGTGGCCGCTGACGGGGTTGCGCACGACCACGGCGAGGTTCAGCGAGAGCCCGGAGATGTACGGGAACGGGTGCGCGGGGTCGACGGCCAGCGGCGTCAGCACGGGGAAGACCCGCTGCCGGAAGAAGGTGAACAGGCGGGCCTGCTCCTTCTCGGTCAGGTCGGGCCAGCGGACCAGCTGGATGCCCTCGTCGGACAGGGCGGGGGCGACGTCCTGCTGGTAGCAGGCGGCGTGCCGGGCCATGAGCTCACGGGAACGGGTCCAGATCAGGTCCAGGACCTCGCGGGGCTGCAGCCCGGACGCGGACCGGGTGGCGACACCGGTCGCGATACGGCGCTTGAGCCCGGCGACCCGGACCATGAAGAACTCGTCCAGGTTCGAGGCGAAGATGGCGAGGAAGTTAGCCCGTTCGAGTAGCGGGGTGGTCGGGTCCTCGGCGAGTTCCAGAACTCGTTCGTTGAACGCGAGCCAACTGCGCTCCCGGTCCAGGAAACGGCCCTGGGGCAGCTCGTCGCCCTCTGCGTCGGGCTCGTAGGCGTCCGGGTCGTTGTCCAGATCAGGGTCCAGATCGGCGGCGGTGGACAGACCCGCGGGCACGGAGCCCGCGACGGCGTGCGGCCGGTGGGAGGCGAGGGAGCCGACCGACGGCTGGGCGGGCTGGACCGGGACCTCGGAGCTGGGCTGCTGGCTCATGGACCTATTCTTCCGCGCGTTCGGCTCCTCAGGCGCGTCGGAGCCCATAAAGATCGCGGAAGAAGCGGAAGTCGGTCCCGGGCCGGGGCCGCTCCCGTTGCGGGGGGTGGGCACAGCTGGCTGCATCCCGTGAGGGTCGCAAGCCCGTCTGAATGGCCGGTAACGATGACATGACGTACAGGAAGCGGTGTGGCTGCGGTGCCGTCCCCGTGCCGCCTGTCGTCACCGTAGGTGAACCCCCTGCCCGGACTCCCCCCGGGGCCCGGACAGGGGGTGGTATATCAGCCCGTGCGGCGGCGCAGGACGCGGAAGGCGACGGCGACGGCCACGGCGGCGAGGGCGAGCAGGATGCCGGTCTCGACGAGCTGGAGGGGCCAGAAGTGCGAGGCGGGGTGATAGTCGAGGTAGTGGCCGGTGATGTCGTTGTCCGCGAAACACCGGGTCCGGGCGCTCTCGGACACGGCCTGGGCGCACACGTCTTGCGGCAGCCGTTCACCGCTGCTGGTGAGGTCGCCTGCTTCCACCCACCACATGCCCTCTTTTGCGTTCACGGTGGTGCCGGTGAGCGTTCGCGAGGGCCACAGCTCCTGGCGCCGGTAGGTGAGGACAGTGAGGGCCGCGCCGGTGACGAGCGCGGAGACGGTCAACGCGTGGAGGGTGCGGCGTATCAGCAGGCCGGCGAGCGCTCCGACGCACATCCCGAAGAAGGTATGGGCGAGGGGGAGGACTCCCGAAGTGCTGAAGACAGGTGCGTCATGCCACTGGACCGGGTAGGGCGTGTCCGCATAGGACCGCGCCCAGGTGAGTACGGCCGTCAGTACGGACACACCGGCCAGCAGCAGCGCGGCGGGCACGGCGAGCTTGGCGGCGAGCCATCGGGCGGGCGACACGGACTGCGTCCAGGAGACCTTGAAGGTGCCGCTCTCCAGTTCCCTGGCGATCATCGGTCCCGCGACGAACGCGCCGGCGATCAGGGGCAGAACCCTCAGCGCCAGGCCGGCAAGGTTGAACACCCCGGTGAGGCTGAAGGTGGCGTCCATGTAGTCGCGGACGGGTTGGAGACAGCTGCGGCCAGGGTCTCCCTCGACCGAGCAGGGGCCGGACTCGAAGGCGTCGACGAGGTGCGCCGACCACAGGGCCGTCACGACGAGGGTGATCACCCCGGCCAGGGCGAGCCCGCCGGCGGTCCACAGCGTCCACCGGTGCTGCCGTACGACGAGGCGGGCGGGGCCGCGCAGCGTGGTGAGAGTGCTCATATCGCGGCCACCTCCTGCCGGGCGTGCGCGCTGGGCGTCATCAGCGGCGGGGCCTCCGGTGAGCGGAGGTGGGCCAGCAGCAGCTCCTCCAGGGAGGGTTCCGTGACGTCCCAGGCGGCCTGGTCCACCGGCCCCTCCTTCCGTACCAGTGCGGTCATCTGACGTCCCGTCGTGCGGGACTCGACGACCGTGTGCGGGGCGAGGTCGCGGACCTGGCCGGTGAGTACGGCGTGTGCCGCGACGATGTCCTCGCTCTCACCGCCCAGACGCACCCGCCCGCCGTCGACGAGCAGGAGGTAGTCGCAGGCACCCTCCAGCTCGGTGAGGATGTGCGAGGACATCACGATGGTGGTCCCGTGTTCGGCGGCCTCGGCCATCAGGACACCCATCAGCTGGAGCCGGGCGAGCGGGTCGAGATCGGCCATCGGCTCGTCCAGCAGCATGAGTTCGGGCCGCTTGCCGAGAGCGAGCGCCAGGGCGAGCCGGGTGCGCTGGCCGCCCGACAGCGAGCGGACCTTCGCGCCGTGGGGGAGCGGTCCCGCGACCCGGTCGGCAGCCGCCCGGTCCCAGGTGGCGGGGTTGAGCTCGGCCCCGGCCCACAGGGTGTCGGCCACGGTGAGCTGCGGGTACAGCGGCTTGTCCTGTGCCACGTAGGCGATACGCGGACGCGCCTCGGCGGGGGTCGAGCCGAGCACCCGCACGGATCCATCGGAGGGCCGGAGCAGGCCGGCCGTGAGGGCGAGCAGGGTGGACTTCCCGGCGCCGTTGGGCCCGACGAGGGCGCATATCCGTCCGGCGGGCAGCCGGAACGAGCAGTTACTCAGCGCCCGTCCACGCCGTCTCCCGTAAGCCATACCGAGGCCGTTCGCCTCGATCGCGGCACCTGTCATGAGTCCTGGTCCCCCTTGAATGTGCTGTCCAGTACGTCGGTGAAGAGCGCGCTCACGTCGTCCCTGTCCAGGCCGGCGGCGCGGGCCCTGCGGGTCCACTCGGTGAGCTCGGCACGCAGCGGCGGGTCGGTCGTGACCGCCGCGCTGCCGAGGGTCCGGCGGACGAAGGTGCCCAGGCCCCGGCGGGCCTCGACGAGTCCTTCGCGTTCCAGTTCGCGGTAGGCCTTGAGCACGGTGTTCGGGTTGATCGCCGTGGCCTCGACGACCTCGCGGGCCGTGGGCAGACGGTCGCCCGGCTCCAGCACACCGAGACGGAGCGCCTGCTTGGTCTGCTGCACGATCTGGAGATAGGTGGCGACGCCGCTGCGCCGGTCGATACGGAACTCGACCGCTGCGGACTCTGCCATGTTCACCACCCTTTCACTAATTGAGTAGTGAAAGGGTGGCGCAAGAGAGGGGCGACGTCAAGTGACGCCGCCCCTGGGAGCGTTGGTGCTGCTCAGGACTCCGTGCGGTACATCAGGTCGACCTCGTGCGTGGCGAAGCCCATCCGCTCGTACACCGACACGGCCGCCAGGTTGTCGGCGTCGACGTAGAGCATGGCCGTGGGCAGCCCCAGGGAGGCGAGGTGGCGCAGTCCGATCGCGGTGAGTGCCTTGCCGAGGCCGCCGCCCTGCGCGTCGGGCCTGATGCCGACGACGTAGACCTCACCGAGCTCGTCCTCGGCGTGCACCTTCGTCCAGTGGAAGCCGATGATCTCCCCGTCGCGCTCGGCGAGGAAGAAGCCCTTGGGGTCGAACCAGGGCTCGGCCTTGCGGTCGTCCAGGTCCCGCTGGGTGAGGGAGCCCTGCTCCGGGTGGTGCGCGAAAGCGGCACTGTTGACGGCGAGCCAGGCCGCGTCGTCCTGGCCCGGCACGAAGGTGCGGACGGTGACGCCCGGCGGGAGCGGCGGCTCGGCGATGTCGAGGGTGTCCAGCGGGCGGCGGAGCTGGCGCAGTTCGCGGAAGAGGGAGAGGCCGAGCACCTGTGCCAGGTGCCGGGCGGCAGACTTGCCGCCGTGCGCCCAGACCCGCAGCCGCTTCCCCGTCGCGGCGAGGAGCGCGGCACCCAGCGCCCGGCCGTGCCCACGGCCCCGGTGGGCGGGAGCCACGACCAGCTCGGCGGCGGGGGCCTCGACGGGATCCGCGTCCTCCAGCTGCGCGTAACCGGCCAGGGTGCCGTCGACGCTGAGCAGGAAATGCCGTACGCCCTCACGGTGACCGCCCCTCAACTGCAGCCGCCCCTGCTCGGAGACTGCCTGCCGGCCATCGGTCCCGGCGGCCTCGCCGAGGAGGGCCAGGACGGCGTCGGCCTGCTCGGGGGTGAGCGCGTCGAGGGTCTCGATCTCGCGTCCGGGGGAGGGGAGGGGTGCGTCAGTCGTCATGGGTACGAGCGTACGGCGCGGGCGTGGGGCGCCGGGGCAGGATGCCGCCCGGCCCGCAAGGGCGCCGTCACGTCAGCCCGCCCTGTCATTCCGGGCCCGGCCCGCCGTGCAGGACCTCACGGGCGATGCGGGAGAGGTCGTCGGTGGTGGGCATCAGCGCCCGCACGCCCGGAGGGAGGCCTGCGTACGTGCTGACCGCGAGGGGCTGGTTCTGCGACTGGAGGGCGAATTCGACCGTCGTCGCGTCCTGGCTCTCCGCGATGAGGATGCCGAGCGTCCGGTCGTCCCGCTCCGGGTCGCGCAGGAGGCGGTCCACCGCGGTGACGTAGAAGCTGAGCTGCCCGAGGTGCGAAGGGTGAGCCCTGGTGGTCTTCAACTCGACCACCACGAAGCGGTGCAGCCTGAAGTGGTAGAAGAGCAGGTCGATACGGAACTCCGTATCGCCCACGGTGAGAGGGTACTGGCGGCCTACGAAGGCGAATCCGAAGCCGAGCTCGGTGAGGAACTGGATGATCTTGTTCGTCAGTGCGTCCTCGAGCTCGCGCTCGGCGGCGGTGTCCGACAGCTGGGTGAACTCCAGGCGGTACGGATCCTTGAAGATCTGTGTCGCGGCCTCGGATTGCTCCGGGATGGTGACGTCGAAGTTGTTGGCGGCCGCGCCCTGGGCCAGATGGAGCCCGCTGCGGATGTGAGTGGTGAGGCGGTCGCGGGACCAGCCGTGGTACACGGCGTGCTGAGCGTAGAAGTCCAGCTCGAAGCGGGTCTTGCACTTGTCCATGAGGAGCTGGAGATGGCCCCAGGGCAACTGCGCAGCAGCTTGCTGCGCAAACTGTTCGGGCCACGTCCGAGCCATCTGCTGCATGTACTGCAGGTTGCGTGCGCCGAACCCCCGCTGGTCGGGGAACTCGGTCCGCAGTTCCGTGGCGATCCGCCCGACGACCTTCGTCCCCCACCTCTCGGCTCCCTGGCGCTCCAGAATCGTCCGGCCGATCTCCCAGTACATCTGGAGCATCTCGGTGTTCACCTTGAGCTGTGCGCGCAGGTGCGCGCCGCGCACGATCGACTTGAGGTCGTCGACCATCTCGTAGAAGCCGGGAGGCAGTTCGGTCCGGTGCTGGGCCGGTACGACTGCCTCGGCAGTGAGTTCGTTGTCCACGGGGTACAGGCTTCCGGCGCGTATGCAGGCGGTGACGTTTCTGCTCGCATATATACGCCTTATGGGTGATCGAACCCTTTCCGGGTGTGCGGCAACCAGTTCGTAACCCCGGACACCTGTCGCGCTACGCGCGTTGACTCTAGGCTGCGGGACGCAGGATCCAGACACTTACAAGGGGACCGATGTCAGCGACTCCGCAGAAGAACCGTGTGCCCCGGCGGGTGCTCGCCGCCACCGCCGGGCTCGTCACCGTCGGCGCGCTCGTCGCAGCGATGCCGGCCGGCGCGCACGACAAGGGCCACGGCCACGGCCACCACCCGTCGTCCCGCACGGTCGACGTGCAGCTGCTGTCCTTCAACGACCTGCACGGCAACCTGGAGCCGCCGGCCGGTTCCGCCGGGACGGTCGGTGAGACGCAGGCCGACGGCACGGTGAAGTCGGTTCCGGCCGGCGGCGTCGAGTACCTCGCCACCTCGCTGCGCACCGCGCGCAAGGGGCACCCGTACTCCGTCACGGCGGCCGGCGGCGACATGGTGGGCGCGAGCCCGCTGCTCTCGGGGCTGTTCCACGACGAGCCCACCATCGAGGCGCTCAACGGGCTCGACCTCGACGTGACGGCCGTGGGCAACCACGAGTTCGACGAGGGGGCCACCGAGCTGGCCCGTCTGCAGAACGGCGGCTGTCACCCGGTCGAGGGCTGCTACGAGAAGGGCAAGAAGTTCAAGGGCGCGGACTTCCCCTACCTCGCGGCCAACGTGACGAACGAGAAGACCGGCAAGCCGATCCTCAAGCCGTACACGGTCTGGAAGAAGAACGGCGTCAAGATCGGCTTCATCGGGGTCACCCTGGAGGGCACGCCGAACATCGTCACGGCGAACGGTGTCAAGGGCCTGAAGTTCCACGACGAGATCGAGACGGTCAACAAGTACGCCAAGGAGCTGGACCGCCAGGGCGTCAAGTCCATCGTCGCGCTGATCCACGAGGGCGGGGCCCCGGCCTCCTCCTCGTACAACTACGACTGCGACAGCCCGGGCGCCGGTGACGGCATCTCCGGGCCGATCGTCGAGATCGCCAAGGGCATCACGCCGAAGGTCGACGCCCTGGTCACGGGCCACACCCACCAGGCGTACGTCTGCACGGTCCCGGACCCCTCCGGCAATCCGCGCATGGTCACCTCGGCGTCGTCGTTCGGCAAGCTCTACACGGACACGACCCTCACCTACGACCGCCGCACCAAGGACATAGTGCGCACGTCGGTGAAGTCCGCGAAGTCGGCGAATCACATCGTCAGCCGCGACCAGGCCAAGGCCACGGACATGACGGCGCTGATCGCCCGCTGGAACACGCTCGCCGCCCCCATCGCGGGCCGCCCGCAGGGGTACATCTCCGCCGACATCAACGGCCGCGGCTCCACGGCCCCCGAGAAGCCGCTCGGCAACCTCATCGCCGACGCCCAGCTCGAGGGCCTGGCCCCCGCGGACAAGGGTGCTGCGGTGGTCGCGTTCATGAACCCGGGCGGTATCCGCTCCGACCTGGTGTACACGGCGTCCGGCAGTGAGGGCGACGGGGTGGTGACCTACGGCGAGGCGTTCACGGTCCAGCCGTTCACCAACATGATGAACGTCGTCGACCTGACCGGCGCGCAGCTGGTCGCCGCTCTCCAGCAGCAGGTCAGCGGCTCGAACGAGGCGTCGCCGAAGATCCTCCAGGTCTCGAAGGGCCTCACCTACACGCTGGACATGACGAAGTCGGGCGCCGCACGGGTGGTCGCGGACACGATCCGTCTGAACGGCGAGGCGATCGACCCGGCGAAGTCGTACCGCGTCGCGATGAACGAGTTCCTCGCGGGTGGCGGCGACGGCTTCGCGGCCCTCGGCCAGGGCACGAACAAGCTGGTCGGCGCTTCCGACCTGGACCTGTTCAACGCCTACCTGGCGGCCCACTCCACGGCTTCCGCACCGCTGGCCCCGCCGGCCACGGACCGGATCACGATCGTGCAGTAACGCCGTCACACGGGAGCGTCCCGCTGCTCCCGTCCGGCCCGGAGACCGATGGTCCGCCACGCCACGTGGCGGACCATCGGCTTGTTCAGGCAGGCCCGGGGACGAAGATGTCGTGGCCCCCCACTCGGCGCCACAGGATGTGCGTCACCCCTGGGCGGACTTCGTCTCCGTACTGCCAGGTGGCACGACCGTCCGGTGCCCAAGTCATCTCCATGACAGGGCGTGCGCCCTGCGGCAACGAGATGCCCTGAACCGGCTTGACCCGGAGTCCGGGTCGGAACTGCCCCAACTCCACATCCGGAACGAACTTCTTCCGGATGACGTCCTCGAAGCGCTTCCGCTCCTCGGGCTTCAAAGTCTTGAAGTCGCGCTTGAAGTGGGCAGTCGTCTCAAAAGTGGGCAATCGGGCCTCCCGGTGTCAGGGGTCAGTCTTCGTCGAGGTGCGCGAACATGCTGTCCGTGTCCTCGTGGACGGCGGTGCGACCGGCAGCGATGTCCTCGCTGCTTCTGCGCTCGCCCTCCTGCCACTCCGGAGTCCAGAACCAGGCCTGGTCGGAGCGGATCTTGGTGAGTCCGTGCACCGTCACTTCACCGGCGCCGGTGATCTCGAACTCGATTTCGTCGCCCTGGTTCACCCCGAGGGCTGCCCGAATGGCCTTGGGCAGTGTGATCTGCCCGTTCGTTCGCAGTATGGCTGTGGCTCCAGTCACGCAATGACCTCCTACCTCTGTCGCCATCCTTACCAAGGTAGCATGAAATACGAATATTGCAAGTTTAAGAAATTCGCAATCTTGCATTCTGCTGCTCGGTGCCAGGGTTTTCGTCCTGTGCGTGGTGGGGGTGGGGTGGGGTGGTCGGACGGTGGTCGACGGGTTCCGGCCACGCGGGCGTCGGTGGCGAGACGACCCTGTTCCGTCATTGAGGTGTGCCCGACATAATTCGAGCCCCCACGGCCCCCGGAGGCACACCCCCATGAGTTCGTACACCGCCACCCGCCGGAGCTTCCTCACCGGCTCGCTCGCAGTCACCGCCGGGGTCCTCCTCGGCGGGACGGCCACAGCCGCCTCCCGCGCGCTCGGCACGCAGGACTGGATGGGCGGCATAGCCGACTCCACCCCGCTGCGACGCCTCACGATCCCGGGGACGCACAACGCCGGTGCGCGCTTCGGCGGCCCCTGGACGGCGTGCCAGAACACGACGGTGGCCCAGCAACTGGACAGCGGCATACGTTTCCTCGACGTCCGGTGCCGGATCAGCGGTGACGCGTACGCGATCCACCACGGGGCCTACTACCAGAACCTGAATTTCGACGACGTGCTGGGTGCCTGCCGGGACTTCCTGGCCAGGCACCCTTCGGAGACCGTGCTGATGCGCGTCAAGCAGGAGTACTCGGAGGAGAGCGACGCCGCGTTCCGGCGGATCTTCGACATCTACCTCGACGACAAGGGCTGGCGTCCGCTCCTGCGCCTGGACTCCACCCTCCCGGACCTCGGCGGTGCCCGCGGCAAGGTCGTCGTCCTCGCCGACAACGGCGGCCTGCCCGGGGTCCGGTACGCCGACCCGGCGGTCTTCGACATCCAGGACGACTACATGGCCGAGCCCTTCGGCAAGTACCCGAAGATCGAGGCGCAGTTCCGCAAGGCGGCGCAGCAGCCCGGCAAGTTCTTCATGAACTACGTGAGCACCGCGGCCCTGCTCCCTCCGCGCTCGAACTCGGACCGGCTCAACCCGCAGGTGCACTCGTTCCTCGACGGATCGGAGGCCTCCGGCTGGACCGGCCTCGGGATCGTCCCGCTGGACTTCCCCGCCACCCGGACCGGGCTGGTGGAGTCGCTGATCCGGCACAACCCGGCCGGCTGAGGAGTCACCACGCCGAGGGTGCGGCCCGTTTGACGGCGTAGGCGCACAGCCGGGTCCCGTAGAGGTCCAGTGCGTCGTCGGGGTCCTCGTCGTAGTGGGCCGCCACCTCGCGCCACCGGTCCCACGAGTGGAGTCGGGCATGGCGGCGGTCGTCGTCCGTGCGCGGCGGGTCGTCGACCTGGCGGCTGCGCAGCCACTGCTGCCATTCCTGGTGGGCGGCGGGGTCGGCCGCGAGGTCCCCTTCCGGTGGGCGGGCCGTCTCGGCCCGCCGGTCCCGGGCTAGGACTGCGGCGATGTACGCGGCCGGTCGTGCGGGGCGCCAGTCGACGGCCATGCCGAGGAGTTCGGCCGCGATGTCGTGCGCCGCCAGGCCTCGGTCGATCAACGGGCGCAGTGCGAATGCCAGGCGGCGGAGCCCTTCCCGCTGGGTCCAGCCGACGAGCGGCCGGACCTGTCGGGCGACCTCGATGTCGTGGGCCACCTGCCACGGGCTGCGAGGCGACGCACCGCAGGCGTTCCTGGCCCTCCGGGGAGTTGCCGCCCTCGCGCGCGTCGCGCGGGTGCGCGAGGTGTAGTTCAACCACCCATCCGGATCAGCAACGGATGAGTAGGGGTACGGCCCAGGAGAATGGGGTGCACGCCCTGCCCGACAGTGCGCGCCCGGCCGCTCGTCGTCCACAGGATGCGGCTTCCTGTGGACGGTCTTCTGCATGAGCGCCCGTCCCTCGTCCGTCACACCGACCACGCGTGCGCCGTACCCGGTGCCGTCGAGCCGGTGCCCCTTCGCACGGTCGTACGATGCCGGAACCGTCGCCGCGTAGATCGTCGCGGTCGCCGTGTACGGGGGCGGCCCGGGAGCCGAAGGTTCCTCTTCGTACCGTGTCTCCGCCACGCCAGCGCACCCAGCTCCCGCAGCACCCGGACATGCCGCTTCACCGTCGCCGTCGAAACTCCGCACCGGGAGGCCGTGCCTTCGAGGTCGTACAGCACGAAGCCCAGCCGGTAGTCCATCCGCGCCGCGAGATCCCGGGCCACGGTCAGCGTCGTCTCCCCGGCGCGCGGGTGCAGGCCGGCGCCGATCAGCCACGTCACGGCGGACAGCCACGGACGCGGACGGGCATGCCGGGCAGGGGTGGAGTCCACCTCCTGGAGGGCGCGGGGAACGGGGTCCCGTACCGGATCAGGGCATGGCGGAGGAGCGCAGCACGAAGCCGCGCCGGTGGTACGACGCATCACGGTCCGTCGGGGTAGGGCAGGCCGGCTGCCGGGCCTGCCGGTGGATCTCAGCGGGTGGTCAGGCCTGAATCGCCGTGCGGGGGCGCGCAGAAGGCTGTGCGGTGGCCCCCGCATCCCCGGCGAGCGTGAACCACACCGCCTTGTGGCTGGGAGAGCAGCACCCGCAGACCTCCGACCCCCAGGCCAGAGCGAGCTCCTCCAGGAGGAAGAGCCCCCGCCCGCATTCCTGGGCGTGACCCGCGCCGATCGACCCGTCGGACGTGGCGCCTGCCGCAGGCGCGGTCCAGGGCGTGTCGTCGGCGACGGACACGGTCACCTGCTCCCGGCCGACGGTCACATGCACCCGGATCAGTGAAGTGCGGGTGTGCCGGTGGGCGTTGGCCACGACCTCGGTCACGCAGAGGCGGGCGTCGTCGACGACGCCGCTGTGGGGTGTGCCGGTGAGCAGCGAGGCGACGAAGTGCCGGGCGATCCCGGCGGAACGCGCGGTGTTGGGCAGTGAGAGCCGGTAGCTCTCGCCGTCCTGACCGTGCGGTGATGCGGAGGGTGCGGTGGCGTTGACGCTGGTCATGTCGTTCTCCCCACGTGGTGCGATCCGAACGCGCACGCGGCTCGTTGACCGTGGTGACGGTCGTGCGGCGAGGGCTGGCGCGCTGTACCGAGGTAACTAACGAACGTACCCACAGCTCATAACTAGTGATACGGCTCGATGTCGTGAGTAACGAACACCCAGTGGTTCGGGTACGGCCACACTGGGATTCGACAGGAGGGGATCTGTATGCCGCCGAGGAAGCTGCTCACGGTGCGACAGCGTCGACTGGGCTCCGAGCTGCGCAGACTCAGGGAACATGCGGGCCTGACACTTGCCCAGGCCGCAGAGCGGTTGGGGGCGGACCGCACCACCATCAGCAACACCGAGTCGGGCCGATTCGGCGTGAGCCCTCAGCGGGTGCGGGCGTGGGCCGACCACTACAAGTGCCCCGAACCGGCGTACGTCGATGCCCTTGCCGCCATGGCTGCGGAGCGTGTGAGCGGATGGTGGGAGCACTACCGCGGTGAGCTGGCCAACGACGCTCTCGACCTCGCGGAGCTGGAGTATCACGCTGCGGCTGTCCGGTCGGTGCAGGTCATGTATATGCCTGGCCTGCTCCAGACCGAGGAATACGCCCGCAGCGTCTTCGCCGAGAGCGTTCCGGTGCCGAGCCCCACGCGCCAACGTCGCCTGCTCGCACACCGATTGCAGCGACGGGACGTACTTGACCGGCCGAATCCGCCCACCTGCACGTTCCTGATCCACGAGGCGGCACTGCGGATGGCATACGGAAGTCGCGAGGTAGCACGCGCCCAACTCGTGCATCTGTTGCAGGAATCCGACCGGGGCAACATCACCATCAGGGTGATTCCCTTTGCTGCGGGCGGTTTTCCGTTCGCAAGCAGTTCGGCACACTACGTGTACGGGATCGTTCCGCAGCTCGATACCGTGCAGGTGGACACCGCGACGGGGTCGTCGTTCCTCGATGCCGAGACGAGCCTGGTGAACTGGAGAGTCGCGCTGGACCGGACCGAGGAGAGGTCGCTCGACCCGGGGCGCTCGCGGGACTTCATTCGGGGCATCGTGCAGAGCATGAAGGTGTGAGGATCATGGAAATTCAGTGGCGCAAGTCCTCGAAGTCCTCGAACGCCGAGGGCTCCGACTGCCTCGAACTCGCCGAACACGAGGGCGAGATACTGCTGCGTGAGAGCGACAACCCGGACGTGGTCGTGCGCACCACCCGGGCCAAGCTCCGTGCCTTCCTCGGGGGCGCGAAGGAGGGCGAGTTCGACGACCTGGCCTGAACCGAGCCGCACAGGAAGCGCACCGTCACACCTCCGGCGGCGGCGTCGGCGCCCCGGGCAGTCTGATCGACGCCACCGTGCCGCCGCCCTCCGCGGGGCTCAGGACGATCTCGCCGCCCGCGTGCCGGACCGTGCGAGCCACGATGGACAGGCCTAGGCCGGAGCCGGGCAGCTGGCGAGCGGACGGGGAGCGCCAGAAGCGGTCGAAGACGTGCGGGAGGTCCTCGGCGGGGATGCCGGGGCCGTGGTCCCGCACGGTCAGCTCGCCGCGGTGCAGGACGACCTCGATCGTCCCGCCCGCCGGGCTGAACTTCACCGCGTTGTCGAGCACGTTGACGACCGCCCGCTCCAGCGCGGCGGGTTCGGCGCGTACGTACCAGGGGGCCAGCTCGGCCGTTATGGTCAGCTCCGGGCCGCGCAGTCTGGCGCGCTGGAGCGCGGTGCGGGTGATGTCGTGCAGCGCGACCACCTGGAGCGGGCCGGGCTGGGCGGCGTCGGGGCGGGAGAGCTCCTGGAGGTCGCCGATGAGGGCCGCCAGCTCGGTCATCTGGGCCTTGACCGAGGACATCAGGGCCTTGCGGTCCTCGGGCGGGATGGCACGGCCCGTGTCGTCGCTGCGGGCGAGCAGCTCGATGTTCGTACGGAGTGAGGTGAGCGGGGTGCGCAGCTCGTGGCCGGCGTCGGCGATGAGCTGCGACTGACGGTCGCGGGACGTGGCCAGTGAGCTGGTCATGGCGTTGAACGAACGCGAGAGCCGGGCGATCTCGTCCTCGCCCTCCGCGGGGATCCGGACGGTCAGGTCCTCGGTCTCGGCCACGTGCTCCACGGCGCGGGCGAGGTCGTCGACGGGGCGTAGGCCGGTACGGGCCACCCATAGGCCGGCGGCGCCGGCGCCGACGACACCGATGCCGGAAACGAGGAGCAGGACCCAGGCGAGGGTGGTGAGCGGGTCGGTGACCTCGCTCATGGGGCGGGCGATGGAGACGGCGAGGTCCCCGGACTCCGTTCCCGGTCCGCCCCGGACATCCAGCTGCGAGGTGTAGACCCGCATGCTCTCGCCGTCCTGGGCGGTGACCGTGTGCAGGGCGTACGTCTGCTTCCGCTCGGCCACCGCCAGGTCCCCGGCGTCCACCGGCAGTTTCGACGTCCCGGGGGCGACGCAGACCGTGCCCCGGGAGTCGATGAGCTGGACCGTCACACCGGTGAAGGGGCGCGGTGGCAGCGTGGTGTCGCCGTTGCAGTACGTGTACAGCCCCACCAGGTAGCGCTGGTCAACCGCGGAGCTGCGCAGCGACTGATCCAGCTGGTGCTCCAGCTGCTCCCGGGTCACGAACCAGCAGGCCGCGGCCACCGCCGCCACCGCCGCCGCCACCGCGGCTGCGACCAGCAGGGCGAGCCGCGAGCGGAGCGGGAGGGCGCGGAGCCGGCGGGGGAGGCCGGTCACCCGTCACCGCCGCCGGAGCGCAGGGCGTACCCGACGCCCCGCACGGTGTGCACGAGGCGCGGCTCGCCGCCCGCCTCCGTCTTGCGGCGCAGGTACATCACGTACACGTCCAGGGAGTTGGAGCTGGGTTCGAAGTCGAAGCCCCATACGGCCTTGAGGATCTGTTCGCGGGTCAGCACCTGGCGGGGGTGGGCCAGGAACATCTCCAGGAGGGTGAACTCGGTTCGGGTGAGTTCCACCCGGCGCGTCCCACGGGTGACCTCGCGGGTGTTCAGGTCCATGCGGAGGTCGGCGAAGGACAGCACGTCGTCGTCGGGGACGGCCCCGCCAGCCGCGACCGCGTAGGAGCTGCGGCGCAGCAGGGCGCGGATGCGGGCGAAGAGCTCGTCCAGCTCGAAGGGCTTGACCAGGTAGTCGTCGGCACCGGCGTCGAGGCCGGTGACCCGGTCGCCGACGGTGTCGCGGGCGGTGAGCATCAGGATGGGCGTGGTCGACCCCGTGGACCGGATGCGCCGGGCGGCGGTGAGGCCGTCCATGCGGGGCATCTGGATGTCCAGGACGATCAGGTCGGGGGCGTACGACTCGGCCTTGGTGAGGGCGTCGTAGCCGTCCACGGCCACCTCCGTCCCGTAGCCCTCGAACGCGAGACTGCGCTGCAGGGCCTCGCGCACGGCGGGCTCGTCGTCGACGATCAGGACACGCTGCGGATCGTCTTCGGCGGGGCTCATCGCTTTTTCGTCCTCTTCCTTCGGGCCGGGTGGTGGGGGCTCGGCTCTCAGCCTCGCACGGCCGCCGCACGACGTCGCGCGGCACGTCGCCCGCGGCCGGTGCCGCTGCGGATCTCGGGCGGGCGGGGTGCGGAGGCGGCGGGGGCCGAGGCGGCCAGTTCGGCGGCCAGGGCGAGCGGGAGGGCCAGGTCGGACGGACCGGCGGCCGTGGTGTCGGGGTTCATGGAGACCTTCCTCGTCAGGAGCCGTTGCCGGCGCGCAGGGTGTCAAGGTCGGCCTTGACGGTGTTGACCGGGATGGCGAAGCCGAGGCCCACGCTGCCCGCTGCCGAGCTTCCCGAGGTGCTGGACGAACTGGGCGAGTACATCGCGGAGTTGATGCCGATGATCTCGCCGTTCATGTTGATCAGGGCACCGCCGGAGTTGCCGGGGTTGAGCGAGGCGTCGGTCTGGAGGGCCTTGTACGTCGTCTTGGACGAACCGGTGTCACCGTTGAACTGCTGACCGCCGAACTCGAACGGCCAGTTCTGACCGCCCTGTTGCTGCTGGCCCTGGCTCTGGTCCTCGTCCTTGGCGACCGTGACGTCACGGTCCAGGGCGGAGACGATGCCGCTGGTGACCGTGCCGGTGAGCCCCTCGGGCGAGCCGATGGCCACGACCTGGTCGCCGACCTTCACCGAGGAGGAGTCGCCGAGCGAGGCCGTCTTCAGTCCGCTCGCGCCCTGGAGCTTGATGAGCGCCAGGTCCTTGTCGGCGTCGGTGCCGACGACGTCGGCGGTGTACGTCTTCCCGGTGCTGAGGGCCACCTCGATCTTGGAGGCTCCGGAGATGACGTGGTTGTTGGTGACGATCTCGCCGTCAGCCGTGATGACGACACCCGAGCCGGTGGCCTCGCCGGACGAGGACGTCGCGCTGATCTCGACGATGGCCGGCGACACGGCCGCCGCCACGCCGGAGACGGTCCCGGCGCTGCTCTGCGAGACGGTGGTGCCGCTGACGACGCCGCTGGAGCCGGAGCTTCCGGAGCTGCCGCCCGCGAGCTCGCCGATGAGGGTGGCGGTGCCGCCGCCGACCGCCGCGGCGGCGATCGCCACGGCCGCGAGCAGTGCGAACGGCCGCTTGACGCGCCGCTCGGACTTGGGGGCGTCCGCGGCGGGGCCCACCTGCGCGGGCTGGGGGGCCGGCCAGGCGTAGGCGCCGACGGGCACCTCGGTGGTCTGCCGCTCGGGCTCGTGGGCCGGGGGCGGCGGGTAGGCCGCCGCGCCGCCACCGTACGCGCCGCCGCCGGACTCGGCGTACGGGCCGGTGCCGCGCTCAGCACTGCCGTACGAGCCGGTGCCGTAAGCACCGTTGTCGCGCGAACCGTTGTCGTGCGATCCGTTGTCGTGGGAGGGGGACATCGGGTACTCGCCGCTCGGGCGGTGGCTGTCGGTCATGTCTACGAGAGTGGCCAGCGAACATGAGAGCAGCCTGAGTACGTCCTGAGAAGCCCGGCAGAACCGTGTATGCCCGAAATAAGGAAGCGCTCCGCTACAGCGGGGTCACCGTGGGTTCCCCGCAGCCGCACGACCGGCGCACCACCAGCGCGGACGGGAACTGCTTCAGACGCTCGCGCCGTGACCCCGAGACCCGCAGCGAGTCGTCGAGGACGAGGTCCACGGCTGCCCGGGCCATCGCCGGACGGTCCGAGAAGACCGTCGTCAGCGGCGGATCGGTCAGCCCGGCCTCCTTCACGTCGTCGAAGCCCGCGACCGCGAGCTCACCCGGCACGTCGATCCGCAGCTCGCGCGCGGCCCGCAGCACCCCGATGGCCTGGTCGTCCGTGGAGCAGAAGATCGCCGGGGGCCTGTCGGGGCCGGAGAGCAGCTTCAGGGCCACCTGGTAGGCGTCGTAACGGTTGTACGGGGCGTGGAAGAGCCGGTCCTCCGTCGGCAGCCCGGCCTCCTGCATCGCCCGGCGCCAGCCCTCGATGTGGTCGGCGACGGGGTCGCCGACCACCGGAGTCGACTCCGTGCCGCCGAGGCACGCCACATAGGCGTTGCCGTGCTCCAGGAGGTGGCGGGTGGCGAGCTGGGCACCACCGATGTCGTCCGTGACGACCGCGACGTCGTCGATCGCCTCGGGGCGTTCGTGCAGCAGGACGACGCGCGCGTCCCATGCCTCTATCTCGGCGGCGGCCCGCTCGCTGGGGCCCTGGCTGACCAGGATCAGCCCGGACACCCGCATGCCGAGGAAGGCCCTCAGATAGTGGACCTCGCGCTCGTCGCGGTAGTCGGAGTTGCCGACGAGCACCATCTTCCCGCGCTCGGCGGCGGCCTGTTCGACCGCGTGCGCCATCTCGGCGAAGAACGGCTGCCGGGCGTCCGGCACGATCATCCCTATGAGATCGGTGCGCCGCGATGCCATCGCCTGGGCGACCCGGTCGGGCCGGTAGCCCAGCTCCTTGATCGCGGCGAGCACCCGCTCGCGCGTGGCCGGGGCGACCGGCCTGGGTCCGTTGTTGATGACGTAGCTGACGACCGCTGTCGAGGTCCCCGCCAGTCTCGCCACATCATCCCGCGTCACCTTGGCCACGCGCGGCAGTCTACGCGGATCGACCTACCGCTTGGCAGGCCGCACAGGGGCTTCTTCGGGGACGTCGACTTCCGCCGACTGCTCCGAACGGGTGACAAGATCATCCGCGGGCTTCGACGCCGCCCTGGCCTTGGCCTCCTCGGCGGCCCGGTCCACCTTCTCGGGGGTGACGAAGCGGTAGCCGACGTTGCGTACGGTGCCGATCAGCGACTCGTGCTCGGGGCCGAGCTTGGCGCGCAGCCGTCGGACGTGGACGTCGACCGTGCGCGTGCCGCCGAAGTAGTCGTAGCCCCAGACCTCCTGGAGCAGCTGGGCGCGGGTGAAGACCCGGCCCGGGTGCTGTGCGAGGTACTTGAGCAGCTCGAACTCCTTGAAGGTCAGGTCCAGGACCCGGCCCTTGAGCTTCGCGCTGTACGTCGCCTCGTCGACCGAGAGGTCGCCGTTGCGGATCTCCATGGGGGAGTCGTCGGTGGTGATCTGCTGGCGGCCGGTGGCCAGCCGCAGCCGGGCCTCGACCTCGGCGGGACCCGCGGTGTCCAGCAGGACGTCGTCGATGCCCCAGTCGGCGGTGACGGCCGCGAGGCCGCCCTCCGTCACGACGAGGATCAGCGGACAGCCGGGTCCGGTGGACCTCAGCAGCTGACAGAGCGAGCGCACCTGGGGAAGGTCCCGGCGGCCGTCGATCAGAATGACGTCGGCACCCGGGGTGTCGACGAGAGCGGGTCCCTCGGCGGGGGCGACCCGCACGCTGTGCAGCAGAAGGCCGAGGGCGGGGAGCACCTCCGTCGACGGTTGAAGGGCATTCGTCAGAAGCAGCAGTGAACTCATCGCCGCCCACCTGCCTGGGTCGTCGGTCGATCGTGCACGTTCAGCTCGCCCATTACGTCGGTCCTCCTCGTTCCCTGCGAGAGGGGCACTCCCGGGTCGGACCCGGGGGAGTATGCGGCACTGCTTCGTACTCCCGTGAGGCCATCACCTGCGACGGCCGTCATACGGTTTTTACTGTGCGGCCCCGCGCCCGGGGACCGCTGAGCTTGTCGAAACGTCGCCGTAACAACGCTCGGAAAGCACAAAAGGACCCGGGGGCTGCTTTGCCCGGATCCTCTTCGCAGCAGAATAGCCCACATGAGTTCTGTGTCCGAGGGTCGTTTCCCGAGTTCTTCTGTTCCCTCGATCACGCGGGTGCCCCGGCGCGCCACGTTGCTGACCGGTGACGGGGTCCGTATCGAGGCGGTGTACACCCCGTGCACGGCGGGTTCCGGGGGCGCCGGAGGCGGTGTCCCGGAAGGGACCGCCGTCGTCCTCGCACACGGTTTCACCGGCTCCGCGGACCGGCCGGCACTGCTTCGGGCCGCCGAGGTGTTCGCCCAGCGTGCGGCCGTGATCACGTTCTCCTTTCGGGGGCACGGAAGGTCCGGCGGACGGTCGACGGTGGGCGATCGCGAAGTGCTTGACCTGGCGGCCGCGGTCGCCTGGGCACGGTCGCTGGGGCACCGCCGAATCGTTACGGTCGGCTTCTCGATGGGCGGTTCCGTGGTGCTCCGCCACGCCGCTCTGTATACGGCGCCGGAATCCGCAGAATCCGCGGAGGAGGAATTCGGGCCGGAGGAGCCCGAACGGGTGGGGCCGCGTACGGGGGCGCACGCAACGCACAAGGGGCGTGCGGAAGCGCATTCCCATATGCGTGCGGACGCCCACACGGACGTGGTCGTCGCCGTGAGCGCCCCGGCGCGCTGGTACTACCGCGGCACGGCACCGATGCGCCGCCTGCACTGGGTGGTCACCCGGCCCGCAGGCCGGTTCGTCGGGCGCTACGGCTTCCGCACCCGCATCCACCAGGAGGACTGGGACCCCGTGCCGCTCTCGCCGGTGGAGGCGGTCCCGCTGATCGGGGTGCCCCTGCTGATCGTGCACGGTGACCAGGACCCGTATTTCCCCGTCGACCACCCGCGGATGCTGGCAGGAGCCGCGGGTGACGGCGCCGAACTCTGGCTGGAACACGGCATGGGCCACGCGGAGAACGCCGCGGACGAGGCCCTGCTGACCCGCATCGCGGACTGGACCGGGTCGGCGTGATCCATGATGGACAGCCGACGTACGACGAAAGGGGTGCCGCCATGGCAGCGGGGACGATCCGCTACTGGGCCGCGGCCAAGGCCGCCGCAGGGACCGCGGAGGAGCCGTACACGGCGGTCACGCTCGCCGAGGCTCTCGACGGGGTGCGCGAGCGGCACCCCGGTGAGCTGACGCGCGTACTGCGCCGATGCTCGTTCCTGATCGACGGGAATCCTGTGGGGACCCGCGGTCATGAGACCGTACGGCTTGCCGAGGGCGGCACGGTCGAGGTGCTCCCGCCGTTCGCAGGAGGGTGAACCGCAGACCATGAGCGACAACGATCAGCAGTATCCGTACGACCCCGGTCACGGACAGCAGCGCCAGGGGCAGCAGCCGTACGACCCGGCGTACGGACAGCAGCAGTACGACGCGTACGGGCAGCCGCAGAGCCCACAGCAGTACGACGCGTACGGGCAGCAGCAGAACGACCCGCAGTCGGCGTACGGGCAGCAGCAGCCCCACGCGCAGCAGCCCTGGGCGCAGCAGCAACAGCAGCAGCCCGCCGTCCAGCCGGAGCAGGGTGCCTTCCGGACCCAGCCCGCCGACCAGGGCGTGGCCCAGACGTGGCAGGGGCAGACCTGGGACACCACGTACCAGCCGACGATCCGGCCGCAGCACCACGACGCGCCTGCCGCGCCTGCCGCGCAGGGTGGCTACCCACTGCCGCCCGAGGCCGCGGCGCCGCAGCCGCAGTACGTCCCGCCCGCGCCGCCCGCCCAGGCTGCCCCGGCGGCCGCTCCCGACGACTCCGGTTACAGCGCGCCGACCACTCTGGGCAACAGCCGCATCACCGACGCCCAGCGGGCCCGTGCCGAGGGGCGTTCGCCGATCATCGCGCCGGGGATGCAGCCCGCCGCGATCACGGCGGGCCTCGGCCTGCTCCTCGCCCTCGGCGCGGCGATCGGGGCCTACGCCCTGCTCGTGCCCCTGGTCCTGCTCCAGGCCGTGACGGCCGCGGGCTGGTTCCGGCTCAACGGCATGTGGCCGGCCCGGCAGGGCATCGCGCTCGCCTTCGCCGGTGGTGTCGTGGCCGATGCCGTGCTGCTCGCCGCGGGCCGGGACAACGCCCCGGCGGCCATCCTCGGCACGCTCGGTGTCTGGGTGCTGCTCACCATCGTCCTCCAGCTGCGCAGCCATGCCGGTGCCGACGAGCGGATGTACGGCCTGACGGCCACCGTCGCGTCGGCCGCGCTCGCCGTACTGGCGGCAGGACACCTGGCCGCCGTCCCGGACGCGGTGACGGTGGGCGGTGTCGCGGTCGCCGTGGGCGTGCTCGTCAGGGCACTGCCGCTGCCCGGAGCGGTCTCGGTCGTGGCGGCACTGCTCGCCTCGGCGGGGGCGGGCCTGGCCGCCGGAGTGTTCACCGACTTCGGGGCGCAGGCGGCGTTCCTCGGGTTCGCGGCCGGTGGCTGCGCGCTGATCGGTTTGCGGGTCGCGAGCTACGACTACCCGTCCCGCTTCGTGCACATGACGGCTGGGGTGGCGCTGCCGCTCACGGCCGCCGCTCCCGCCGTCTATCTGATCGGCCGTGCGATCGCCTGACGTTCCGGGACGTTCCCGACGTTCCCCCACTCCCGGCTCCTGACCGGTGGAACCGGCCGGCCTCCGCGCTCGTCGATCACTCCGGGCGCGCCGCACCGCGGCAGTAGGCTCACGTGCACCAGGGTCCGGCCGGTCCGAGTGGGGGAACAACAGGCATGCGAGCACTGCGAATACTGCTGATCATGGCCGTGGTACTGGGCGGCGTTTTCGTCGCCGTGGACCGCGTCGCCCTGTACTTCGCGGAGTCGGAGGCCGAGGGGCGGATCTCGTTCGCCGACGCCGAGACCGGTTCGACCGAGGTCTCCATCAAGGGCTTCCCCTTCCTGACCCAGGCTGCGGCCTCGGAGTTCGACCGTGTCGACGTCACGGTCAAGGACATCCGCGCCAGCGCCGCCGGGCGGGAGATACGCATCAGCGAGATCCGGGCCGAGCTGAGCCAGGTCACGCTGGGGGCCGGCTACACCAGCGCCACCGCCTCCCGGGCCTCCGGGACGGCCGTCGTCTCGTACGCGGCCCTGACGGAGGCGGCCGACGACGGTGTCACCGTCGCCTACGGCGGCGACGGCAAGGTCAAGGTCACCGGCTCGGTCGAGATCCCGCTGCTGGGCCGGACGCTCACGCGCAGCGTGCTCTCCACGGTCACCCTGGTCGACGGCGACACCGTCAGGGTGCGCGCCGACGAGGTGCCGGGCGAGGGCATCCCCGGCCTGGAGGACCTGGTGCGGACGAAGACCGACTTCGAGCGCGCCATCGGCGGACTGCCCGACGGCCTGGAGCTCCAGAAGATCGAGGTGGCGCCGGGCGGCCTGGAGATCTCGGTGACCGGGTCGGACGTCCGGCTCGCGGGCTGACGCCGCGAGGGCGGGCCGCCGTGGATGACCCCCGGGCGGGTGGGGTAGGGGCTCCGTGACGGTGGACCGGACGGCCGATCCAGATAATGAGACGGGCTCGTCCGTTCCGTAGATGGCCGTCGCTCCCCGGCCGCCGGAATCAGGGCCGCCGAGTTCATCGAACCTTCGGGCGTCTCGTATGGCGGACGATCGTGTCTCATCATCCGACACGACGGTGACATCTCCGCCCGTACCTCCCTACGATCGGACGCATGAAGCGACAGGCGGACCTCACGAAGCGGCGGGCAGTAGACCTGTGCCGCGTCGCCGCCATGCTCTGTCGCACCTTCTGAGCGGGACCTCTCCCGTTTCCCGCCGGCCCTTCGACGACGTCAGGGCCGAACCCGTGCCTTCCGTACGCGTTCCGCTCCCAGCACCTGCGCGTACATCCGGCACCCAGCACTCCGCACCACCCCGCCGCAGACTGCCCCGGAGGAGAAACACATGAGCCGCGCAGACGTCCTCGTCGACGCCGACTGGGTCGAGGCCCACATCGAGGACCCGCAGGTCGCCATCGTCGAGGTCGACGAGGACACCTCGGCGTACGAGAAGAACCACATCAAGAACGCGATCCGGATCGACTGGACCAAGGACCTCCAGGACCCGGTCCGCCGTGACTTCGTCGACCAGGCCGGCTTCGAGAAGCTCCTGTCCGAGAAGGGCATCGGCAACGACACGCTGGTCATCCTCTACGGCGGCAACAACAACTGGTTCGCCTCGTACGCCTACTGGTACTTCAAGCTGTACGGCCACGAGAACGTCAAGCTGCTCGACGGCGGCCGCAAGAAGTGGGAGCTCGACTCCCGCGACCTGACCGACGCCGTCCCGACGCGCCCGGCCACCCAGTACAAGGCCAAGGCCCAGGACGAGTCCATCCGCGCCTACCGCGACGACGTCGTGGCCGCCATCGGCAACCAGAACATCGTCGACGTGCGCTCGCCCGACGAGTTCAGCGGCAAGCTGCTCGCGCCGGCGCACCTCCCGCAGGAGCAGTCGCAGCGCCCCGGCCACGTGCCGAGCTCGCGCAACATCCCGTGGTCGAAGAACGCCAACGACGACGGCACCTTCAAGTCGGACGACGAGCTCAAGGCCCTCTACGAGGACGAGCAGGTCGACCTGTCGAAGGACACCATCGCGCTGTGCCGCATCGGTGAGCGTTCGGCCCTGACCTGGTTCGTCCTGCACGAGCTGCTCGGTGTCGACAACGTCAAGAACTACGACGGTTCGTGGACCGAGTACGGCTCCCTGGTGGGCGTGCCGATCGAGCTCGGCGCCAACAAGTAACTCCGCAGGACCTGATCAGCAGGACCCCGACCAGAAGGACAGAACACCATGTGTGGAGCACAGGCCGGCGGCCCCGACGCTTCGACGATCAAGCCGGGCGAGACGACCATCCAGGGCAGCGTGACCCGCGACGGCGAGCCCGTCACCGGCTACGTCCGACTGCTGGACTCGACCGGTGAGTTCACCGCCGAGGTCCCGACCTCGGCCACCGGACAGTTCCGCTTCTACGCGGCCGAGGGCACCTGGACGCTCCGCGCCCTGGTTCCGGGCGGCACCGCCGACCGTACGGTCGTGGCGCAGACCGGTGGCCTCGCCGAGGTCGCCATCGCCGTGTAGTTCACGCGCGCATACGGCCGGAGGGCCGCACCCCAGGGGGTTGGACGCCACCTGAAGCGGGGTGCGGCCCTTCGTGCCGTCCACGTGCGCATCCGCGCCGGTGAGCCCTACTCTGGACTCATGTACGCCCGGCGCAGGCGCGTCTATTTTCTGATGATGGGCGGATGCCTCTTCCTCTTCGTCTCCGCCTGGGCCTTCGTGCGTCTGTGGTCCGTCCCTGCGGCCGTGGCGATGTGCGTCGTCGCCATGGTCATACCGCCCGTCGCGGCGATCGTCGCCAACCGGCGTGGGCCGGAGGACCGTTGGTGGGACGATCCCTCCCCGGGATCCCGGGCTCCGGGCCGGCCGCCCGAGGGCTCCCCGCCCGACCTTTCCCGGCCCCCGAAGTCCCCGCCCCCGGCCTCCCGGCCGCGCTCGCCGCAGCAGGCACCCACGGGCGACCCGACGTCCGACCGGTGGTGGGACGAGCTCGACGGCAGGGACAACCGCCGGTAGGCCGACGGCCGGGCGCGGATCAGTAGACGAGGGCCTGGGTGCCGTCCGCCATGGCCTCCTGCACGAACACCTGGGCGCCGGCGATCCGCACGCCCTCCAGGACGTCCTTCTCCGTGATGTCGCGCCGCGCCGCGCACTGGGTGCAGAGCGTGATCCCGCCACCCGCCAGGATCGAGTCGATCAGGTCGGGCAGGGGAGCGGAGTGCGGCAGTTCGAACTCGGCGGCGCGACCCGGCAGGGCGAACCAGGCCGACTCGCCGGTCAGCCACAGCGAGACCTCGACACCACTGGCGACGGCCACGGCCGCCACGGTGAAGGCCTGCGAGCAGCGCTCGGCGGCATCGGCTCCGGCGGTCACCTTGATCACGAGCTTCTTCGACATGTACCGAACTGTAATCCTCGGCCGGGCAACCTCCCCTGTGACCTGTGGGTCTGCTGTGTGCGCGGGTGATGGGACCTGCGCCTCAGGTCTCATGGGGGGACCCTTTTGGAAACGAACGACACCCTTTCCGCCGCGCCGCCGGAGGCGCCGGCCGAGACGGAGACCGAGGCGCCGACCGCCCCGGCGGCCCGTCCGCGCCCACGCGGCGGTACGGCCCTGCTGATCGCCGCCGCAGCCCTGATCGGCATCTCCGGCGGCACGGCGGTCGGCTACGGCATCCAGGCCGAGCGGCCCCCGACACCGCTGCCCGCGCTGTCGCAGGCGGAGCTGGCCTACCCGGCGAAGGCGCTCCCGGCGGACAAGGTCCCGGCCCCGCTGCCCGCCTCGCAGGACCGGCAGGTCAAGACGGACGGCGACCTGCGCAAGCTGCTGCTGCCCGAGCCGAAGGGATTCCAGAAGTCCGACGACCTGTGGCTGCAGGACGGATGGATGGACCTGGCGGACGACGCGCGGCTCTTCGAGGACGAGGCCTACATGTACGAGGAGCTGCTGGGAGCCGATTTCCGCCGGGCGGCGGGCGCCTCCTGGGAGAAGGGCAACAGGGTGGTCAACGTGACACTCGTCCAGTTCCGCAGCGGTGACCAGCTGGGCGCGGTCGGCCACGCGGAGAGCCAGCTGTCGTACATGGGCGAGAGCGATATCGGCGCGGGCAACGAGGGCGATCCGATCAAGGGCAGCGGGAACGGCCGCTACTACCTCTACAAGGTCCACAACGAAGCGGGATACCTGCCGATGTACCGGGCCAGGGCCGTCGCGCAACGGGGCGACGTGATGATGGAGATCAACTTGTTCGACACCAAGCCGCTCGGCAAGAAGGACATCCGCAGCATGGCCGAGCGGCAGCTGGGGCTCCTGTGACCGACGAGAACATGCCGGTGACCGACGGGAGCATGCCGGAGCCCACCGCGGACGGTGCGTCCGCCCCGGCCGTCTCCGGGCCCTCCGCGCCCTCCAGGAAGCCCGGCCGGCGGTTCCTCGTGGCGGTGCTCTCGTGCGCGCTCGGAGGTGCCGTCGGCGCCGGCGCCTACATCGTGCACAAGGTCGGCGGCGCCGACCGCACGGCGAGGACGACGGTGTGGCAGAAGCCGGACGGCGAGCCCGACAAGGACCCCGCCGGAGACGTGTCCGCCGGCCGGGCGTCCACGGAGCTGAGCAAGCTCCAGCTTCCCGTGCCCGCGGGCTACACGCTCGGTCCCGACTCGGGGAGCGACGGCAACGACAGCGAGATCAGCGGGAAGAAGGCCGCGGCCGCGCTGAAGGAGACGGGCAGGGGCCTGGCCGGCAAGCAGCGCCGGGAACTCGACAGGCGCATCGACAAGCTCGAGATCCAGGGCGTGGCCGTGCGTACGTACCGTGCGGACAGCGACGATCTGGCCGTCGAAATCAAGATCACGAAGATGAAGGACCGCAAGGCCGTCCGCGACACCCATCTGTTCCGGCAGGAACTGCTGGAATCCGTGGGGGTGTTCCGGAAGGGGCCCGCGGTCAAGGGCCACAAGCACGCCGCATGCTTCCTCATGCCGAAGGAGAAGGACGCCGGCGGTGATGCCGTGGAACTCGACGGCATGCAGTGCACGGCGTACGACGGGGAACTGAGCGTCAATCTCATCGCCACCGGCATCGAGCCGTTCGAAAAGACCGAGGTCGTGGACCTGCTGAAGGACCAGCTCGACCACATGGCGTCCCCGGGGGAGTACATATGACCGAGCAGACGGTTACGCCTGCCGAGCCGGAGCGGACAGCCGTGCTGCCCGAGCCGACGGAGGCTCCCGCGTCCCCGGGGGCGGCTGCCCCCGTGCTCCCGCCCGCCGCCCCGCCGATGCCACAGCAGCCCGCGGGTGCCGGGCCGGGGAGCCCCGGTGGCACCGAGCCGGTGAGACCACCGCGCCGGGTGCTCCGAGCCGTGGCGCGGTGGACCGCCGCTGTGCTCGTTCTCGGCTCCCTGGGGACGGGTACAGCCTTCGGGATCGCTTCGATGGAGCGGACCGACGTGCCGGGCCTCGCCACGGAGTACGACGGGCGCTGGGAGTACCCGGCGCTGACGCTGCCCGCGCTCCCCTCCGGCTCCCCGAGGCCCTTCAGCCCCGGCAACACCGCCCAGATCCACCATGCGGATCTGCGTGAGCTGCTGATTCCGGCACCTGCCGGCGCGACCGTGGACAGCAGGATCGAGGGCGGCTGGACGACGCCGGAACAGTTCGCGTCCGAGTACCGCAAGGACGGCCGCGAACGGATCGGCGGCCTGCTCGCCGATTCCGCGCTGCGCCACATCGCGGCCCGCGGTTGGAGCATGCCGGACGGCACGACCTCCCGGGTCTACCTGCTCCGGTTCAATTCGACGGCCTACGCCGAGGGCTTCCGGGACGACATGTACATCGGCGGCGGTCCCGGACAGGCACTCGACTGGAAGGAAGACCTCGTCTTCGACGAGGGCTGGGAAGGCTCGGACAAGGACCCGGACACCGCCACGTTCGTCTTCACGGACGCGCAGCCGGACGGGAAGGAGCGGATCCGCGCCGCCTACGTGCAGGCCGGTGACACGGTCGCGCTGATCGTCCACAAGCAGAAGGGCTCGAAGCCGGTCCCGGAGGTTCCGTTCCACCAGACGCTGATCCTGCAGAACCAGCTCCTGGGCTGAGCCGACCGCGCCCGGGGGAAACCCCGGGCCGCCGTGCCGGGCCCCCACCCATTAGGCTGGGGGCCCGGCCGCCTGCTGCCGTCATGTCGTTCGTTCCGAGGAGCTCCCGTGCTTGAGGCTTTCTTCTCCGCTCTGCTGGTCCTGGTCTGCGTCGGCGTGCTCGCCTTCGCCGCCGTGACCGTGAAGAAGCTGTACCAGGGCCAGCGCTGACCCTCGCCGAACACCTCCCGTACACCCTCACAGATCGTCTGAGCCGCTCATGATCGAGATTCCGTCCGACCTCCACCCGGACCTCGTGCCGCTGGCCTTCCTCCTCGGCAACTGGGCGGGTGCGGGCGTCTCCGACTTCCCCGGTGCCGAGAAGTGCAACTTCGGCCAGGAAGTCACCTTCAGCCACGACGGCCGTGACTTCCTCGAGTACGTCTCGCACTCCTGGGTGCTGGACGCCGAGGGCAACCAGGTCAAGCCGCTGGAGTCCGAGTCCGGCTACTGGCGCATCGACAAGGACCGCAAGGTCGAGATCGTCATGGTGCGCGACCAGGGCGTCGTCGAGGTCTGGTACGGCGAGCTGGCCAAGCAGAAGCCGCAGATCGACGTCGTCACCGACGCGGTGGCCCGCACAGCCGCCTCCGGCCCGTACAGCGGCGGCAAGCGTCTCTACGGCTACGTGCACAGCGACCTGATGTGGGTCGGCGAGAAGGCCACCCCCGACGTGGAGCTGCGGCCGTACATGTCGGCGCACCTGAAGAAGGTCGTCACCCCGGGCGAGGTCGCCGAGATGGCGAGGGGCCTCGGGGACCTGCCGGACGACGGCATCGCGTTCTTCAAGTAGCCGGACCGGGCCCCGTTCCGCACGGACCCGGGGCCCCGCGCCCGTCCCGCCCTACACTGGGGCTGTGGTGAGCACCGACTGGAAGACCGATCTTCGGCAGCGCGGCTACCGGCTGACGCCTCAGCGCCAGCTCGTCCTGGAAGCCGTCGACAAGCTGGAACACGCGACCCCCGACGACATCCTCTGCGAGGTGCGCAGGACGGCGTCGGGCGTCAACATCTCCACCGTCTACCGGACCCTGGAGCTCCTGGAGGAGCTCGGGCTGGTCAGCCACGCCCACCTCGGGCACGGTGCCCCGACCTACCACCTGGCGGACCGCCACCACCACATCCACCTCGTCTGCCGTGACTGCACGAACGTCATCGAGGCCGATGTCGACGTGGTCGCCGACTTCACGGCGAAGCTGCGGGGCGCCTTCGGCTTCGAGACCGACATGAAGCACTTCGCGATCTTCGGGCGCTGCGCCGACTGCGCGGCGAAGGCGGCCCGGGGCGGGCCCCCGGAGAGCACCGGCGGGCGGTAGTCCGAGCCGTACGAGTCGTACGCTGGTCGCATGAAGAGCCCCCTGCTGTCCCTGCCCGGTGCCGTTCCCGCCGAGGGGCGTGACGAAGGCGTCGCCGCGCACTACGGCGACCTGTTCCGTGAGCAACGCGCACTCGCCGACGGCAGCGGTCTCGTCGACCTCTCGCACCGCGCGGTCGTCACGGTGACCGGCGACGACCGGCTGGCCTGGCTGCACCTGCTGCTCACCCAGCACGTCAGCGACCTCGCGCCGAACCAGGCGACCGAGGCGCTGATCCTCTCCGCCAACGGGCACATCGAGCACGCCCTCTACCTGGTCGACGACGGCACGACGGTGTGGATGCACGCCGAGCCCGGGACCCAGGGCGAGCTGATCGCGTACCTGGAGTCCATGAAGTTCTTCTACCGGGTCGAGGTCGCCGACCGCACCGAGGACTTCGCCGTGGTGCACCTGCCGGCCGGTTCCATCGCGGAGGTCCCCGAAGGCGCCGCCGTGCGGGAGACGGCCCACGGCCGTGATCTCTTCCTGCCCCGCGCCGATCTGGAGGCGTACGCGGCCGCGCACGGTCCGGTGGCCGGGATCCTGGCGTACGAGGCGCTGCGCGTGGAGGCGTACCGCCCGCGCCTGGGCTTCGAGACCGACCACCGCACCATCCCGCACGAGCTGGGCTGGATCGGCAGCGCCGTGCATCTCCAGAAGGGCTGCTACCGGGGGCAGGAGACGGTCGCCCGTGTCCACAACCTGGGGAAGCCGCCGCGCCGTCTCGTCTTCCTGCACCTCGACGGCAGCGAGGTGCACCTGCCCGGCCACGGGACGCCGGTCCGGCTGGCCGCCGACGGCCAGGAAGGCCGCCAGCTCGGCTTCGTCACCACTTCGGCCCGCCACCACGAGCTGGGGCCGATCGCGCTGGCGCTGGTGAAGCGGAACGTCGCGGTGGACGCGGAGCTGATCGCGGGTGACACCGCGGCGGCACAGGAGACGGTCGTCGAGCCGTAGAGGGACTACGCCCGCCGTCCGGCCGGGCCGCCTCGCGCCGCTACACCTCGACGAGCACGGTGAACGGGCCGTGGTTCGTGAGCGAGACCCGCATGTCCGCCCCGAACCGGCCCGTCTCCACCTGCGCGCCGAGCGCGCGCAGCTGTGCCACCACCTCGTCGACCAGCGGTTCGGCGACCTCACCCGGTGCCGCGGCGTTCCAGGTGGGCCGGCGGCCCTTCCTGGCGTCCCCGTAGAGAGTGAACTGCGAAATGACCAAAAGCGGTGCATTCACGTCCGAGCAGGACTTCTCGCCCTCCAGGATCCGCAGTGTCCACAGCTTGCGGGCGAGCTGCGCCGCCTTCTCCGCCGTGTCGCCGTGAGTGACCCCCACCAGCACACACAGCCCTTCGCCGACGATCTCGCCGACCGTCCCGGTCCCCGACGGATCGTCCGCGGCGCCCGCCACGGTGACGCTCGCGCCGTCCACCCTCTGTATCACTGCACGCATACAGACCAACCTATCTTGGGCTGAACGGGTACAGAGCACCTGCATGAACACCGTGCGTAGTGACACCATGCACGATGTCGGTGTGCCGACGCACCGGTCGAGGGGACGAACATCATGACGACACGTGGAACCGGGCCATCGCCCGGTGCCGTACCGAGGACGCGTACCGCCGGCCTTCGGTCGCCGGTCCAGCGGACCGGCGCCGCGCCGGGACAGCCGCCCACCCCGCCACCCGTACAACTGCCCGGAGCGGTTTCCGTGCCCGGACAGACCGGGGGCGGTGCGGTCGAAGGACTGGCCTCCCTGCGACCACAGCCCGAATTCGGCGGGCTGCGACTTCCGGAACTGCGCACCCTGCGCCGTGACGCCCAGCGCGACGAGGCGGACCTCAGTTACGTACGCCGTCTGGTCCAGGGCCGCATCGACATCCTGCGGGCCGAGCTGGCCCGGCGTGTGGACCCCGAGTCGCCCGTCGTGGACCGGCTCTCGGAGATCCTCGCCGACACCCCGTCCGTCCACCGCTCCTCGGCGCGGCACGTCACCCTCACCACGCCGCGCAGCGACGAGTACCGGCAGCTGGCGGCGGACACGCTCGCGGAGGTCGAGCTCTCCGACCTCGACGCCCGGACGGACGAAGAGCTCCTGGCCGCCATGGGGCGGCTCGTCCGCTACGAGCAGCAGGTGTCGCGGCGCCGTCACCGGCTCCAGCGGGCCGTCGACGATTGCAGCGCGGAGATCGCCCGCAGGTACCGTGACGGGGAAGCACAAGTAGAGGACCTGCTCGCCTGAAGCGACCCTTCCGGGGGCGGGTCACGCCCGTCCCCGGAAGGCCACCCGCCCCATGAGCTCCTTCATAGCCCCGTCGTCGACCCCGTCCCCCGAGCTCCCGGTGCTGGCCGAGGTCGTACGGTCCGGTTTCACCGAGGGCCGCCACCGGGGGTCGCTGGTCGTCCTGGCCGCTGACGGGAGTGTGGAGCTCGCACTCGGTGACCCGGCCGGCCCGGTCTTCCCGCGCTCGTCCAACAAGCCGATGCAGGCCGCCGCGATCCTGCGGGCCGGCCTGGACCTCTCGGGGGAGCGGCTGGCGCTGGCCGCCGCGAGCCATTCGGGGGAGGGCTTCCACCTCGACCTGGTGCGCACGATGCTATCCGAGCACGGCCTGGAGCCGGGTGACCTCCGGACCCCGCCGGACCTGCCGCTCGACCCGGTCGAGGCGGAGGCGTATCTCGCTGCCGGGCGTGTGCGGGAGCCGCTCACGATGAACTGCTCGGGGAAGCACGCGGCGATGCTCGCCGTCTGCGTACGCAACGGCTGGGACACCGCCACCTACCTCGACCGGGCCCACCCCCTTCAGCGGCTGGTCGGCGAGGTGGTCGCGGAAGCGGCGGGCGAGCCCGTCGCGGCGATCGGCACGGACGGCTGCGGGGCACCGCTGATGGCGATCGGGCTGGTGGGCCTGGCCCGTGCGTTCCGCTCCTTCGTGCTGGCGGAGCCCGGATCGGCGGAGCGCCGGGTCGCGGACGCGATGCGGGCGCACCCGGAGTACGTCGCCGGCACGCGGCGGCCGGACACCTGGCTGATGCGGGAGGTGCCGGGCACGCTCTCCAAGATGGGCGCGGAGGCGGTGCAGGCCGTGGCCCTCCCCGACGGCAGGGCACTGGCGTTCAAGATCGACGACGGTTCCACCCGCGCCCTGGGCCCGGTGCTGGCCAGGGCGCTCGAACTGCTCAGCGTGGACGCACCCGTGGTGTCCCGGATCGGGCGGGCGCCGCTGCTGGGCGGCGCGGAGGAGGTCGGCTCGATCCGGGCGGCGTTCTGAGCGGGCCCGAGGTGGGGCGGCGGGAAAAGCGCGCGACACCGCGCGCGCTCCGTGCCTAGCGTGGGCCGCATGAGCCTTGATCCGCGTACCGTGACCGCCGCCGACCACCGGGACTGGCTCCGTGCCGTGGAGACCGGGTTCCTCCGGGCGGCCACCGCTCCCGGTGAGGAGGAGGTCGCCGTGCGCCTGGCCCACACCGATCTCGCGCGCGTCCAGGGCGTGTTCGACGCCGGGCGCTGTGTGGCGACCTTCCGTTCGTTCGCGCAGGAACTCACCGTCGTCGGCGGCGCGAAGGTGCGGGCCGATGCCGTCACCGCGGTGACGGTGAGTCCCACGCACCGCAGGCGCGGGCTGCTGAGCCGCATGATGGCGACGGACCTGGCGGCGGCGAAGGAGCGCGGCGATGTGGTCGCCTCGCTGATCGCCGCCGAGTACCCGATCTACGGACGGTACGGATTCGGGCCCGCCGCCTGGGCCACCGAGTGGGAGATCGACGTCCCCCGCGCGGGCCTGGACCCGCGTGCGAGGATCCCCTCGGAGTCGGACGGCGGCCGGATCGAGCTGGTCGACGGGGCCGACGTACGCAAGCTGGGGCCCGGGCTCCACGACCGCCTCGCGGCCCGGCAGCACGGCGTGGTCTCCCGGGACGAGCGCTGGTGGCAGCGCAGCACCGGGGTGGACGTCCCGGCGTTCGAGAAGTGGACGGAGCCGTTCTACGCGGTGTACCGGGCGGCGGACGGGGAGACGGACGGGCTGATCGCCTACCGCGCCGACGACCACTGGGGCGACGGGAAGCAGCCGCTCAACAAGGCGACGGTCATCGGCATGACCGCCGTGACCCCGGCGGCGGAACGCGCGCTGTGGCAGTTCGTCTGCTCCATCGACTGGATCACCACGGTCCGTACGGGCTACCGCGCCCCGGACGACCTGCTGCCGCTCCTCCTCCCGGACCCGCGTGCCGCCCGAGTGGTGACGCACGCGGACTGGCTGTGGCTGCGCGTCCTGGACGTGCCCCGGGCGCTGGAGGCGCGTACGTACGCCACCGAGGCCGCCCTGGTCCTGGACGTCCGGGACTCCGCCGGCCTCGCGGGCGGCCGTTTCCTGCTGGAGGTGTCACCGTCGGGCACCTCGTGCGTCCCGACGACACGGGACGCGGAACTGTCCCTGGACGTGGGGGAACTGGGGACGTTGTACCTCGGGGACGAGTCGGCGCTGCGGCTCACCGCGCTGGGGCGGATCGAGGAGCACCGTGCGGGGGCGGCGGCCACGGCCGACGCGGTGTTCCGGGCGCCACGGCGGGCGTGGTGCCCGGACGTGTTCTGAGGTCCGTGCGGGGTGTGGTGGAGCCGGCAGTGCAAGCCGGCCCCGTGCTCCGGCGGGACGTGGGGCCTGGGCGCACGGTTCGGAGGGCGCCCCGAGTGCCTGTGCGCACCGGTGCAGGGGGCCGTCGACCTCGCTTCACCATGTCCTGACCCTCGCTTCACCGCGTCCTGACCCTGAAGAGCACCCCCGACAGGGCGACGGCCACCAGCAGGATCCCCGCCGCCCACGCGAGCGCGGTCCAGGGGGTGTTGCCCACCGGCTGGTCCAGGAGGAGCCCTCGGAGGGACTCGATGGCCGGGGTGACCGGCTGGTGGTCGGCGAAGCCGTGGAGCCAGCCCGGCATGCTGTCGACCGGGACGAACGCACTGCTCGGGTACGGCAGGAACGACATGAAGAAGGTGAACCCTCCGGCCGCTTCGGGTGTGCGGGCGAGCAGACCGATCGCCGCGGAGATCCAGGACAGGGCGACGATGTAGGCGAGCAGCACGCCGGCGACGGCGAGCCAGCCGGCGGGGGTGGCCGCGGGGCGGAAGCCGATGAGGACGGCGACCGCGAACACGAGGGTGGTGGAGACCAGATTGCGTACGGTGCTCGCCACGACGTGGCCGGCGAGGATCGGCATCCCGCCGATGTCCAGGGAGCGGAAGCGGTCGATGATGCCGCCCTTCATGTCCTCGCTCACCGCGACCGCGGTGGTGGCCGAGCCGAACCCGGCGCACAGGAAGAGGACGCCGGGGACGACGTACATGACGTACGAGTCGTAGGCGGCGCCCGTGTCGATCGCGCCGCCGAAGAAGTAGACGAAGATCAGCATCAGCATGATCGGCAGCATCATCGAGGTGATGACGGCGTCGATGTTGCGGCGGCTGATGAGGAGGCTGCGGCCGGTCATGACCGTCGCGTGGGTCAGTGCTCCGGGTGCGTCAGACATGGGCCGGTGCCTCCGTCGTCGCGGTGGTGAGCGCGAGGAACACGTCGTCGAGGGTCGCGCCGTGGACCGAGAAGCGGTCGACGTCGGTGCGGTGCGGGTCGATCTCGTCGAGCAGGGCGCGGGCGTGGGCGGCGGTGCCGTCCGTGGGGATGCCCAGGGTGCGGGTCTCGGGGGAGTGGTGGACGGCGCGGGCGGCCAGCCGGAGGTAGGCCTCGTCGGTGCTGAGGACGAGGTCGAGACGGTGCCCGGAGACGCGTGACTTCAGGGTCTCCGGGGTGCCCTCGGCGACGATGGCGCCCTTGTCGAGGACGGTGATGCGGTCGGCGAGCCGGTCGGCCTCCTCCAGGTACTGGGTGGTCAGCAGGACCGCGGCGCCCCGGCCGGCGAGGTCGCGGACGACCTGCCAGAGCTCGCGGCGGCTGCGCGGGTCCAGGCCGGTGGTGGGTTCGTCGAGGAAGAAGACGCCGGGCTCGGGCGAACCGACCAGCCCCGCCGCCAGGTCGAGGCGCCGCCGCATCCCCCCGGAGTACGTACGGGCCTGGCGGCGGGCCGCGTCGCCGAGACCGAAGCGGAGGAGGAGCTCCTCGGCGCGCTCGCGGGCCCGGGCACGGGACAGGCCGGACAGCCGCGCCATCATCCGCAGGTTCTCCTCGCCGGTCAGCGTCTCGTCGACGGCGGCGAACTGCCCGGTCAGGCTGATGGCGCGGCGCACCCGGCGCCGGTCGGTGACGACGTCGTGGCCGGCGACGAGCGCCGTGCCCGAGTCGGCGGTGATGAGCGTGGCGAGGATGCGCACGGTCGTGGTCTTGCCCGCGCCGTTGGGGCCGAGCAGTGCGTGGATCCCGGCGCGGGCGACCCGCAGGTCGACGCCGTCCAGGACCCTGACCCGGGCGCCCGGTTTCCCGTAGGACTTGGTCAGGCCCTCCGCCTCGATCATGACGTCGTTCATGGCCGTACTCATGACGATCCCCCTTCTGCGTATGAGGTACGCGTTACTGTGTAAGCATTACGCAAACCTAGGATGGTGGCAAGCCAGTACTGGGGAAGGCGGCTTCGGGTGACGGAGAAGAGCAGTGAGTCGGGCGGTACCGGCCTGCCGGCCAGCATCGAGGCGGCGTGGGGCCTGCGCGACCGGCCGGTCAAGGGCCCGAAGCCCGGCCTGACACTGGACCGCATCGTCGCCGCCGCTGTGGCGGTCGCCGTGTCGGAAGGGCTCGCCGCCGTCTCCATGGGCCGGGTGGCCAAGGAGCTGGGCGCCTCCACGATGGCGCTCTACCGCTACGTCTCCGCCAAGGAGGAGCTGTACCTCCTCATGCAGGAGGCGGCCATGGGAGCCCCCGGCCCCCTGCCGGCGCTGGAGGACGGAGCGGGCTGGCGGGAGGCCCTCGGCCAGTGGGCGTGGGCCCAGCGCCGCATGTTCCACCGCAACCTGTGGGCGTTGCGCATCCCGATCGCGGGCCCGCCGGCCAGCCCCCATTCGATCGCCTGGTGGGAACAGGGGCTGCAGGCGCTGGAGGACACCGGCCTGGACGAGGGCGACAAGATCTCCGTCGTCCTCCTCGTCGGGGGCTTCGTGCGCAACGAGGCCCTGCTGATGAGCGATCTCGCCGCCGCCGTCGAGGCGAAGGGCCTCTCGCCCCAGGAGGTGATGTCGCAGTGGGAGCGGACGGTGGAACGCCTCACCGATCCGGCCCGGCATCCGGCACTGTCCCGGCTGATGGCCTCGGACGTCATGAGCGCACCGGACGAACCGGACTACGAGTTCGTGTTCGGTCTCGAACGGGTCCTCGACGGGGTCGAGGTGCTGATCAGGAAGGGCACGTCGTCATGAGCGCCGGGAGGACCGGCCTGCGCGGACGCAGGAGGCAGCTGACCAGCCAGGCGGTCTCCGAGGCCGCGATCCCGCTGTTCCTGGAACGGGGCTCCGGCAAGGTCTCCGTGGCCGAGGTGGCCGACATCTCGAAGCCGACGCTGTTCCGGTGGTTCCCGGCCGAGGAGGACCTGGTCCTCCACCGGTTCCCAGACCGCGAGGAGCTCACGCCTTCTGTGGGATGAGGCCGAACGGCCCGTGCAGGTCGGCTGGTTCGCGGAAACACACGCCGGTCATGCCGAGCGCGACGGCGGCGGCGACGTTCTCCGCGCTGTCGTCGACGAACAGGCACCGGCCCATCGGCACCCCGGCCCGTGCGGCGGCGATCCGGTAGATCGCGGGGTCCGGCTTCGCGACCCCTTCGACGGCGCTGCTGACCACGTGGTGCGCCAGGTCCGTGAGCCCCAGCGCCGCGAGGTCCTCGTGCAGCCAGGGGGTCGCGTTGGTGACCAGGACCAGCGGGACGTGGGCCCGTATCTGTCGCAACAGGGCGACCACCGCCCTGTCAACCCGGGACGGCGCGTCGGCCAGGGCCCGGGCCAGCTCCTGTGCCTTCGCCTTGCCGGCCCGGCCGACGAGTCGGCGGGCGATGGCCTCGACCCATTCCTCCCGGGAGATCCGGCCAAGGAGGAGCGGGAGATCGACCTCGGGGGCGTAGGCGATGTCCTCCGTGGTGCCCTCAGGCAGGCCGGCAGCCCGTTCCAGCGCGGCCAGGTGCGTCACGTCGTAGAAGCGGAGCACGTTGTCGAGGTCGCACAGCACGGCCTCGTATGGCGGATCAGGCGACACCGGCCGGCCCCGTCATGTCCAGTGCGGCCCCGTAGAGACGCGACACGCGGATCCGGATCACCACACGCTGCTCCACGACGGCCTCCTCCAGGAAGGCGCGTTCCTCGGCCGGGTCGTCGAAACCCGGTGTCAGGGAGAGGAGTTCGCGGCCGGTCCGGTCACCTGCCTCCGTGGTCGGCTCCGACACCTCCGCGACGCCTTCCGCCACGGCGAACGAGAAGATGTCATCGCCCCGGACATGCAGGGAGGCGTGCGGATTCCGCAGCAGGACGCGGGTCTTGAGGCGGTCCACGGTGGTGGAGATCCGCAGGACGCGCTCCTCCTCGTCCCATCGGTACAGCACGGTCGACAGGTGCGGGTGCCCCGTGGAACGGACGGCGGCGAGCACGCCGAACTGCTGGTCCCGCAGCATCCCGGAGAGCGCCGAATCGTCGAGGGGCCGGGGAGCGGGCTTGTCGCCGGTGCCTTCCGAGGTCTTCACGGTGGGGCCTTTCGGGTTGCGGGGCAGGAGCCCGGCATCGTCCCCGCTGTCGGGGGTCCGGCAGATCAAGACCGTAGCAGATGGTTTTGTTGCAGACTATATTTGGCGGTCCATCCCTCGGTGGTGACGCGTACTCCGGGCGGTCACCTCTGGCCCTGGCGCGCCCGCCGGACCGGCCGGGGGTTTTCGGAGCGTGTGGCCAGGTGGCCTGTGGCCAACTGGTTCAGGGTGCGCAGCAGCACCTCGCGGTCGCCTTCGGGGACTGTGCCCAGGGCGTCCTGGTGGACCCGGTCGACGATCTCCTGGCTCCGCGCGGCGATCCGCGCGCCCTCCTCGGTAACGCCGATGATCCGGGCCCGCCGGTCACGGGTGGAAGGCTTCCGTTCGGCGAGGCCTGCCTTCTCCAGGGCGTCCACGGTCACCACCATCGTGGTCTTGTCCATGTCGCCGATCTCCGCGAGCTGGATCTGGGTGCGCTCCTCCTCCAGGGCGTGCACCAGGACGCAGTGCATGCGTGCGGTCAGCCCGATCTCGGCGAGGGCAGCGGCCATGCGGGTCCGCAGGACGTGGCCGGTGTGGTCGAGGAGGAAGGACAGGTCGGGTGCCGTGCGGGTGGGAGTCAGGGCGGTCATGCCGGGCAGCGTACAACTCGTACCGAGCCGGATGGTCCGCAAAGGGACGTTCTCACGGCAGCTCGGGCCGGACCAGGGCGCTCGCGAACGGCTCCCCCGTGCGCTCGGCGTGCACCATCCGCTCCTTCACCTCGCTCAGCGTGCGCGGACGGTAGCCCGACCCCGTGCTGCAGCCCATGTGGAAGCGGACACCCGCGTTCAGCAGGACCGAGAGCGTGCGCCACGCCGCGGTGTCCCGCCGGCGTGGCGCCGCGAAGGCTGCCCCGGCGTGGATCAGTGTCCCGGCGCACCGGGGGCAGCGGCGGGGCTTCTCCCCGCCGCCCGGCTGCTTGTAGGAGGCCCGGCACGGCAGGCAGACGAACGAGCTCTTGGCGGGAGGCATGCGGCCAGAGTAGGCCGGGCGCACCGGCAGTCCGACGGGATTACTCGGCCCCTGGCCGGCGCCCACGCCACAGGCGCCGGATACGGCTCCGAGGCCCGGGCCGCCGGTGTTCCCAGGACGTCGGTCCCACTTCACGCCCGGACTTCCAGAGCCGGTCGGGGGAGAGAAGGGGGGCCTTCCGCTCGGCCTGGGCCCGGATCTCGTGGTGGGCGTCATGGGCGGTCACCCGGAAGGCCTCGTCGTAGGACGCCAGGGCCGCGCTGACGGCCGAACCGGCCGTACCGCGGCGCCGTACACGGGAGGCCAGCCACCTGAAGAAGCCCATGACGGCGGCCAGTACGACCGCGAGCGCCAGAAGGGGCAGCCCATCGCTCACGGGCCCGGCACCACAGGGCGGGCTCGGTCCGCGTCGCGGGCGGCGCGCTCCAGACGGCTCCGGTGCGCCTCCCAGTAGGACGCGTCGCCGGACGGTACGGCCACGTTGTCCACGCGCATGCCCACGGCGCCGTCGATCAGCTCCCGGACGATGTCCGCGTGCCCGGCGTGCCGCTGCGTGTCGGCGATCACGCGCACCACGGCGTGATGCAGCGTCACCTCGGCACGGTGGGACGGCCACCACGGCACCGTGCCCACCGTGTCGAGCGGCAGGGCCGCGATCGTCGCGTCGGCGTGTGCCCAGGCGCGGTGGTAGAGGCCCACGATCTGCTCGCGTGACTCGTCGGCGGTGACCCACATGTCCGCGTTGGGCTCGGCCCCTTCGTCGACCCAGGGCAGTGGCTCGCCGGACGGCCGGCCGAACGTGTCGCCGAGGTAGCCGAACTCGACGCCGGCCACATGCTTGACCAGGCCCAGCAGGTTCGTGCCGGTCGGCGTCAGCGGACGCCTGGCGTCGTACTCCGAGAGGCCTTCGAGCTTCCACAGCAGGGCGTCACGGACCGACTGGAGATAGAAGTGGAGGTCGGCCTTGGCGTCAGGGGCAGTCATGGGGCCAGTCTGCCCCTGGCGGTGGCCTCGGTCACCGTCTTTTGCCGCGCTCGTGACGCGGGCTGCCCGCTTCCCGCCGAGTGCGCAGGATCGTCCTGTTGCTTCAGGCGTCAGGCGTCAGGCGTCAGGCGTCACGCGTCAGGCGACGTCGCGGTGTCGGCCAGGAGGGGGGCGTGCCGCAGCGGAGTTGGGCAAGCCTCAGGCCGCGTTCGTCTGCGGCGTGGTGGCCAGGCTCTGCTTGATCTGCCGGGTGATCTCGTCGGCGACGATCTCAGGCCGGCCGGTCTCGATGCCGTACAGGGCCTGGGCCGCGACGTCGGCGGCGGCGGTCTTCTGGTCGGCGGGGACGGCGGCGGCCATGTCGGTGTCCATGTAGCCGACGTGCAGCGCCGAGACGGTGATGCCGCGGGACGCCAGTTCCTCGCGGGTCGCGCCGGTCAGAGCCCAGGCGGCGGCCTTGGAGGCGGCGTACGAGCCGAGAGCGGCCGGGTGCATCCAGGACAGGACGGACAACACGTTGAGCACGGTGCCGCCGCCGTTGCCCTCGATGACGGGGGCGAAGGCCCGGGTCGTGGCGAGCGGGCCGAAGAAGTTGGTCTCCATCTCCCGGCGCACCTCGCCCAGGTCGCCTCCGATCAGCGGTGCACCGGTGGAGATGCCCGCGTTGTTGATGAGCAGCGTCGCGTCCGAAGCGATGCGGGCGGCCTCGCGTATCGACTCCTCGTCGGTGACGTCCAGTCGCAGGGGGGTGACACCCTGCAGGTCGACCGTCTCGGGCAGGCGGGCCGCCGCGTACACCTTGGCGCCGTGCTCGACGAGCTGGGCGGCCAGGTGCCGCCCCAGGCCGCGGTTGGCGCCGGTGACCACTGCGACCGCGTTCTTCAGTTCCATGACTGCTCCTGGTCCTGGTGGGGGCCGTCGAGCCCCGGGCGTAATTAGATTACGTGTCCAATCTAAGCATCGAGTTACGATAGATGCCAGTCGACATCCAAAAATGGGAGGCGGTCATGGGCCGCGTATCGCAGGCACAGGCGGAGGAAAACCGCAGGCGGGTGGTGGACACCGCCTCCCGGTTGTTCCGGGAGCAGGGCACCCACGTGAGCGTTGCCGACCTCATGAAGGCGGCCGGTCTCACCCACGGCGCCTTCTACAAGCAGTTCGCCTCCAAGGAGGCGCTCGTCGACGAGGCGACCACCCACGCCTTCGACGAGCTCACCCGGCGCCACGCGGCCGGCCTAGAGCGGTACGAGGGGCAGCGGGACGTTGCTCAGCGGGCCCTGATCGACGCCTATCTCTCCGTCGAACACCGTGACAACGCGGCGGACGGCTGCCCGGTCGCAGCCCTTGCCGTCGACGTGGCACGCGGGGGCGAGGGCCTAGATGCCCGCCGCGCCTACACGGAGGGCGTGGCAGACTTCGCCGGATTCCTCGCCCCGGCCGACGCCTCCGACGGGAGTGAGGAGGGCATCGCCCGGCTGTGCACCTTGTTCGGTGCGCTGGTGCTGTCCCGGGCCACCCAGGGTTCCCCGCTCTCCGAGGAGATTCTCGCCGCCGCGCACGCGGCCCTGACGGAAACGGAAACCGGCTGACCGGGGCGCCTGTGCCGGGCGCGGTGTCCGGCAGTACGCGCCGGTGCCGCATCATCGGCAGCCGCTCCGTGAGGGGTCAGGCCGAGGCTTCGGTGGTGTCGACAGGCAGGCGATGCCATCCGCACACCCCCGTTGCGCTCCGGCCGCCGTTGTCCATGGTGCTGCGATGTGGAAAGCCCCGAACCCGCCCTCACCGCTTCGGATCTGCACGTGGTGATGTGCTGTGCGATGTGCACCTTTACCTGTACGCCATGCTGAGCTGCACTGTTGATGGGGAGTCGAACCCCCGCGTTGCTCTTCACGCGCCAGGAGTGGGCCGGAAAACCGCCGGCCCTCGGTGTGTGCACGCCTCCGAAGCTGCTACCTGCTCCACATCGTCTCGATCTGCCGGACCACTCAGTCCAGCAGATCCACCTCCCAGTTCGTGCGCTGGATCCGCACGTCGACCTCGCGGATCTCCCGCGCGAGGACGTCTGCCTGACCGCGCAGTTCCGCGACCGGAAGCGCGGAAAGCATCATCAGCTCGGACCGGAGCTGCCGGCCGTATCCCCGCTCGCTGGTGCCAGCCGCCGCGTCCGCCGCCGCGGTGACCACCGAGTGACGCAACCGCAGGACATCCCGGCGTGCGAGGGCATCGGTGAGCGTGCCGTCGGGCCCCATCTCCACGGTGGCGTTGGTCCGGTTGATCCGCCGGATCAACGTTTCCAGAGCGCTCAGCACCTCACCGGCCTCGGCCAGCAACTGGGCGGCATCCTCGGCGGGTGTCTCCCCCTCCTGGTACCGCGCACTGCCGACGACGCGCGCTCGCAACTGTTCCACGCGACGCGTGGCCTCCGCACGTTCTGCCAGTGCCTCGGCAAGCTTCACCGTCTCCACCTCCCCCTCCGTGAACTCGCACGAGTATACGAGTGAGGGCCGGCTCGCATGCACTTGGTTTTATGCCCACAGGGTCCCTGGCCAGCACTGGAGCGACAGCGGGCGGCCGCTCAGGGCGCTACGGAAGGCAATCCGACAGCACGAACGGGGCGAGTGGGAATCCGCCAGTTCCAGAAGAGTCCGCCGGTGCCGGAAGAGGCAGGGCAGCGGGACGGCTGACTTCGCCGGGACTCCGCCAAGCGGTTCGCCGGAAGCGCTGGGACTCGCCACTCCACCGAGAACGGATGTCCGTTCCCAAGAGATCTGGATCGAGGAGGTGTCTCTGACCTGGGACTTGTCAGTTCTGCTGGGACGGGTTGGAAGCCGGGCGGCCCAGTGGATCTGGACGTTGCTGCGCCTGCTTGAGCGCGAGCTGAGACGGTCCCATTTGTTCTGTCGGACGGTATGGCCGTGGCCTGGTGTCTTTCAGTTCTGGTGGGACTCATCCCGTAGGGCGTCGTAGTCGTCCGGCGTCGTCACCAGCATCAGTGATCGTCCCAGGGAGTCAGTCCAGCGAAAGAGGGCGTCGTTGTAGAAGGTGTGGGAGTGTCGATTCTCTCGGAGAGATGGGACGTTGAGCCGGTGCTCGGCTTCTGCGTAGACGGCGTCGATCGTGCGCCGGTGCTGGCTTAGGTTCACCCATTGGCGAGGTGCCCGTCGTGCTCGCCAAGCAGGGTCGGCCACCATGCCGAGCATGGTGACGAACTCCGGGTAGGTGGCGATGAACTCCCGCTCGTCGACGCGTCGCCTGATGATGTTCTCGTAGATGGCCTCCTTGGGCGGGAGTTGCGCGAGACGGTCGTTCCAGCGTGAGAGCAGATGGGGCTGCTTCTTGTTCAGAAGCCAGGAGCGGACCATGTGCTGCGCTTCCTTCGTCGCTGCTTCCAGGGTGTCGGGGAAGCGGCGGGCGATTCGCCGGTGCCGGTGTTGAGCGGTGACAAGTTCTGGAAGGTGGCCGACGCGGTATTGGCGGTTGCCGTCGAGCCAGATGCCGTGTCGGCGGCAGAGCTGAAGATCGGCGGGGCGATGCGCGAGGACTGGTTCGGTGATTCCACGGCGATGCATGCAGTGCGAGCACGCGACGTAGAGACGCCGCCGGTAGCGGATCACCTCGCCTCCGGTACGCGCCTCAATCCGGGAGACCGCTGGCAATAGCATCCGAAGGGTCTCGTGAGGGAGACCCGTCAGGAGTGCCAGCCGCGGCAGAACCATCGGAGTCCAGCGCCATAACGTGTCCGTCCGCTTGCCGATCAGCGCATTTTTGAATGGGGTCAGGGTTTTCGCCAGTTGGCCCGACGTCACGTGGTTGGCGGCGGCGAGGCGATGCAGATACCAGCCGAAGACCTCCCCGTGGACAGGCGGCAGAGGAAGGGGCAGGAGCCTGACCGGGGCTTCCCAGGGCTCCATTGCTCAGGCCGCCTTCGGCCTGCGGGCGTATTTGGCTCGGGGGTGATCGGGCCGGGTCTTCTGGACAGCGTGGTCGAGCTCGATCTCGTCGAGCATGCGCTTGGTGATCTTTTCCGTGCCGCTGTCGATGGCGTCGACTGCGGCTTCTCGGATGAGCTGGGAAAGACTGCCGATCAGCCCGCCAGTGCGCTCGTGGAGGTAATCGGTCATGGCGACCAAGGTGCCGGGACGATGGGCCTGTAGTCGCAGGGAGTCCTCCATCGTCACCACCAGGGCCTGCCAGCTCTCCTTGTCCGCGCGATTCTTGTGGCCGAAGGGCCGGGAGGGGATGACCGTATAGCGGCCGGCGATCTGCTGTCCGCGCGTGCCCTGGAACAGGCTGCTGGTTTCGACGTCGAGACCAGCGAGCACGAAGGTGGCCGCGATCCGTTCCGAGAGGTACTTGAGCTGATCGGATGCCTCAGCTCCATTGCGGGTGGTCAGGTCGAGGTTGTGGATCTCGTCGACCAGGACGAGTGTGGTGCCGAGCTTGCCGAGCAGATCACAGACGGCGTTGGTGATCTGGACCTGGCTCATGCGGTGTTCCAGCGGGATGCCAAGGAATCGGGCGAACTCGCCTGCGAGCATCTTCGGGGTAGCCGCCGGGGGGACGGTGACGAAGACGACCGGCAGTCCGCCGACGGTGGTGGGGTTGCGCCGCCGGGTGATCTGTTCGACGTTCTTGCCCAGCTGGGTGATCGCCGTGGTCTTGCCGGTGCCGGCCGAACCGGACACGATCAGGCCGCGACGGGCGGAGACCTGGTGCCGGTTGAGCACGATGCGTTTGCGGCCCGTGGTGACGACGCCACGGATCGTGGGAGTGTTCACGATGACGGATCGTGTGTGGTAATCGATCCGCGCTTCCCTGTAGGACTCCGACTCGTCCTCGTCCAGGACGGTGCCGGACGGGAGCGATGGCGGGGGATCAGGGTTCTCATCGACGAACGCCCGCCAGCCTTCCTTCGTGGTCAGCGACATCTGCGGGTTGGCGATGTCCGGTGGCGGAGCCTCGCTCACAGGCGACTCCCGTCGGTGAAGGCATCGAAGACGCCGAAGGGAATGACGCTCGATGTCTGCTCCGGGACGGTGGCCTCGTCCTCGGCGTCTTCAAAAGCTGGTGCCTGCGGCAGCGCAGGGACGGACCGGGCGGGCTCCAGGGCAGCGCGGGTGCGGGCCGCGATGCGGCGGTCCGGCCCGCTTTCCGCCCGCGTCAGCAACTGGTCGACTGCGATGGCCACGGCGGCTTGGTTGGTGTCGTCCTGGCCCCGCATGGCGAGCAGGTCCCGGGCCCGGCGCCAGGTGAAGTCCGCGAACGGCGCGGAGACCAGGTGCCGGTGTGTCCACGGAACCGTGATCCACTTTCCGGTGCGCGCGTCGCGTACCCAGATCTGGGACAGGTCGTAGGGGTCGTAGTGGACTTCCCAGAGTCCGCCCTTGGCGGTCACTCCTGAGGAGCGGCGCCGCAGCGGGTTCAGTCCGGGGCAGTTGTAGGTGCGGTGGTCGACGCGGATGCCGTAGTCGTTGACCGAACGCCAGAGTGCTGGCAGCAGTTCCAAGTAGTCGGGGCCGCTCAGCGGCATCGGCAGGTAGCCGGTGCGGGAGACCAGCAGGGCGTATGCGTCATTGGGAGACATCGGCCGGCCCGGTAGGAATGGGCTGCGCAGTCCTTCGTGTGGCCGCTGCTGCCAGCAGGCCACGATCCATTCCTGCAACAGGTCGTCCACTTCCGCGAGCGTCCAGACGGCCTCGACCTCGGCCCCCCGGCGGGTCGTGTTCGAACCGGTGTAGCCAGGGATGTGCTGGCAGAACAGCGTGTTGATCGAGGAAAACGTCCGCTCGACGATTCCCTTGTCCGTCGGGGTCGCCGGGCGGGACGGCTGGACGGAGACGCCCAGCGACCGGCAGGCGGTCAGGAAGGTGTTGGAGACGAACACCTTCCCGTGATCAATGCCGATCGTCTCTGGCACGATCACCGGCTTGGCGGCCGCTTGCTCCAGGCGCGCGTCGAGCTCCAACAGCCTCTGGTGGGGGATCAGCGTCATCGACATCGCCAGTGCTTCCGACCAGCCGGGCCGTAGCGGCTCCGGGACCAGCATCTTGGCCAGCAGCAGGGCGGCGTCCACGGCCTTGGTGCCTGCTGGTCGCAGCACCGCAGCGCAGATCGTCCTCGTTGCCACGTCGACGGCGATCGTGAGTTCCGGACGTCCGCTCACCCCGTCCTCCAGGACCACCAGCACGTCCAGTGGTGTCGTGTCGATCTGCACCATCTCGCCGGGGCGGCAGGCCGAGGAAGGGGTGAACGCTCCTTGCGGGCGGCGAGCCGCTGACCTGCGGGACGTGGCCTCGCCGAAAGCATGCGTGCCCTCGCTCATCGCCTCGACGAGCCGGTAGAACGCCGACTTCGACGGCATCGGCACCGTTCCCGGGCCATGGCGCTCAGCCAGCAGCGCCTCCACTCGCCGACGCAGCCGGCCGCGGGTGCCGGTGGACTCGTTCGTTGTCGAGGCGAGGATCTCCGCGATGGCGGAGACCACCCGGTCATCGGCCCGACCCGTCGGCGAGGACACCCGAGTCTTGCGGTGATCGACCAGCCCCCACAGGCCCTGCTCGCGGTAGCGCCTGCGCATTCGCTGCACGGTTCCCGCACTCGCCTGCCATCCGATAGCCCGTAGTTCCGCAGCCTTGGCCGCCACTCGCTCTTCCACTGTGTGGCTTGCCGGGTCGTATTCAGGGCGAGGTGGAGTCGTGGGGTCAGCATCCAGTGGCTTGCCGAACTCCACCTCGGTCACATGGCTTTCCCAGGCCGCCGCCTTCTCCGCTTCCCGCTCCGGCACGATGTCCAACAGCGCGAACGGCGGCATACGGCCCTGATCGACACCCTGGCCGATCAGCTCAAAGCCTTCGGAGGCCAGTAGGTGGGACAGCAACACCAGACTCGCCGACCCGGCTTCGTCGAGGAGCCGCACCGTCGTCCCGGACAGGCCGACGACCGCGTGCAGCCGGTCATCCAGGCGCACTTGATCCCCAACCCTCAACGCCGCCCGTGGCCCTGGGCGCCCGCTCACCGGGTCGCCGCCGGCGACACCAGCGTGGCATCCGACAGAGGCCGTGACAGATCGGCGGCCAGCCGTCCCAGCCAGAGCAGATGGAACACCGCTGGCAACACCGTGATCGGATCGCCGAGCAACGCAGCCTGTGGCACCAGCGGCGAAGGCGCCGAGAACAGTGCCAACAACCGGGCCGCGAGCCCTTCGTCGGCCCCGTGCCGCGGATGCCGGTATCCCGCCAGCCAGCGAACGTTCACCATCCGCACGGCGTCCACCTCGCCAACAACCCGGTAGCCCCACCCCGCCACCTCGCAAGCTGTGCGCGTCGCGGCGAACTTGGCTGCTGATCGTGAGTCGATCCGGTCCAGCGGCCGACAGTCCACCACCAGCCCCCGCCCGTCCTCGAACCGAGCGAAGTAGTCCGGAGCGTGCGAGATGCGCTTACCCCGCTCGTCCTTCCAGAACAGCCACAGAGGCTGTGACAGCAGCCCCGTCACCTCCGGCGTGAAGTCAAGCAGCATCGCGTGATCCCGCTCCAGCCACGACTCGAACCCCACGTGCCCGCCTGTCGTGGCCGACCAGTACAGGCCCGGGAAGTTTCGCTGGCCGCGGTACGACGGGAACCCGCGTACTGGCAGACCTGCCTCAAACTCCACCGAGAGCACATCCGCCAACGGTCGCCGATGCTCACCCTCGGCATCCCGCCATCCGACCTCAAACTGGTCCACGGCTGGCAACGCCTGCTGTGCTGTTCCTTGGGCCCCCATGTGAACCACTGTGCAGAAGCGGCGGGAACGAGAGGAAGGAATGGGACCAAATCCCCCATCCGAGTGATCGGCCGAAGATCTCTCGCGGCAGGAAGGCCAACGCCGCTGGCACGCGGCGAAATTGAGTAGGCGTCCGAGCTCAGCGGCCCCTACGTTCGGCCGCATGACAGACGAATGTTTTGGACATCCACGGCTCGCCGCGATCTACGACCCACTCGACCCCGATCGCGGCGATCTCGACGCGTACGTCCAGATGACGGAGGAGTTCGGGGCACGTCAAGTGCTGGACATCGGCTGTGGAACAGGCGTGTTCGCGCTTCTGCTGGCTGAACGCGGGATCGAAGTCGTGGGTGTCGATCCCGCTCAAGCGTCCATCGACGTGGCCCGAGCCAAGCGGGGCGGCGAGCGAGTGCGCTGGATCTGTGGCGATGCCACGACACTTCCGCCGATGCGGGCCGACCTGGCAACCATGACCGCGAACGCCGCCCAGCAGATCCTTGATCCGCAGGCATGGCGCGAGACCCTGCGTGGCGCGTACGAAGCACTACAGCCTGGTGGCCGTCTGGTGTTCGAGACCCGGGACCCAGCCAGACGTGCCTGGGAGGAGTGGAACCGCGAAGCCTCATATCGCGTGACGGAGATCCCGGATGTCGGCCCAGTCGAAAGCTGGGTCCAAGTGATCGAGGTGAGCGAGCCGCTGGTGACGTTCCGCTGGACCTATGTGTTCGCTGCCGACGGGGAGGTAATGACGTCGGACTCCACCCTGCGCTTCCGCGAGCGGCAGGAGGTCGAGACGGAGCTGATCGCGCAGGGGTACGTGGTGGAGGACGTACGCGACGCGCCCGACAGGCCGGGCAAGGAGTTCGTCTTCGTCGCGCGACGTCCGTAGCTCAGCCCACGAGAGACCTCGCCGCGCAGATTGATTGGGACTCGATCACTTCGCCGAGCAGATCCAGCGGGAACCCTCACAAGCACTGGGAACGGACAACGGACACTGCGGGTCACAGCCCGCCTCCGTCATGGGATGGAACACTTTTGCAAGCAGCCGCTTGCAAAAGTTAGCAAGGGTGGTGCACCATCGAGCCATGGCATCACTCAACGTCGGCAATCTCGGCGAGTACCTGCGTGAGCAGCGGCGTACCGCGCAGCTCTCCCTGCGGCAGCTCGCCGACGCCGCCGGGGTGTCCAATCCGTATCTCAGCCAGATCGAGCGCGGTCTGCGCAAGCCGAGTGCCGAGGTGCTCCAGCAGGTCGCGAAGGCCCTGCGGATCTCCGCCGAGACGCTCTACGTGCGGGCCGGGATCCTCGACGAGCGGGAGCGGGAGGAGCTCGAGACGAGGGCTGTCATATTGGCCGATCCGTCGATCAACGAGCGGCAGAAGAACGTACTGCTCCAGATCTACGACTCCTTCCGCCGGGAGAACGGTTTCGATGTCGCGCCCGACACCGGGTCCGAGTTCCACGGCGCCGCCGACGCGAAGAGCAGAATCGATGCCGACGCGGAAAGCGGTGCCGGGGACGGGAACGGCGCCGGTCCGGATGCCCGCGGCCCCCGTACGGCCGGCGGCAGTGATGCAGACCCACCAGCGAACTGACTTCTGATGATCCGGGAGGACCACAGTCATGGCCATCACCGATGACCTGCGCAAGACCCTCACCGACCCGACCCCCCTCTACTTCGCCGCCGGCACGGCCGACCTCGCCGTGGAGCAGGCGCGCAAGGTCCCGGCCCTGATCGAGCAGCTGCGGGCCGAGGCGCCCGAGCGGATCGAGGCGGTGCGCAACACCGACCCGAAGGCCGTGCAGGAGCGGGTGACCACGCAGGCCAGGGAGGCTCAGGCCACCGTGCAGGCGAAGGTCACCGAGGTCTTCGGGACGCTGGACACCGACCTCAAGAAGTGGGGCGAGACCGCCCAGGACCTGGCGCTGCGGAGCGTGGGTGTGGCTGCCGAGTACGCCGTCCGGGCCCGGGAGACGTACGAGAAGGTCGCCGAGCGCGGTGAGCAGTCCGTGCGCACCTGGCGCGGTGATACGGCCGACGAGATCGTGGAGATCGCCGCCGTCGTCGAGGCGGAGCCGAAGTCCGTGCCGAAGCAGAAGTCCGAGGCCGTGGCGAAGCCGGTGACTCCTGCGAAGCCCGTCACGGCCGCGAAGCCGGTGACTCCCGCGAAGCCGGCCGCCCCCGCCGCGAAGAAGCCCGCGCCGAAGACGGCCGCGTCCCGGACCGCGCCCACCGCGACGGCGAAGAAGCCGGCGCCCGCGCGGAAGCCCGTGGCGAAGAAGACGACCCCGCCCGCGAAGTAGGCGGAAGCGGTCCCAGGATTGCCGGGGCAGTGCGCCGGGCACCTTTCGGGGTGCCCGGGTCGTTGTCCCGGTACCTTGGCCGCGAGGCGCTCATCCACTGACTAGGCGGTGTTCACCGTGTTGCTCGAAGCATTCGGCTCGATTCTCCAGTTGTTGTACCTGGCCATGCTCGTCCTGGCCGTGGTCGCGCTGGTCTTCGCCGTGACGGCGCGCGAGGACGCCTACCGAGCCGCGGACAAGCAGAAGAAGTCCTTCTGGCTGATCATCCTCGGGGTCACCGTCTTCGTGAACCTCGTCATCCCGATCCTGTTCCTGCAGATCGCGGGCGTGATCGCGTCCATCGTCTTCATGGTGGACGTGAAGCCCGCGCTCAAGGCCGTGTCGGGCGGCGGCGGGCGTCGCGGAGGCTCCAGCAGCGACGGACCGTACGGCCCCTACAACGGCGGGCGCTGAGCGCCCGCCGACGAGGCGGCACCGGGGCGGGAACGCATTGCGTTCCTGCCCCTTCGGCGTATCCGGGCCTCGTCGCGTTCCAGAAGCAGGACCGCCACGTCGTCGGTCAGCTCGCCGCCGTTCAGTTCCTGGACCTGGGTGACCGCGGCCTCCAGCAGCGCTTCGCCGCCCAGCCCCTGGTCCAGCCGGCCGTTGACCATGGCGACCATGCCGTCCTGGCCCAGCCGCTGGGTCCCGCCCGCGCCGACACGCCCCTCGATCAGCCCGTCGGTGTACATCATCAGGCTCCAGGAGCCGCCCAGCTGCACCTGGCGGCGGGGCCACCGGGCGTGCGGGAGCAGGCCGAGGGCCGGGCCCCCGTCCTCGTACGGGAGGAGGTGCGCCGCCCGTCCCTGCCGGGCGATCAGCGGTGCGGGGTGTCCCGCGATGCACAGGCCCGCGCGCCGGCCGTCGGGGGCGATGTCGACGGTGCAGAGCGTCGCGAAGATCTCCTCGCTCTGCCGCTCGTGCTCCAGGACCTGCTGCAACGTGGAGAGCAGGTCGTCGCCGCAGAGCCCCGCCAGCGTCAGCGCGCGCCACGCGATGCGCAGCTCGACGCCGAGCGCCGCCTCGTCGGGGCCGTGCCCGCAGACGTCGCCGATCATGGCGTGGACCGTGCCGTCGGGTGTGCGGACCGTGTCGTAGAAGTCGCCGCCGAGCAGGGCACGGCTGCGGCCCGGCCGGTAGTGGGCGGCGAAGGCCAGGTCGGAGCCGTCGAGGAGCGGGGTGGGCAGCAGCCCGCGTTCCAGACGGGCGTTCTCCTGGGCCCGCAGCCGGGACTCGGTCAGCTGGTGCTGGGCGATGTCCGCGCGTTTGCGCTCCACGGCGTACCGGATGGCACGGCTGAGGAGGCGCCCGTCGAGCTCGTCGCGGAAGAGGTAGTCCTGGGCCCCGACGCGTACGGCCTCGGCCGCGCGCTCCGCGTCGTCCTCCGCGGTGAGGGCGAGCACGGCGTGGCGGGGCGCGATGCGCAGGATGTGTTCGAGGGCGGCGAGCCCGTCCGGGCGGCCGGTCCCGTCGTCGCGGCCCTCGGCGCGCGCGCCGGTGGGCAGCGAGGCCGCCTCCAGGTCGAGGTCGAGCAGGATGCAGTCGACGTCGTCGGTGAGCAGCCAGGCCTCGGTGAGGTTGCGTGCGGTACGGACGCGGACCCGTGCCCCCGTGGTGGACGACAGCTCGGGGACTGCGAAGGTGCCCGCAGGGTCGTCCTCGATCACCAGAAGGGTGAGGTCGGCGCCATGAGTGGTCTCCGCAGCGGGAACGGCACGTTGCTGCGGTACGGGTACGGGCATCGGTTCGGGTTTCCTTCCCTCCCCCCGAGGGCGCGGCGGATCGACGAACGACGAACCGCCGACGGGGACGATAGCGGTCCGCGGCGGCGGAACGGAATGGCGCCCGGCGATCATCCTCCGTCATATGCGCGGCCATAAGCCGCGTCCCGCCACGGATCCGACGTGATGGGTGCGCGCGAATCGGACATGAGGTCATGACGAACATCACGCGATGGACACGCGTTGCGCACATTCTCCGGAGCGCGTCCGGCAGGCTCCGCGCGGTAGGCGCCACGGGCGACCCGCGTGCCACCCCACGTGCCCACCCGTCGCGGGGTGTCCCCGGCCAGGGTGTCTCCCGTCGCCAGGTGTCTCCCGCCGGGTGTGATCCGTCGTCGAGGGGCAGCGCCCGGGCCCTGCCCGGCAGGGCCTACTTGTCCGGCCGGACCACGCCCAGGATCTGCATCGAGCCCGCGCCCGCCAGCGTGACGTTCCGGCCGGGCCGAGGCGCGTGCACGATCTGGCCGTCGCCGACGTACATCCCGACATGGCTGGCGTCGCCGTGGTAGATGATCAGGTCGCCGGGGCGCATGTCCTGGACGGGGACGCGGGGCAGTTGCCGCCACTGTTCCTGGGAGGTCCGGGGGATCGGCCGCTTCGCCGCCGCCCAGGCCTGTGAGGTCAGTCCCGAGCAGTCGTACGAACCGGGGCCCTCGGCTCCCCAGACGTACGGCTTGCCTATCTGGCCGGTCGCGAAGGCCACCGCCTGCTTGCCGGCGGCGCTCGCCTCGCGGTTGATGTCCTTCAGCGCGCCGGAGGAGAGCCACGCGGTCTGCGCCGTGTACGCGGCGTCCTGCTCCAGCTTCAGGAGCTTGGCCCGCTCCTCCTTCGCCAGCTGGGATTCGAGCTTCTCCGCCGCCTCGATCTGCCCGTCGATGCTCTTCTTGGCCTTGGCCTGCTTGACGCGATTGGCCTCGATCTTCTCCCAGTTGAGGCTGGCGTCCTTGGTGTACGTCTCCAAGTCCTCCTGGGCCTGCTCCAGTTCGGTCAGCATGCCCTTGGTGGCCTGCTGGCCCTGCCTGGCCTGGTTGACGCCGTCCATGAAGAGGCCGGGGTCGCCGCTCAGCACCAGCTGGGCGCCCGGGGGGAGTCCGCCGTTGCGGTACTGCTCGCGGGCCTGGGCGCCGGCCCTGTCCTTCAGTTCGGCGATCTTCGCCTGGCCGTCGGCGATCGACTTGGTCAGCCGGACGATCTCGCCGGACTGCTTCTCCGCCTGCTCCTCGGCGAGGTTGTACGCGTCCGTGGCCGCTCCGGCCTTGCGGTAGAGGGTGTCGATCTCCTGCCGCACCTCGTCGAGGCTCTTCTTCGCGGCGGCGGGTGCGGTGCTCGTGGGGCCGGGCTCCGGGATCGGAGCGGCCATGGCCTGGACCGGCGCGGTCAGCAGGGCCAGAGCGCAGACCAGAGTGATCGCGGCAGAGGCACAGTGGCGTCGGTTCACAAGCTCCCCCTCCGGGCGAAAGGCGCGAAAGCCGTATCGCGGAAATCTGACTTACCGTCAGTAACGTTTGTGTGACGACGCGATCGTGCCATGTCGTCCCGTAAAGCAACAGAGGTTCGCGCCGCCCTCCCCGTCACACAGGGGGACGAACGGTGATCCTCCGGTGTTCCCGAGCCTCCGGTGTTCCCGGATCCGGCCGTGCTCCTCGACCAGGTCCGCGCGGGCGCCGTCCGGTCGGGTCCTCGCGGGTGCCGTCCGATCCGGTGCGCGCGGGGTGCCGTACGCCCCGGTCCGCGCGGTGTCGGCTCATCCCGTCGCGGGCCGGAGGGCTGACCAGCGCACCGTGATCTCGCCCTGCCGCCACCGGCGTACGCCGTCCGTCAGGGGCCAGTCGGCCGAGACCGCGCGGGCCGCCGCGATCCAGCGCTGCCGCGCGCCCAGTGACGCGTAGGGGGAGGCCGTGGCCCACGCGCGGTCGAGGTCCCGAAGGAAGGCGTGCACCGGTTCACCCGGCACGTTGCGGTGGATCAGGGCCTTCGGGAGGCGCTCCGCGAGGTCCGAGGGGCGCTGTAGGGACCCGAGCCGGGTCGCGAAGGTGACGGTGCGCGGGCCCTCAGGGCCGAGGGCGACCCACACGTGCCGCCGCCCGATCTCGTCGCAGGTGCCCTCGACCAGCAGACCGCCGGGGGCGAGCCGGGCGCACAGCCGCTCCCAGACCGCGGTGACCTCACCCTCGTCGTACTGGCGCAGCACGTTCGCGGCCCGGATGAGGGCCTGGCCGGTCGTGGGGATCTCGAAGCCGCCGTGCACGAAGGTGAGGCCCTCGCGCTCGTACGGCTGGGCCGCCGCGACCCGGGCGGGGTCGATCTCGACGCCCACGACGGCGGTGCGCGGCTCGGCGGCGCGCAGCCGCTCCAGGAGTTCGACGGCCGTCCAGGGCGCGGCGCCGTAGCCGAGGTCCACCGCGACGGGCGAGTCGCTGCGGCGCAGGGCGGGGCCGTGGGTGGCGGCGATCCAGCGGTCCATGCGGCGCAGCCGATTGGGGTTGGTCGTCCCGCGGGTCGCGGTGCCGATGGGGCGCTGGTGCATGAGAGGGAGCGTATGCGACGCACCGGCGGGCACACGCGGAGCGGAGCACGGGGCGGGAGCACCCTCCGGCGCGCCGTGGGCAACGCAATGATTTGGCAAAGTGGAAATGAAAGGCCGAGTTCCGCTGTTCTGGAGCTCCGAAGGGACTGTGCGCCCTGTACGTGTCATGCCCTGAGCGAGGAGGAGCGGACCCGTGAGCCAGTACGTCTCCCGGCTCGGCAGCAGCCGTGCGGCACCCCGTATCCGCTTCCCGGGCGGTTTCGCCGGAAACCGTAAGCCGCGCCGTGTGGCGATGCTCTCCGTGCACACCTCTCCGCTGCACCAGCCCGGCACGGGCGACGCCGGCGGCATGAACGTCTACATCGTCGAGCTGGCCAAGCGCCTTGCCGCGATCGGCATCGAGGTCGAGATCTTCACCCGGGCCACCACCGGCGGCCTGCCCCCCACGGTCGATCTGGCGCCCGGAGTGCTCGTCCGGCACGTCGACGCGGGGCCGTACGAAGGTCTCGCCAAGGAGGAGCTGCCCGCCCAGCTCTGCGCCTTCACCCACGGCGTGATGCAGGCCTGGGCAGGCCAGCGACCCGGTTACTACGACCTGGTCCACTCCCACTACTGGCTGTCCGGCCAGGTCGGCTGGCTCGCCGCCCAGCGCTGGGGCGTCCCCCTCGTCCACGCGATGCACACCATGGCGAAGGTCAAGAACGCCGCGCTCGCCAAGGACGACACCCCGGAGCCCGCCGCACGCGTCATCGGCGAGACACAGATCGTGCACGCCTCCGACCGGCTCATCGCGAACACGGCCGGAGAGGCCGAGGAGCTGGTCCGTTTCTACGACGCGGACCCGGCGTCCGTCGCCGTCGTGCACCCCGGGGTCAATCTGGACCGGTTCCGCCCCGCCGACGGCCGTGCCGCCGCGCGGGCCCGCCTCGGTCTGCCGCAGGACGCGCTGATCCCCCTGTTCGCAGGCCGGATCCAGCCGCTCAAGGCCCCGGACGTGCTGCTGCGGGCCGTCGCCGTGCTGCTGGACCGTGATCCCTCGCTGCGCTCCCGCATCCTCGTACCCGTCGTCGGGGGCCCCAGCGGCAGCGGACTCGCGAAGCCGGAGGGCCTGCAGAAGCTGGCCGCGCGCCTGGGCATCGCCGATGTCGTGCGGTTCCACCCGCCGGTCGGGCAGGACCAGCTCGCGGACTGGTTCCGGGCGGCGTCCGTGCTGGTCATGCCGTCGTACAGCGAGTCCTTCGGGCTCGTCGCCATAGAGGCCCAGGCGGCGGGTACGCCGGTCGTCGCAGCGGCGGTGGGCGGCCTTCCGGTCGCAGTACGGGACGGCGTCAGCGGCTTCCTGATCCCAGGCCACGACCCGGCGGCCTACGCGCAGGCGCTGGGCCGCTTCGCGGACAGTGCCGAACTCGCAGGCCGGATGGGCGAGGCCGCCGCCGCGCACGCCCAGTCGTTCGGCTGGGACACGGCGGCGTCGGCCACCGCCGATGTGTACACGGCCGCGATGCACGACCACCGGCGCCGGGCCCGCTCGCACCACGGCTGACGGGCCGCTTGCACCACGGTCGGCGGGCCGGCGAGCGGCCATGCTCTCCGGGCCGGCCCCGCGCCCGCAGCCCGGGCCGAATGCCCGGGCTGAATGCCCGGGCGGGCTGTCGTACGCTCGCACCATGGCTGACGTATCCGACGAGGCAGCAGCGGCGCAGGTCATCGAGGCGGCGCTGAACGACGCGGAGCTCGAATGGGAGAGCCCCGGGCCCGGCAACTACGTCGTGAAACTGCCCGGCACCCGCAAGCTGTCCACGACCTGCTCCCTGATCGTCGGGCAGCACTCCCTCTCCCTCAACGCATTCGTCATCCGGCACCCGGACGAGAACGACGCGGCTGTGCACCGATGGCTGCTGGAGCACAACCTCCGCCTTTTCGGAGTGAGTTACGCCATCGACCAGCTGGGCGACATCTATCTCGTCGGCAGGCTCCCGCTCTCGGTCGTCACGCCCGCGGAGCTTGACCGGCTGCTGGGGTCGGTCCTGGAGGCGGCGGACGGTGCCTTCAACCCGCTGTTGGAACTGGGCTTCGCGAGCGCGATCCGCAAGGAGTACGCCTGGCGGACGGAGCGCGGCGAGTCGACCCGCAACCTGGACGCCTTCACGCATCTGACGCAGCGGCCCTCCTGAGGCAGGGCCCCCCTGGCGCAGGGGCCCTCCTGAGGCCGGCGGCACCGGTCGGCTCGCGGGCAGCGGCTGGTTCGCGGGTACTGGCGGGTTGGCGGGCAGCGGCCGGTTCGCGGGTACTGGCCCGATGGCGGGCGCCTGCCCGTTACAGCCCGTCCAGAGCCGTGACGAGGCGCGGTGCCACCGTCTCCCACGTCCTGGCCAGAGCCTCCGGTCCGTAGCCCCGGGGCACGGTCTCGGTCAGCATGATCAGGTAGAGGTAGCTGCGGTAGAGGTCGAGCCTCCGCCGTATCGACGGCGTGAACACGAGCGGTGTGCCGGTGGCTGCCGCGTAACCGGCGAGGAAGTCCTCGTCCCCTTCCGGGTCACCGAACAGGGACGTGGAGACGAGATCGGCGACCGGGTCCCCCCAGAACATCCGCTCGCCGTCGACGATCCCCCCGATGCGACGCGCCCCGGGCCCGCCGGTCACCAGGACGTTCCCCTGCCACAGGTCGAAGTGGACCAGGGCGGGCCGTGTCACCTCGTCCAGGACGTCCGCCGCCCCGGCGAGCACCTCGCGTATCCGGTCCGACGGGCGCGGCAGTCCCGCCCCGTACCTCTCGGCGTCCGCCAGTACCGCGTCGGTCATCGCGGTGAACGCCTCGCGCCAGGTCGGGGAGAGCGGCCCGAGGGACCGGCCCGGATACCCGAACCCGGCCGGCCCCGTCACACCGTGCAGGCGGCCGACGATGCTCCCGAACTCGGTGCGCAGCGCCCGTGTCTCGTCGGCCGTCAGTTCACCGGCGACCGCGCTCCAGGGGCGCCCCGGACACGCGGTCATGACGACGTACGCCCCACCCGGTGCCTCCGGGGCGAGTGCGCTGTGCACGACCTGCGGGATCGTGTCACCGGCCCCGGTGGCGGATTCGTAGAAGGTGACCTCGTTGACGAGCAGGTGCTGTTCGTAGCTCAGCCCGGCGGTGTGGGCCGGAGGAATCTTCACCACCCAGTCCCTGCCGTCCCCGAAGGCGACGCGGGTGACGGTGTTGTACGTGCCACCGGCGAGGGGTTCGAGGGACGTGGGCCCGCCCGCCCCGACGGCTTCCAGCACGGTGTTGACCGCGTCGACGTACAAGGGCGGGCTCCTATGGCTGAGCTGCGGAGTCGGTCGCCTCACAGGCGCTTCACAGGGTGATCACGACGGAGTCACGATCACATCCCTTGACCATTCGGGCGATCATCGGACAGGCGTCCGATCGTAGAGTGTGGCGCACTGCGACAGCCCCACCGTGCCCGGCCGAATCTGGTGCCGGAACCGCGCTGTTGCTCCTTTCGTACGGAGAGATGAACCCACCATGCGCGCCACCGTCGTACGTCGTACCGCCCTTGCCGCAGCCGCGGCGTCCCTGACCCTGCTCGCCACCGCATGCAGCGGCTCGGACTCCGACGCCAAGGGTGACGGCGGCACCTCGGGGGCCAAGGACGAGGCCTCCACCAAGCCCTCGGCGGTCAAGGCGCTGTCGTCGGCCGAGCTGGAGAAGGTGTCACTGGAGCAGGGTGACGTCGCCGGCCACAAGGTCACGAAGACCGGCCCCGAGGACATCGCCAAGCCCGACGAGGTCACCGTGGACAAGAAGGAGTGCGAGCCCATCGGGTTCGCCTTCTACGGCGTGGAGCGCGGCAGCCCGGTCGGCAACGCCGGGCGCAAGGTCGTCCAGGAGCCGAAGAAGGACGAGTCCGCCGACCCCGAGGACCTGCTCGCCGGCATGCTCGACGTGACGTCGTCGCTGGTCACGCTTGCCTCGTACGACGGTGACGGCGCGGAGAAGAGCCTCGCCGAGCTCCGCGACTCCGCCGCCGAGTGCGCGACCGGTGGGTTCACCCTGTCCGTCAAGGGCTCGAAGCAGAAGGTCACCAAGCTGACCGAGGAGAAGGTGACCGGTGGCGAGGAGGCCCTCGCCTGGCGGGTGCAGATGGGCGAGGGGGACGAGGCGGCTCCCTTCAAGCTCGTGACCCTGCGTCAGGGCGGCACGGTTGCCACGTTCTTCTCCTTCAACCTCGGCAAGACGGGCGCGGACGCCGACTTCGCGCTCCCGACCGCGCTGATCGACGCGCAGGTCAAGAAGCTCGGCTGAAACGTGCGGGTCGTCGGGTCCGGGCGAGGCGTCCGGGTCACGACGCCCGGCTGAACAGCTTGCGGCGTGAGGGCGGGGGCGGGGGCGGGGAGTCCGGCCCCCGCCCTCTCCGTGTGCGGGGGATGCTCCGCCCTCTCCGTGTGCGGGGGAGGGCGAGGAACACGGCGACGACGACCGTCAGCGCGCCGGCGAGCTGGGCCGGGGACAGGGTCTCGTCCAGGAACGCGTAACCGAGCGCCATCGCCGCGAGCGGTGACGCGAATCCGAGTACGGACACGGTCAGCGCGGGCAGCCGTTCCACGCCCCGGAACCACACCGCGTAGGCGAGAAGCGCGCCGACCAGGCCGAGGTACGCGAAGCCTGCGACGTTCCGCCCGCTCACCGACCCGGGCAGCCCCTCGCCGAGCAGCATGACGGGCAGCAGCAGGACCCCGCCGGCGGTCAACTGCCACCCGGTGAACGTCAGAAGCCCCACCCCGGGCGGCCGGCCCCAGCGCTTGGTCAGCACGACGCCGGTGGCCATGCTCACGGCACCCAGGAGCCCCGCGCCGACACCCACGGCGTCCAGACCCGCGCCGGGGGTCAGGGCGAGCAGACCGACACCCGCGACGCCGAGGGCGCAGGCGGCGGCATGTGTCAGCGTGATCCGCTCCTTCAGCAGCAGCGCCGACAGGACGAGGACGACTGTGGGCTGCACGGCCATCACCAGTGCGGCCACCCCGCCGGGAAGGTGGTACGCGGCGACGAAGAGCAGATAGAGGAAGGCGCCGATGTTCAGCGTCCCCAGGACGGTGGCGCGCCACCACCAGTTGCCGCGCGGCAGGGTCCTGCCGATCGCGAGGAGGATCAGACCGGCGGGCAGTGCCCTGAGGGTCGCGGCGAGCAGAGGTCTGTCGGAAGGCAGCAGTTCCGTGGTGACGAGGTAGGTCGAACCCCAGACCAGGGGCGCGAGCGCGGTGAGCGCGGAGTCGGCCGCGATCCGGTCGCCCTTCATCGGGTCCCGCCCCCCGCATGCGTTCCCGCGGGCATCGGTATCGCGACGCGGAGGTCGTCGCGGCCGGACGGGCGACGGTCGGGGGGCGGACCGGGCAGGTGGTGGCGGATGCTGCGGCGTGCATGGAGCGCCTGTCGCGCGGTCATGGGTTCTGGGTCCTGCGTCATGGCAGGACCGTAACGTTTTTGCTTAGCGCTAAGCAACCAGGTATCTCAACTCTAAGGTAAAGATATGCTGACCCCATGAGTGACCATGTGGACCGCGTGCTGGCGCAGTGGGCGGAGCAGTGCCCCGAACTGGACTCCTCGTCGATGGCGGTGATCGGCCGCATCAAGCGCCTCGCCCGGATCGTCGAGGCTGAGCAGCGCGTGGTCTTCGGCGCGCACGATCTCGACGCGGCGGCGTTCGACGTCCTCGCCACCCTGCGACGCAGCCCCGCACCTCACCGGCTGACGCCCGCCGAGCTGATGCGGTCTGCGATGGTCACGTCCGGTGCCATCACCCAGCGACTGGACCGGCTGGAGGAACGGGAGCTCGTCGTACGCACCCGACGGGCGGAGGACGGCCGCAGCGTGCACGTCTCCCTCACGCAGGCGGGCAGGGAGCTGATCGACCGGGCGCTGGTGGACCACGTGGCCAACCAGAACCGTCTGCTGTCGGGCCTCACGGAGGAGGAGCGGGACCGGGTCGCGGACGATCTGCGCGGTCTGCTGGAGTCGCTCGGGGACAACGGCCGCCAGGTCAGGCTCGGATGACGGGCCGGATCGCGGCGTGGAGCCTCGTACCGGGCGCGGGCCGGCGAGGGGAGCGGCGACAGGCCGACGCGCGGCAGCGGTGACGGGCCGGCTAGGGGAGCGGTACGAGCCTGACCACGGTGACCGTCAGCACCGAACCGGAGACGTAGTAGAGGATGATGGCCCCGTACACCGTCGCCTCGCGCCGGTCGCGTTCACTCTTCACGGGGGTCGAGGCGTGTCCGTACGGATCCGAGCCGAGGGTGCGGGCCATCTCGTCGCGGAACGAGTCGGCGTCGCGCATCTTGGCAAGGGTGTCGTCGGCGGGCGGCGCGAAGGAGATGCGGAAACTCAAGCGACGTTCCGCCTCTCGGCCTCGTCCTGAGCGAGCCGGTCCAGGATCCGCTCGGCTTCGGGGTCGGGTACGGCCTCGAGCATCCAGTGCCGCATGACGGCCTGAATCTCGTGCACCCCGGCCTCGTTGATCGCTTGCTCGAACTCCTCGCGTCTCTCCTCGGGCAGCGCGGCACGGATCGCGGGAATGCTGTTCGGCACCTCGACCTCGGTGCCGCCGACGAAGGTCCTCAAAGACTCGCCCATGGTCGCTCTCCCCGATCTCCTTGCTCCCGCACCCCGCCCGCCCGTGCCGCGAGAAGCGTGCCCAGGGGTAACAAGCAGTGTGGGGGCCACGTTAGCGTGTGACGCTCGGAGTCGAGGATCTGCTTGCGGCTCAGGCGGGCCAGGGGAGCGCCCGCTGAGCACCCCCCGGCCAGAGGCGCAGATGGTGGTGCGCGCGTCTACCGGGCCGGCAACTGCCATAGCCGTCAACCTGCTTGGTCCGTGGCGTCACCATGGCCGGGCGCCAGACACTGGTGCCAGTTCAGTTTTGTGTGGTCACCAGGCGCCGGGCTCAGCGGACTTGGGCGACACGGCGAGATCGGGCGCAACGTCTTTAAGGCCGTTCTCGGTGTGTTCCGCAGCGCTGGTGAGCGGACCGACGACGGCGGCGCCTCTGAACTCGTGGGACAGCGAGCCGATCATGCAGTTTCAGGCGCTCCACCACTCCTCCGTGCCGCAGCCGACTTCGTGGTGCCACCACCCTTCTCGCTCACCTTGTTCCAGCAGCCTCTTGATCCCGGCGAAGTCGGCGCCGGCCGGTGCCGTGAAGGCCACCATGGGGAACTCCGCGCTGAAGACCTCACCGCCGAGGCCGAATGCCGACAGGCGTTGGTGCACGGCCCGCGCGCTGCGACCCAGCGGACCGGATGGAACGGGCACTACCCGAATCGTGCAGTTACCGGAGGAACTGACGCGCCCGGCAGCCCAGTGAAGCCCGTCGGCACCTGTCTCGAACCGCACGACGTCGCCCTCGGCCACACCGTCCTGCAGAAACGGAGCGTTCTGCACGCGGGCCGTGTCCTCTCCGAGCCTCGTCGCCCACAGTCCTTCGGTGTCCTGCGGAAGCCAGCCCTCGCGGGGGACGAACCGGAACCAGACCTTGATCTTCTCGACCGCGTTCTCCATGAGGTCATCATGAGCGGTTCGCACTCAGGACCCAGCACGAGGCCTGACCTGCGTGATCAAGCTTCGTTGTCCTCGGGCCGACGGTCGTAGGGCTTGGCCGAAGGCCGTCGCCGAGTACCTCAGGCACCCCGACCCCGGGCCCACGCTGAAGGCGTACGCGCACCTCATGCCGAGCAGCCGGGCCCAGGCTCGGCCGCTCTCGGGCGAGCGCTCCGGTCACACGGCTTGAGGGCCCGAAGAGGGCCCAGGCCATGAAAATGCCCCCGCCCCGCGCCGTATGCGCAGGTCGGGAGCATGATCGCGTTCTCTACTTCTTCTTGCCCTGGTTCTTCACAGCCTCGATCGCAGCCTTCGCCGCGTCCGGGTCCAGGTACGTGCCGCCCGGCTTCAGGGGGCGGAAATCGGCGTCCAGCTCGTAGGCGAGCGGGATGCCGGTCGGGATGTTGAGGCCCGAGATGGCGTCGTCGGAGATGCCGTCCAGGTGCTTCACCAGGCCGCGCAGGCTGTTGCCGTGGGCGGCGACCAGGACGGTCTTGCCGTCGAGGAGGTCCGGGACGATGCCGTCGTACCAGTACGGCAGCATGCGCTCGACGACGTCCTTGAGGCACTCCGTGCGCGGGCGCAGCTCCGGCGGGATCGTCGCGTAGCGCGGGTCGGCGCTCTGCGAGAACTCGGTGCCGTCCTCGAGCGCCGGCGGCGGGGTGTCGTACGAGCGGCGCCAGAGCATGAACTGCTCCTCGCCGAACTCGGCGAGCGTCTGGGCCTTGTCCTTGCCCTGGAGGGCGCCGTAGTGGCGCTCGTTCAGGCGCCAGGAGCGGTGCACGGGGATCCAGTGGCGGTCGGCGGCTTCCAGCCCGAGCTGGGCGGTGCGGATCGCGCGCTTCTGGAGCGAGGTGTGTACGACGTCGGGGAGCAGGCCGGCGTCCTTGAGCAGCTCACCGCCGCGGACCGCCTCCTTCTCGCCCTTGTCCGTGAGGTCTACGTCCACCCATCCGGTGAACAGGTTCTTCGCGTTCCATTCGCTCTCGCCGTGGCGGAGGAGGATCAGCTTGTACGGTGCGTCGGCCATGGGTCCGAGCGTAATCGAACCCGCGTAGCCACCGCGCGCCCGGCCAAGGGGCGGACCGGGACCGGGCCGGAGTCTGGCCGGGGACCGACGATTGACGGGCGGCGTCAATTGAGTGGCGGCCGGGGAATCCCTCTTCGTAATGTTCGGACTGCCGCCGGGCCACTTACACAGGGCAGGCCGGCGCCCATTCCGTACACGCACGTCGCCCCGGGGGGAACCCATGTCCGTCGCCGGTCTGAGAAAGGCGGCACACGAGACGGTCGCCGGTCTCCCCAGGGAGTTCTGGTGGCTGTGGACCAGCACGCTGGTGAACCGCCTCGGTGCGTTCGTCGCCACCTTCATGGCGCTCTATCTGACCCTGGACCGGGGCTACTCGGCCTCGTACGCCGGTCTCGTCGCATCCCTACACGGGCTCGGCGGGGTCGTGTCCTCGCTGGGTGCCGGCGTGATGACGGACCGGCTCGGGCGCCGTCCGACGATGCTGATCGCCCAGCTCTCGACCGCCGTGTCCGTGGCCGTGCTCGGCTTCATGGTTCATCCGGCGGCCATCGCGGGCGTTGCCTTCGTCGTGGGTATGGCCAGCAACGCGTCCCGGCCGGCCGTGCAGGCGATGATGGCCGACATCGTCCGGCCCGAGGACCGGGTCAGGGCCTTCTCGCTCAACTACTGGGCGATCAACCTGGGGTTCGCAGTCTCGTCCGCGGCGGCCGGGTTCATCGCCGAGTACAGCTACCTCGCCGGCTTCATGGGCGAGGCCGCCCTGACGCTGCTCTGCGCGGTCGTCGTCTTCCTCAAGGTGCCCGAGTCCCGGCCCGAGGTGGCGCCCAGGGCTGCCGGAGCCCCCGCGCCGGACGACGTGAAGCTGACCACGGTCCTGCGCGACGGGCGCTACATGGGAGTCGTCGGGCTGTCGTTCCTGGTCGCGCTGATCTTCCAGCAGGGCTACGTGGGCCTGCCGGTCGCCATGGGTACGGACGGGCTGTCCAGCTCCGACTTCGGCACGGCGATCGCCGTCAACGGTGTGCTGATCGTGGCCCTGCAGATCCCCGTCACCCGGTTCATCCAGCATCGCGATCCGCGCCGGCTGCTGATCCTCTCGTCCCTGATCGCGGGCTACGGCTTCGGGCTGACGGCCTTCGCCGGCTCGGTCGGGGTGTACGCGCTCACGGTGTGCGTCTGGACCCTCGCCGAGATCGTCAACGCGCCCACGCAGACGGGCATCGTCGTACAGCTGTCCCCGGCTCACGGCCGGGGCCGCTACCAGGGCATGTACACGATGTCCTGGTCGGTCGCGGCGCTCGTCGCCCCGCTGATGTCCGGCTTCGTGATCGACCACTACGGGGCGGCCTGGCTCTGGGGGACCTGCGCGGTACTCGGCACGGTGACCGCGTTCGGCTACTGGCTGCTGATGCGGAAACTGGATCTTCCGGAGCCGGTCGTCGCGGCGTCGCCCGCCCCCGAGGAGCGGGCGACGGTCGCCGAGCCCGCTGTCTGAGTCGCGACGGGCGGGCGCCGGCCTGAGATGAGACCCGCTGTCCGAGGCGCGGCACATGGTCGACGGCCCGCTGTCCGAGACGCCTGACGGCGTCGGTGCCCCGCCACGGACTCGCGTCCGTCGCGGGGCACCGGCACAGGCTTCGGCCCTCTCAGCCGCCGCACTGGCACGGCGCGCCGGACTGGCAGCCGCACCCGCAGCCCGAGCCGCAGCCACAGGCTCCCAGCAGGGGCAGGTGCACCACTTCGGTCGGGGGCTCCTGCTGGGGTTCGGTCATGGGTGAATCGGCCATGGTTCCTCCTCAGGGCGTACGACTCGACGGCGTACGGCACATGCGTGGGCACACATGCCGACGACGGGGGCCGCAGGCATGCCGCACCGCCCCCGCACCCCTTGCATGCCCAGCAGCGAGGGCGCATCAACGGCGCACGGGCACCGAAGCTGAGGTGCGGCCGGCGTGACGACTGCGCCCCTTGCGCCCCTCCACCGTCGCCGCCGCCCGGACCAGGCCCGCTCCAGCAGCGCAGCCGTTCTGGATCAGGCCCACTCCAGCGGCCGTCCTGGATCAGGCCCACTCCAGCAGCGCGGCCGCCTGGAACGGGCCCGCTCCAGCAGCGCCGCCACCTGGTTCAGGCCCGCTCCACCGACGTGGCCGGCTCGATCAGCGCTCCAGCCGCGCAGCCGCCCGGATCAGGCGCCCTCCACCGACGCGGCCGCCTGGATCTCGTCCGCGTGCTCACCCGTGACCAGGTAGACGACACGCTTGGCGACCGACACGGCGTGGTCGGCGAAGCGCTCGTAGTAGCGGCCGAGCAGGGTGACGTCGACGGCGGTCTCGATGCCGTGCTTCCAGCGGTCGTCCATCAGGTGCTGGAACAGCGTCCGGTGCAGCAGGTCCATCTCGTCGTCGTCCTGCTCCAGCTGGAGCGCCAGGTCGACGTCCTTCGTGATGATCACCTCGGCGGCCTTCGCCATGAGCCGCTGGGCGAGCTGTCCCATCTCCAGGATGGTCGCGTGCAGGTCGTGCGGCACCGCCGACGCGGGGAAGCGCAGCCGTGCCAGCTTGGCCACGTGCTGGGCGAGGTCGCCCGAGCGCTCCAGGTCGGCGCTCATCCGCAGCGAGGTGACCACGATCCGCAGATCGGTGGCGACCGGCTGCTGGCGGGCCAGCAGCGCGATGGCGCGGGCCTCCAGGTCGTGCTGCAGGTCGTCGACCTTCTGGTCCGCGGCGATCACGCTCTCGGCGAGCTTGAGATCGGCGTCGAGCATGGACGTCGTGGCCCGTCCGATCGCCGAGCCGACGAGCCGGGCCATCTCGACCAGGCCCTCGCCGATCGAATCGAGTTCCTCGTGATAAGCGTCGCGCATGGAAGTCCCTCTCCAGATCCTTGCTGAGGCCGGGGTCTTGGGGCCGACCCCCACGCTGCCACGGTGGGGGGCCAACGCGTCGGGATCCGGCCCCCGAAGTGAACCGTCACTTTCCCCTTGGTGAACTCTGGGCGACGAGTGTTCGAGATGGCACCCGGATGGCTGGGAGAGAGTCGGCGAGCCCGCATAACCTTGAAGCATGGACGTGAACGCGGCGGTCGCCGCAGCTGCCGCGATCGCCGGGCTCTGTACCGGTGTGATCGCCATGCTGGCGTTCCGCTGGAGCGAACGCGAGCAGAAGCGCCCGACGCGCACCTCCCTGCGCCCCGACGGCAACGCCGCGCTCCCCCCGGGCGTGGACACGGTCCTCTCCGTGCTCAGCTCGTCCGCCGTGGTGCTCGACGAGAGCGACAGCGTCGTCAAGGCCAGCTCCGCCGCGTATGCGCTGGGCCTGGTCAGGGGCGGGCGTCTGGCGGTCGAGCCGATGCTGCACATGGCCAGGGACACCCGGCGCGACGGTGAGATACGACAGGTCGAGCTGGACCTCCCGCGCCGCGGGACGGGCCGGGGCGAGGCGCTGGCCGTCTCCGCCCGGGTGGCCCCGCTGGGCTCCCGCCTGGTCCTGCTGCTGGTCGAGGACCTGACGGAGGCCCGCCGCATAGAGGCGGTGCGACGCGACTTCGTCGCCAATGTCAGCCATGAGCTCAAGACCCCGGTGGGCGCGCTCTCCCTGCTCTCCGAGGCCGTCATGGACGCTTCCGACGATCCCGAGGCGGTGGAGCGGTTCGCCGGCCGCATGCAGATCGAGGCGACCCGGCTGACCAATCTCGTGCAGGAGCTCATCGACCTCTCCCGGGTGCAGAACGACGACCCGCTGGAGGACGCCGAGCCCGTCCGGGTGGAGGAGCTGGTCGACGAGGCGATCGACCGGTGCCGTCAGCAGGCCGGTTCGAAGCAGATCACCATGGCCTCGGGCGGCACCGCCGATCTCTTCGTCTGGGGGAACAGGAGCCAGCTCGCGGCCGCCCTCGGCAATCTCGTGGAGAATGCCGTCAACTACAGCCCCGCCCGCACCCGTGTCGGCATCGCGGTGCGGAAGATGGTCGCACCCGGCGGGGACCTGATCGAGATAGCCGTGACCGACCAGGGCCTCGGTATCTCCGAGAAGGACCGCGAACGTGTCTTCGAGCGGTTCTACCGCGTCGACCCGGCCCGCTCACGGGCCACCGGTGGCACCGGTCTCGGCCTCGCCATCGTCAAGCATGTGGCCGCCTCGCACGGCGGGGAGGTCACCGTATGGAGCTCTGAGGGACAGGGCTCCACGTTCACCCTGCGGCTGCCCGAGTCGGGCGTCGTACGGGGTCGTACCAACGGCGGACCCCTGGTCGTCAACGACGCTGTTGACGGCGACGGGCCGTACGAGACCGATTCTCTTGAAACATTCCCCGCCCCGGAGGCTCTTCCGTGACCCGAGTGCTTGTCGTCGAGGATGAGGAATCCTTCAGCGACGCCCTGTCCTACATGCTCCGCAAGGAAGGCTTCGAGGTGGCCATCGCGGCCACCGGACCCGACGGCCTCGACGAGTTCGAGCGCAACGGTGCCGACCTCGTGCTGCTCGACCTGATGCTGCCGGGCCTGCCCGGTACGGAGGTCTGCCGGCAACTGCGCGTCCGGTCCAACGTCCCGGTGATCATGGTCACCGCCAAGGACAGCGAGATCGACAAGGTCGTCGGCCTGGAAATAGGAGCCGACGACTACGTGACCAAGCCCTTCTCCTCGCGGGAGCTGGTGGCCCGCATCCGCGCCGTCCTGCGCCGCCGCGGTGAGCCGGAGGAGGTCACCCCTGCCGCTCTGGAGGCCGGTCCGGTCCGGATGGACGTGGACCGCCACGTCGTCACGGTCTCCGGCGGCAAGGTCGACCTCCCGCTGAAGGAGTTCGACCTGCTCGAGATGCTCCTGCGCAACGCGGGGCGCGTGCTGACGCGCATGCAGCTGATCGACCGGGTCTGGGGCGCGGACTACGTGGGTGACACCAAGACCCTGGACGTCCACGTCAAGCGGCTGCGCGCCAAGATCGAGCCCGACCCGGGAGCACCGCGCTACCTGGTGACGGTGCGTGGTCTGGGCTACAAGTTCGAGCCGTAGACCGCGGGCCGCGAGCTACGTGGGGGGTGTCTCCGACGGAGACACCCCCCACGCGTGCGGCATGCGCGATCAGTGGTCGGCGGCGGCTTCGTCCGTGGCCGTGTCCGAGGGGCTCCCGGACTCCTCGCCCGGCGTCTCGGAGGCGGAGCCCGACGCGGACTCCGAAGGCGTGGCGGTGGGCTTCGCAGAGGGCAGCGCGCTCGGGCCGAAGCCCTCGAAGAAGCTGGTCGCCGGGACGATGGCGGCGCCGAGCTCGATGTCGCCCGTCTCGCTGAACGTGAAGGCGACGGCCTGCACGTTGCCGTTGGCCCCTGCCTTGCGGCCGTCCTCGATCACCGCCGAGGCGTTGTTCTTCCCGCCGATGACGACCCGCCCGCCGGCCGGGACAACGAGCGGTCCCTTGCCCTTGGCGGCCTGCAGCTTCACCGTGGTGCCGGTGCCGGGGAGAGCGATCTTCTCCACGACCTCCTGCTTCGTGCCGTCGTTGAAGAGGGTGGCGGCGACGACCGCCGGGCCTTCGGCGTCCGCCTCGGGCTGGGTGATGATGTTCAGGTTCTGGATCTTGATGTTGTCGACAGCGGTGGCTGCGTTGTCCGGCCTGACCTGAAGCGTCTGCGCGTCGTTGCCCGCGCTGCACGCGGACAGTGCGGCGATCGGGAACACGAGGGCAGTGGCGGCGAGGGCGCCGTGTCGAAGGCTGCGGCTCACGGCGGCGGCAACTCCTTGAACGTTCGGACTGCGGACTTCGGACTCTGCGGACAGGAAGGCCCGAGCGGCCGTAAAGCCGCCCTAAGTGTGTGTCAGCGGGCTCAGGTTACCGAGCCGTCGTCCCGGGCCCGCACCCGACCCGCCCCCTGGCGCCCTTCGACCTTCGGACCGGCGCCTTCCGCACGCGGCACGGACATCGCTCCGTCGCGTCACGGCCGTCCTTCCAGCGGTGAGGATTCGTGCGGCGTTCACAAAGCGCGGCTGATCAGTGTGTTGATCGGGCCGATGATCGATTTCCGGACCGCGGCGCATTTCCCGTGCATAATCCACCCGGCCCGGGCCGTTGATCAATTTCAATGGCCATCGACGCTTAGGGCCGTACGGGTGATCGAGGTCCGAACGGAGTACGGAAAGTTCACCATCCGGAACCCGGCAAAACGGGATATTCAGCCCCTTCTGGAGGTCTTCCGGCATGTGTGACGCGTGTGTTTCAGGGTGGCCGCACGCCCGCTCCGACCTGCGAATATCGCCTTCCGGAAGGCTCCCGCAGCACGTTCGTGTTGCAGTTGTCAAGCCCCGAGATATGCCCTGACCTGCGAAAACGCCATTCAGGAGATGCTGTTCTCGTGTTACTCTGGATAGCCACGGAAGGGGTACCTGTCACATGACGTTCAAGGTTGGCGACACCGTGGTCTATCCCCATCACGGGGCCGCGCTGATCGAGGCTATCGAAACTCGCCAGATCAAAGGCGTGGACAAGACCTACTTGGTGCTCAAGGTCGCCCAGGGCGACTTGACCGTTCGCGTACCGGCAGACAATGCGGAGTTCGTCGGTGTGCGCGACGTAGTCGGGCAGGAAGGCCTGGACCGGGTCTTCGAGGTGCTGCGCGCACCGTATGCCGAGGAGCCGACGAACTGGTCCCGTCGCTACAAGGCAAATCTTGAGAAGCTCGCCTCCGGCGATGTCATCAAGGTCGCCGAAGTGGTGCGTGACCTGTGGCGTCGCGAGCGTGAGCGTGGACTCTCCGCAGGTGAGAAGCGCATGCTCGCCAAGGCCCGCCAGATCCTGGTGAGCGAGCTCGCTCTCGCGGAGAACACGAACGAGGACAAGGCCGAGGCTCTGCTCGACGAGGTCCTCGCGTCCTGAACCGGACGACACCGGTGACCGGATGACGCCGGCGAACCGAATCCGGTCGTAGAAGATATGCCGCGGTGCCCGCTGACCAGCCGTATGCACGGTGAGTCGTCGGGCGCTGCGGCATGTTCGGATCCGAACGGAAGATCCACGTGGATCCCACCGGCGGATCCATCCGGAAAGCGGATCCACCCGCAGAGCCGACGCCGCGCCCTCGTCCCTCCAGCCATCTCCCCCGAGCCCCGCTGCCGCTCGGCCGACCAGGGGTCACGGAAGGGGTCCCGGTCCGGCCGAGCGTCGCGCACGGCTCATTCCCCAACCTACGGTCGGGGTACGCCCAGGCCATACCCATGTCGGCGGTGGAAACAAACCTGCCGAAGCTTCGGAGTGCAACCGATGTCATCGATGTCACCGACGCCTGCTGAACCGAGCCCCTCGCGTACCGCGGCGGTGATCCCCGCGGCGGGCCGCGGCGTGCGGCTTGGACCCGGTACCCCGAAGGCGCTGCGCGCGCTCGGCGGTACGCCCATGCTGATCCACGCCGTGCGCGCCATGGCCGCCTCCCGTGCCGTCACCCTCGTGGTCCTGGTCGCGCCCCCGGACGGCGCGGCCGAGGTCAAGAACCTCATCGACGGGCACGCCCTGCCCGAGCGGACCGACTACGTCGTGGTGCCCGGCGGGGCGACGCGGCAGGAGTCCGTGAAGCTCGGCCTCGACGCCCTGCCGGACGACGTCTCCGTCGTCCTGGTCCATGACGCGGCCCGGCCCCTCGTGCCCGTCGACACCGTGGACGCCGTCATCGAGGCCGTACGGGACGGGGCTCCGGCCGTCGTTCCCGCGCTTCCCCTCGCAGACACGGTCAAGGAGGTCGAGCCGGCGGAGCCGGGCGCCCCGGAACCGGTTCTCTCGACTCCCGTACGGGCCCGGCTGCGGGCCGTGCAGACACCCCAGGGCTTCGACCGGGACACGCTCGTCCGGGCGCACGGGAGCGTGGCCGTCGACGGTGAGGGTGCGACCGACGACGCGGGCATGGTCGAGCGGCTGGGTGCGCCGGTCGTCGTCGTGCCCGGCCACGAGGAAGCGTTCAAGGTGACCCGCCCCCTGGACCTGGTCCTGGCGGAGGCCGTTCTCGCACGCCGGAGGGCGAACGATGGATTCTGAGACAGCGAAGCAGCAGCGGCCGGCCCCCGTGATCCCGCTCGTGGGCATCGGGACCGACATCCACGCCTTCGAGGAGGGCCGCGAACTCTGGTGCGCCGGGCTGCTGTGGGAGGGCGAGGGCCCCGGCCTCGCCGGACACTCCGATGCGGACGTCGTGGCCCACGCGGCCTGCAACGCCCTGTTCTCCGCCGCGGGTCTCGGTGACCTGGGCCGGCACTTCGGTACCGGCCGCCCGGAGTGGTCGGGAGCGTCCGGCGTCACCCTGCTCACCGAAGCCGCGCGGATCGTGCGTGCCGAGGGCTTCGGGATCGGCAACGTCGCGGTGCAGGTCGTCGGTCTCCGGCCGAAGATCGGCAAGCGGCGGGAGGAGGCCCAGAAGGTGCTGTCCGACGCGATCGGCGCACCCGTCTCGCTCTCCGCCGCCACGTCCGACGGCCTCGGCTTCACCGGCCGGGGCGAGGGCATCGCGGGCATCGCGACGGCGTTGGTCTACCGCGCCGAGGGCTGACGCGGGGGAGGCGGGGCCTCATGGTGCGGCGGTGGATGCCGCACCATGAGGCCCCGCCTCCTTATTGCGCATCGCTTGCACGTACGCTGAGACGGCAGGTGAGGTGCCGTATCAGCGTAGAGCGAGGGTGAGCGTCAGTGGTGAGCGCGACCGCCGAGGCGACGAAGATGCCGGACGCGCCGGCCGGTGCGGACGGCTACGTCCTGCGGACGGCCACCGCGCAGGACGTCGGCGGCGCGCGGGCCGTGATGCTGGACACCGTCTACCACGACCTGCGCTCGGGTTACGTGCCCCGCTGGCACGCCGACATCATCGATCTCGATGGTGCCTATCTGCGTCCCGCGCGCTGCACGCTCATGGTCGTCGTGCGCGACGGCGAGGTCGTGGCCACCGGCGCGGTGCGGGACCGGGGGCCGCAGGCGCCGCCCAACCCGCAGTGGGTGGCCGACCGCTTCCCCTCCGGTGCGACGGCCCAGCTGTGCCGGATCTACGTACGCCCCGAACACCGCAGGCACGGCCTGGCCCGCATGCTGGTGCGGGAGCTCGGCGACTTCGCCGTGCGGGCGGGCGGCTACACCTCGCTCTATCTGCACACCGATCCGGCCGTGCCGGGTGCCGAGCCGTTCTGGCGGTCGCTCGCGCACGAGGTCTGCGACGAGCGCGCGCTGCCGGACGGAGGTCAGGGCATCATCCACTTCGAGCTGCCGATGCCCGCTCCGGCCAGGCTGATCACCGCAAATATCGGATGATAATCGTTTTCATATAGGGTCTTCGTCATGCCTACGTCCCGCCGCTTCCCGCTGCCGGTGGCCGCCGCCACCGCCGCCCTGCTCCTCCCGCTCGCCGCCTGTTCCTCGTCGAACGGCTCCGGGGCGTCCGGCGACGCGCAGCGGCTCCGGGTCGTCATGGCCTTCCCGCCCGCCCAGGCCATGTCGCCGTACGGGGACGACGCGGTCACCCTCAGCCGGCTCGCCGTCATCGAGGGCCTCACCACCCTCGACAGGAACGGCGCCGCCGGGCCCGCACTCGCCACGTCCTGGAAACAGGACAACCCCACCACCTGGACCTTCACCCTCCGCGACGCCGTCTTCCAGGACGGCGCGAAGGTCGACGCGGACGCCGTCGTCCGCTCCCTCACCGCCGCGGGCAAGGCGTCCCCGCTGCCCCGCGTGCTGTCCGACACCGCCCTGACGGCCACGGCCACAGGCACGGACACCGTACGGATCGTCACGAAGGCCGAGGACCCCCTCCTCCCGCAGCGGCTCGCCAACCCGTCCCTCACGATCCTCTCCGCCGGCGCCTACGGGAACGGCAAGGTGAACCCCGCCGGTCACGCCACCGGCCCGTTCACCCTGGCCGGAGTGAATGGCGCGGTCTCCGCCACCCTCGAACGCAACGCCGACTACTGGGGCGACAAGGCGAAGGCCCCCGGCGTCGACGTCACCTTCGCCGCCGACGGCACCGCCCGCGCCAACGCGCTGCGCACGAAGGCCGTCGACGTCGCCGAGTACGTGCCGATCGCACAGGCCTCCCTCCTCGGTGACCCGTACGTCCACGAGTTCCCCTCCGCCCGGACCAACGGCCTCTCGCTCAACACGGAGCACGGGGTCTTCGCCGACCCGGCCATGCGCGCCGCCGCCCGCGAGGCCATCGACTCCGAGGCCCTGGTCGACGGGGTCTACGAGGGCCGCGCGGACACCGCGAAGGGACTGCTCGGCCCCGGCATCCCCTGGGCCGCCGGCAAGCGCACCGCACCCACCGGACGCACCCCGTCCGCCAGCCGCGAGGAGGTGGCGAAGACGAAGGAGATCGTCCTCGCCACCTACACCAACCGGCCCGAACTCCCCGAAGTCGCGACGCTCGTCCAGCAGCAGCTGGAGAAGCGCGGCTTCACCGTCAAGCAGGTGGTCCGCGACTACGCGCAGATGGAGGCCGACGCGCTCGCCGGGAAGTACGACGCGTTCATCCAGGCCCGCAACACCCTCCTGGACACCGCCGACCCCGTCTCCTACCTCTCCTCCGACTTCACCTGCGACGGCAGCTTCAACATCTCCCAGCTCTGCGACAGGAACGTCGACGCGGCCGTGGACAAGGCCGCCTCACTGCGCGCCACCGACGCCCGCCACGGCGCCGAGATGACCGCCGAGGCCGCCGTCCTGGGCGCCGACGCGCTCGTGCCGCTCGTCCACGAGCGCTTCGTCCAGGGCTACGACGAAGCCCGGGTCGAAGGCGTCGCACTCGACCCGATGGAACGCACCCTCATCACCGCCGACACCCGCATCGGGTGACCGGGTGAAGTACCTGGCCGGACGTCTCGGTGCGCTCCTGGCCGTCGTGGCCGTCATCGGCCTGCTGCCCAGGCTGACCCGTACCGATCCGGCGCTGACCATCCTGCACGCCCGCTACGCGGACCGTCCGCCCACGCCGGCCGTGCTCGACGCGATCCGTGCCGAGACCGGACTCGACGGCGGGCCGCTGCACGTCCTCGGTGCCTGGGCGTCCGGACTGCCGCGCGGCGACCTGGGGGAGTCCTGGGTCTCCGGGCAGCCGGTCGGCCCCGACGTGACGTCCGCACTCGGCGTCTCACTCACCCTCATGGGCGCCTCGCTCGCCGTCGCGGTCCTCCTGGCACTCGCCCTCGCCAACGGAACGCTCCGGCGCGGCGCCCACCGCCGCCTCGTCACCACCAGGGCGGGCGTCGGCGCCGCCGTGCTCGCCGCCCTCCCGGAATTCCTCCTCGCCGCCGTGCTGGCCACCGTCCTCGCCGTACAGCTGGGCTGGTTCCCCGCCCTCGGCTGGGGCGGCGCCGACCAGTTCGTCCTGCCCGCCCTCGCGATGGGTGTCCCCGCCGGCGCGCTGCTCGGGCGGCTCCTGGACGACGCGCTGCCCGCCGTCTTCGCGGAACCCTGGGCGCGCGCAGCCACCGCCCACGGGATGCCCGCCCGCAGGATCGCCGTCCACGCCCTGCGCCGCGCCCTGCCCGCGCTTCTGCCCCAGATCGGCCTCGTCGTCGTCGGGCTCACCGGAGGCGCCGTCGCCGTCGAGACGCTCTACGCCATCCCCGGCCTCGGCGGCACCGCCCTCGCCGCCGCCCTGGCCCAGGACCTCCCCGTCCTCCAGGCCTGCGTCCTGCTCCTGCTCCTCCTCGGCGTCGCCGCCGGACTCGCGGCCCGGCTCGGCTCCAGGGCCCTGCTCGGCCCCGCACGGACCGACGGCGCCCTGCCCCCGCTCGTCGCACCGAAGCTCCCCGCGCGCCGCACCGTGACCGTCGGGGCGGTCGTGCTGGGCGCGCTCCTCGTCGCCGTCGTCCTCACCGGCCTGCTGCGCGACCCCCTGTACGCCGATGCCGCCGTCCGCCTCGCCGCACCCTCGGCGGCGCATCCGCTGGGCACCGACTCCCTGGGCCGCGACGTACTCGCACGCCTCGGCCACGGCGCGGCCACCACCGTGCTCACCGCCCTGGCCGTCGGCGCCGTGACGCTGCTCCTCGGCCTACTCGCCGGAGCGGCCCGCGCCGGAGCCCTCACCGAGACAGCCAACGCCCTGCCCGCGGTCCTGGCCGGCCTCGTCGTCGCGGGGATCGCCGGCCCGGGTGCCTGGGGCGCGGCCGTCGCCGTCGCCGCCGTCGCCTGGGCACCGCTCGCCGCCCACACCTCCGCGCTGCTCGCCCAGGAACGCGCCGCTCCGCACGTCACCGTGGCCCTCGCCCTGGGCGCCGGGCCGTGGCACCGGCTGCGCCGCCACATCCTGCCGGGCGTCCTGCCACCGGTCGTACGCCACGCGGTCCTGCGCGTCCCCGCCATCGCCCTGGCGCTCGCCTCCCTCGGCTTCCTCGGCCTCGGGACACCCGCCCCGGCACCGGAGTGGGGACGCATGCTCTCGGAGAACATGCCCTACGCCGAACGCGCCCCCTGGGCCGTCCTCGGCCCCGCCGCCGCGCTGGCCGGCCTCGGCGCGCTCGCCGTGCTGACCTCGGCTGCCGTACGCGGCAGGACGCGCCGATGACGACGGACACCCCGGACACCCCGGACGCCCCGAACACCCCGCGCACCTCGGGAACCCCGGGCGCCCCGGGCGCCCCGGGCGCCCCGGGCGCCCCGGGCGCCCCGGGAACCGCAGGCGCCCCGCGCACCGGCACCGGTCCGGAGCTCAGGCCCTACCTCCGGCTCCTGACCGCCACCCAGTTCGCCTTCAACACCGGCTTCTACGCCGTCCTGCCCTACCTCGCCACGCACCTCGGCGACGGGCTCGGCATGGCGGGATGGCTCGTAGGACTCGTGCTCGGGCTGCGCACCTTCAGCCAGCAGGGCCTCTTCGTCGTCGGCGGAGCCCTCACCGACCGCTACGGCCCGCGGCCCGTCGTCCTCACCGGCTGCTTCCTGCGCATCGCCGGGTTCTGCTGGCTCGCCCAGGCCGGAACCACCGCCGGCGTCATCGGTGCCGTCCTGCTCATCGGCTTCGCCGCCGCCCTCTTCTCACCCGCCGTCGAATCCGAGACCGCCAGGGCCGCCGTCACCTACGAGACCGAGACCG